>CAKUTL010000017.1 GCA_934692295.1 uncultured Candidatus Melainabacteria bacterium
GTGTCTGTATCAGTATCTGTATCAGTATCTGTATCAGTATCTGTATCAGTATCTGTGTCTGTATCAGTATCTGTATCTGTATCAGTATCAGTATCTGTATCTGTATCTGTATCTGTATCAGTATCAGTATCTGTATCTGTATCTGTATCTGTATCTGTATCTGTGTCTGTATCAGTATCAGTATCAGTGTCTGTATCTGTATCTGTATCTGTATCTGTATCTGTATCTGTGTCTGTATCAGTATCTGTATCAGTATCAGTATCTGTATCAGTATCTGTATCTGTGTCTGTATCTGTGTCAGTATCAGTATCGGTATCAGTATCAGTATCAGTGTCAGTATCAGTATCAGTATCAGTATCAGTGTCAGTATCAGTATCAGTGTCAGTATCAGTATCAGTGTCAGTGTCGGTATCAGTATCTGGGTCAGTATCAGTGTCTGGAACTAATGGGGTATCATCTTCATCGTAGTAGTTTCTTTCTGTTTCAGTTCTTCCGATACCTTCAACATCATCAGGTCTTACAGAATGACCCATTGGGTCGCCATCAACACCTATCATTTTATTTGTTGAGTCATCCGGCTTTTTAGAATATCCATCTTTACCAAAGTGTACATAAACTCCGTTAGCATAGATATTATCTGCTGTGATGTCCATTTTCCCGTTATCAAGAACGGCGTTTGTTACTCTTACGGTTGAATCAGCCCATGCTTCGTGTCCTCCGTCAACAAGTTCTTCTGTAGGTCTGATATTGTGGTTAATATCAAGAGCTTTAAGAATTACATTGTTTGGAAGAATTTCTGATTTATAATCGTCTTTATCATAGCCTTTGTCGAACGCATAACCATCATGATGAGGTCCAAAATAATCTTCTCCGTTGATGATTGCTGGGTCTTCAATATGACCTAAGTTTGTTATTGTAAGGTTTTTACCTCTTGTAATAACAGTCATATCGCCTTCAGCCGTAATGTTATCGATAGTTGTATTACCTGCAAGTTCAAGGTATAAGTCGCCTTCTCTTGCAATCATTGTGCAAATTGCGTTTTTGATAACTTCACCATCTCTGCCATATTCGTTAAAGCTATTTTCTTTCAAGTAAATATTTTCGTTAGCCAATCCATCCATTTTGTAGTGGTCTGCATCTGTTTGGATGAATGTAACTTTGTTATCCTTAGTACCAATACTGCCGTTTGAAATTAATGAAATTCCTTTACCTTCAATATTAGTTCCATTTTCTTTTGTGCTAGCGTTAATCATATTATATCTTTTACCGCTTGCTTTGCCGGTTGTAATATGATCTAAATCATCCACTGTTAAAATAACTTTACCGTCAGCTTTAATTTTATCGATATTCATATCAGAATCGATTGCGGCATAGTTAATTACTAAATCATCCGGTTTATTGGCTTTGTTTGTAGTTGTTGCAGTAACTTTACCTTTGATATTTCCATTGATTGATTTTGTAAAATCTCTTGAACCATCGGCTTTAGGTCCAATACCTGTACAACCGGTTCCTTGGCAGGCTTTTTGTTGGACATCAAGACCAATTGTTCCGTCTGTAACATTCATATTCAAGTCGCCACCTGCATTCAATAAAGTTTTTACAACTCCATAGTTTAGTAAACTTCCATTATCAATTGCAATATTAATATTGTTTCCTGCTGTAACATAGTTATTGTTGTCTGTTTTATCACCGATTACAACATTACTATTTTTGTTATCGATGTTTACATTATTCTTTGCATTTGCCAAACCTTTAACGTTAACGCCACCTTTGCCAGAGTTTGTAATATTAATATCATCTGTTGAGTTAACTCTGCCTGAGCTATTTAAATCTAATGCACCATTTTTATTTATTAAGTTCACATTATTATCTGTACCGGAAACTTTTCCATTGATTTCAAATGTTTTTCCTTCATTTGTCATTGTTAATTCTGAAGTGTTAGAAGAAACATTTCCGTCAACTTTCAAAACTCCTGCAGTATTTGTGATGGTTGTTGTATTTTTGTCTTTGAAAGCAGACTTATCAGAATCTGTAGTAGCAGAGTTATCATTATTAACGGTTCCTGCAATGTTCATTCCGCCTTCACCATTGTTTGTAATATCCAAACTTCCAGAAGTCGTTACTTTGCCGGTTTTACCAATGTTTAATGTATTACCATCATTTAAAATAGTTGTTTTATTAGTTAGATTTTTCCCTCCATCATTTGCAACAGTTCCATTGATGTCTAAGTTTCCTGCATTGTTAGTAATTGACAAATTAGAATTTTCGGCATTAACTTTTCCGCTATTTTCAATAACAAATCCGCCATCTCCATTATTAATCATATTAATAGAGCCGAATTCTTTTTCCTCATCTGTCAATTTATTAGTTACTGTTCCTGAGATGTTAAATTGATGTCCATCATTTGTAAATGTTGAATCACCACCATTTACGAATGTTCCACCAATAGTTAAATCTCCGGTTTTATTTGTAACAGTTGCAGTTTTGTTATTTGTAGCTGAACCTGATATATTCAAGCCTCCTGCACCTGTATTTAACATTGCAAGGTTGTTTGATGAAATAGAACCGTTATTTTTAATATTTAAACCCGCTTTACCGTGGTTAGTGTATGTTGCATCTTCTCCTGTTGTAACAGAGCCTGAAACATTCAAACCACCTTGACCGTGTTCAGTGTTAAGAAATTCTGCATTCCCAGTTGTATTGAATTTCCCAGAAATATTTAAAGCACCGGTATTATCAAGTTTTGAATCTGCAATATTGTATCCTACATCATTTGCAAGATAGCCGTTTTGAACTTTTGCATCTCCATCGTGATTTACCGTTCCTGTAATATTTAAACCTTGTCCACCTTTATTTCTTATGAACAAGTTTCCTTTAGTATCGATGTTTCCGGAAATTGTTAAACCTGAATTTTCAGCATTTGATTTGATTTCATCTTCACTTGAAAATGCTGCAAATGGGCTGTTGAATATTTGCGTTGTGCCGTTGTTTTTAACGTTCCCAGAAATATCCATAGAACCTTTGTTATTATCAAATTGAACTAAGCCTTTAGCATTTGCAATATTACCTGAAATAACAGTTCCGTTTTTACCATAGTTATTGATTTCAATTCCGCTGTAATTTGTATTTGCGGCACCTTTTCCATATTCGTAATTGCCACCTGTTGCATAGTTAACAACATCACCGGCAACATTTACCCCTGTATTTGAAGTAATTTTGATTTGACCGGTAGCATCACTGATGAAAGCATTTCCTGTTGATAAATTGCTTGTATTAACTAAGTTATTAAATAAAGCATTTGCTTGAGATTCACTTGTAAGTGCTAACATTTGATTTTCGTTAACACCTCCAATAATGCCTGCTCCTTTGGCAATATTTACTTGACCTCCAATAATATCAACATTCCCTGCTGATATTACTTTACCATTGATGGTAACAGGAGCTCCGCCATTAGCTGAAGTGCTGGTTGCGGCATTTAAAGTTTCTGTAGTTTGTTTATTTTTTAAAACGTCATAATTGCCTTGAGTTGGAGTATAAACACCTAAAGAACCAACGTTAAGAACGCCTGATGCTCCTACAACCATTCCGTTTGGTGAAATGAATATGGCCTTACCATTATAGAATCCATTATTTCTCATTGTATTAACCAAACCATTGATGTTAATTTGGTTATCAACCATGTTTACAAAAGTTTCAATGTCAGTTGCACCATATTTATAGATTAAGTTTGCAATATCACCTTTTGATAAGTTAAAGTTTTCATAGTGTCTAAACCCAACATCGCCATTTGCCTTTGTTGGGTTAATATTATAAACTCCATTATTCCCAGTAACCCCTGAAATGTCGCTGGCAACAACAGATAATAGCATTGATTGTTGTGCAATAAATAGAGCCGTTAGAGCCGAAGCTACAATTCGTTTACTACGTTTTCTGCTATTTTTCATGTGAATATCCTTTCATAATTATATAATTAGATAGTTTAAATAATCGGTCTAGTTAAATATATTCTAGCAAGTACATGGCAAAATAGTGTTGAATATTACTTTTCTTTAAGCCCATGCTTCACATGCTATAAATAACTATTACTCTATTAATAACGATTCTAAATATATAAAATTGCTAGATATTCATCTTTTGTAAAGTTATATTAATCAGAATTTTTTACAAGCGTTTTATGTGCTATTACGTATCCTGCGTAAAATATTACAAGACATAATAACATTTGCCAGCTTCCTGGAATAAATAATAAGTATTTCTTAAATATATACAATAATATCCCTGTTGGAATTGCTGAAATTATTATTCTAAATATTGTATTTTTAGGCATATTTAATTTTAATTCCGGTAGAACAATAATTAAACTTAACAGTAAGTACAAGAAATTAGCAGAAAGTGTTGCTATTCCAACACCAACTAATCCCATCTTCGGAATTAAAACAACATTAAGAATAACACCGATAATTCCAGATATTAGCTTGATTATAAATTCAATGTGAGTTTTATTTGCAAGGTGGTATTGCAATGTTGTGTAGTCTGTCATTGCCAAGAAAAATACACCAAATGAAAAATATGGAACAAGGATGCTTGCTTCATAGAATTTTGCATTTGTAAACATATGAGTATAATCGACACTATAAAGGCTAATTATAGATATTACTGGCAAAGCAACTAGAATGTAATATCCTAAGAATTTTGAAATAATTGGTCTTACATCTATTTTTGCTTCATATAAGTTAATAATTCTTGGTATTGCAGCAACTGTAATCATTGCAAATAGTGTCATTAAGATTGGTAAAGTAAGTCCATATCCAACCCCTACAAGTGCAGCTTTTGAAAAGCCACTGATACCATTCATAATAAATTTATTACTTTGGGTTATAATCCACGCACTAAGTGATGTTGCGGCAATTGGAACTCCGTATTTAATAATTGGTACAATAAATTTCCATTCGATTTTTTGGAATTTAAAAACCTTGAGAATTTCACTCTGATAAAGCAATAATATATCTATTAGTGATATTGAAACACCCATTGCTAATAAAATTGATGCTGCTCCAAGGTTGAAGAATTTTGCAAAGAATACAGCAAGAAAGATTGTTGCAAATTGATTTAAGATTGTTGTTAAAGTATAAGATACTGATTTTAATTGAGCTCTTAGTAATTGAGATAACAATGCTCTTATTGCGACTGGAATGATAAGGAATAGTACCGCAAGAAAATATTTGAACGGAACATGGAAAAAGCTATATAAACTATCCTTAAATATAAAAGATATTGCAAACATTAAAACCATATTTAATGTTAGTATTGCAACTAGTGTTGTTAAATATTTTGGCAAATCTTCCATTAATTGGTGATGACGGAAGAATCTTAATCCTGATAAGCCAACCCAATCGGAAAATAGGATGCACAGGAATGACAGCATTGCAATTGATATTGTGTATAATCCATATTGCTCTGTTGAAAATAGGCTGGTATAAATTGGTACCGTAATAACGTTACCTAACATTCCGCATAATTTTGACGGTGCATACTTAAGCATGTCTGTAAATATGCCTTTAACTTCTTTTGTTTCAAGTTCTTTGTTTTCTATATATTCCATATTTCCTCTTAATCCTCTATAATTTCTCCGAATAAATCATATTCATCCGCTCTGGTTATTTTAACGGATTCAATATCTCCAGGGATGACTTCTTGCGAGCTTGTTACATATACAAGTCCGTCAATTTCAGGAGCATCATGTTCTGATCTCATAATTATAACTCCATCATCCGTGTATCCCTCTACGATACATTTTATGGTCTTACCTATATATTTTTCGTTGTTTTCTAATGAAATTTGTTGTTGTAATTCCATTAGTTTATTTCGTCTTTCGTTTTTTACTTTTTCGCTAAGATGCCCTTCTAGCGTGTCAGAATAGGTTCCTTCTTCTCTTGAATATTCAAATGCACCCATTCTATCAAACTTAACATCTTTAACAAAATTATATAAATGGTTAAATTCTTCTTCTGTTTCTCCTGGGTAACCTACAATTAGTGAGGTTCTAACAGAAACATTAGGAATTCTATCTCTTATCTTTTGAACAAGTTCTTTATAATCCATTACTGGGCGTTTCATTCTCTTTAGCATTTCAGGATGAGAATGTTGTAGTGGTATATCTACATATTTTACTACTTTATCTAAATTTGCGATAGCATCAATAAGTTCATCTGTCATTTGTGTTGGGTAAGCATACATAATTCTTATCCATGACAAGTTTTCAATTTTATTTAATTCTTGCAGTAATTGTGGAAGAGCTTGTTTTCCGTATAAATCAATTCCATAAGAAGATGTGTCTTGTGCAATTAGAATAATTTCTGTTACACCTTTATCAACAAGAGCTTTTGCTTCTTTAACAATATTTTCTATTGGTCTTGAGATATACTTTCCTCTTAACTTTGGAATAATACAGTATCCGCAACTATAGTTACATCCTTCCCCAATTTTCAGATAAGAACTTGCCCCCATTGTTATTTGTTGCCTTGGAATATCTTCTAGGTAGTGATATTCAGGGGTTTCGTCTATAATACTTTCATATTCCTGACCTTTAGCAATGTCATCAACAATTTTTACAACATCTTTTAAGTTTGATGTGCCTATCATTCCTGACAATTCTGGAATTGCTTCTTTTAAATCTTTATCATGTTTTTGAGATAGGCAGCCGGTAACTATCACTTTTTTACCTTCCTCAATCATTTGGAGAATGCTTTGAACAGATTCCTTTTCCGCATCATGTATAAAAGAACATGTGTTTACGATAACTATATCTGCTTCATTTTCATCCAGTGTTATTTCATATCCTTTTTTATCTAATAGACCTAACATAAGTTCTGCATCTACTAGATTTTTTGCACATCCATGGTTTATTAATGCTATTTTCATATCTACCTCTTTATAAAATTTTATCATTAATTGTAAAATATATTCTAAATATTACAATTTATTGATAATTTTATAGTAAAATGTAGCTATGAAAAGTGTTGAATTATTGGCTCCGGCAAAAAATTTAGAAACTGCAATAGCTGCAATAAATAGTGGTGCGGATGCAATTTATATCGGTGCGACGGATTTTGGTGCAAGGAAAAATGCACCGAACTCCCTAGAAGATATAGAAAAGCTTGTAAAATTTGCTCATATATTTAATGTAAGTATTCACGTAGTAATTAATACAATTCTTAATAATAAAGAGCTTGATAATGCAATTGATTTGGTTAAAAACCTATATAATATTGGGGTTGATGCTATCATTGTTCAAGATATGGGCTTGTTAAAAGCTGCAATTGATGGTAAGTTACCTCCAATAGAAATACATGCAAGTACTCAATGTAATACGAGAACTCTTGAAAAGGCTAAGTTTTTCGATAGTTTGGGTTTTGCTCGAGTCATATTAGCCAGAGAACTTTCGATTGATAAAATCGCAGAAATTTGCCAAAATACTAGTTGTGATATTGAAACCTTCATTCATGGGGCATTGTGCGTTTCTTACAGTGGGCAATGTTATTTATCTTTTGCAAATGGAGGACGTTCTGCAAATCGTGGAGAGTGTGCTCAACCTTGTCGAAAAAAGTATTCTCTAGTTGATGAGTCAGGAAAGGTTCTGTTAAAGGATAAATATTTGTTATCATTGAAAGATTTTAATGCCTCTGAAAATATTGAAAAACTTATTAATTGCGGTGTAAAATCCTTCAAAATTGAAGGCCGGTTAAAAGATATAAGCTATGTTCGTAATGTTACGGCATATTATAATAATTTAATTAATAAATATGCAAATAGAACGTCTTCGGGAAAAGTTTTTCTCGATTTTGAACCAAATGTGTATAAAACATTTAATAGAGGATATACCTCATATTTCTTAAATGGAAGAGAGCAATGTTTCAATTTCACTTCCCCAAAATCGAAAGGTGAAAAAATTGGAAAAATTTTAAGAATGTATAATAATTCTTTTGAAATTGATGCTGATTTACATTCTCAAGACGGTATTTGTTTTATGAATAATGGAGAAATGACCGGTTTTCTCGTTAACAAGGTTGAAGGACATCGTGTTTATCCAAATAAGATGGATGGCTTGAAAACTGGACTTATTTTGTATCGAAATTTCGATTCAAAATTCGAAAAACAGCTTGAAACATCTAAAACTGTACGAAAAATTGGCGTTAGTATTATTATTGAAAATTCTAAAATTATTGCTATAGATGAAGATTCTAATAGTGTAAATATAAATTTGCCTGATGGCGAAATAGCTCAAAATATTGAAAAATTAAAACAAAATTACGCCTCTCAATTTAACAAAATGGGTGATAGCAATTTTTATCTTATGAATATTAAAATATTGGATGATAATTTAAAATTTATTCCTGTTTCAAAGATGAATGAGTTAAGACGTATATTGTTAAATATGTTAAGTGAAGAAAGATTAAGGAATTATAAGCGAAAACCTCAAAAACCTATTGGTTATGCCCAATTCACAGAAAGAGAAATTGATTATAAGGGAAATGTTTTTAATTCAGAGGCTGAAAAATTTTATGAAAACTGTAATTGCAAAGTTATAGAGCCTGCATTAGAGGCTCAGCAATCAATAAAATCCAATATTGAATTGATGAGAACCAAACATTGTCTAAAATTTGCAACTGGATTATGTGGAAAAGCTTGTAAAAAACTTTATTTGGTGGATTCAAAGGGTAAAAAATATCCTTTGAAATTCGATTGTAAAAATTGTGAAATGGTTGTTTTAAGTTTGTAATTAAAATAAAGGAACCAAGTTTTAAGCAATCTTGGTTCCTTCTTATAGATTTTTTCGTATTTTATTATTTTATCAATGCTTGAACTTCTTTGAAATTTGGGTTTTTAGAGGTTTTTAACCATTCAAATAAGGCTATTTCAACACAAGTAATTTTTGCCCCATATTGTTTAAGTAGTTCTAGACCTGTTTTATATTCTTTTTTATTTCTGCTAGCACAAGCATCCTTGATAACATAAACTTCAAAACCTTCGTTCATCAGAGCAACTGCTGTTTGTAGAACACAAATATGTGTTTCTATGCCACCGATTGCGATTTGTTTTATTCCAGCTTCTTTAATTTCTTTAATTTTTTGTTCAAATGATGGTTCTAATAGAGCTGAAAAAGATGCTTTTTCGGTAACGAAAGTTTTTTCATCAAATGCTTCTTGTAATTGAAGAACTGTATGTCCCAATCCTTTTGGGTACTGTTCAGTAACGATTGTTGGAATTCCTAAGACCTTAGCAGCTTTGGCTACTTTTGTCATATTTTGTGCAACTTCTTCGCCATATTTTGAGGCTTGTACCAATCGGTCTTGAACATCGATAATAACTAAAGCACTTTCTTCAATATTTAACATTTCTATTCTCCTTTTTTAAATGCGTATTGTTTATACTCTTGTTTTAATTGCTTTAAAAGTTTCGTTAATTCCTTTTCTGTTAATGTACTAAGCGGAATTTCAAATTTTGAGTTTTCTGCACTATCTAAACCGCTATGTGTTATTTCAATCTTAAATTTGGCATAACCATTAAATCTAAGAATCAGTTCACTATGCAAAATATCATTCTTTAGGCTAAAAACGCTTTCAATATTATTTGAATACTGGCTTACTTGTGTATTGGTAAGTTTTGTTTCGCATTCTTTTTGAAATCTAAAAAATATTGGCTCGATAATATTTTTCATTTTGTTCGTGAATGCGACTTTGAATAGTTTAAAATCTTTATGTGGAGCTTGCTCTTCGTCTAACCATCCATTTGCCAACTCTAATGAAGCTGAAAGTGATGCAGTTATTTCATCGTTCTGAATTGCAGATTTTAAGCTGTCTTGTGTGATTTTATCAAGGGCTTCAAAAGATTGGATACCTATTTTGGAGATTCCTGCTCTAATTTTGAAATTATCACCTATTTTATCTTGAATTTTTTGAATTAGATTTTTTGTGCCGTCAAAATCAATGTTAGGTAATATCAAATAAAATTTTCCACCTCTTGCAGTTGCAATAATGTCTTCTTTTCGGATTGAGTTTTTGATAATTCCGGCAAGGCGGTTTGTGGATATTTTTGTTTTATTTTTTTCGTCTAATGTTAGGATTGCAATTATTCCATTTTGAATTCTTAAATCATCTGCTATATCAATAAAAATTTCTTTCAAGTAGTTGTATTTGTAAAGACCTGTTTTTTCATCAATTACACCTTGCTGATATAGAAATTTCTCATTTCTTTGCTCTACATTTTTTAATGCTTGAAGTTTAAAGCAATTTATTGTTTTAATTGCAAAATCAAAATTTTCAGAATCAATCGTTAAATAATCATATATGCCAGCATCGTACGCTTTTAAAATTAATTCAGGATTTATATCCTTTACAATGAGTATGATTTCGACATCTGTTTTTGTTTCTTTTATAGAATTAATTAATTTAATAACTTGTTCTTGTTCATTTTCGCTGATATATAGCAAAACAACATAACATAATGAGTTTTGAAGAATTTTTTTTGCTTCTTTATAGCCAGAGGTTTTAATTTTGTCATTATCACGTAACAGAACTAATTTTTTTAAAATTAGTTCTGTTACATCATCTTCTTCAGATATTAATAATATATTGCTGTTTTCAACCATTAAATATTAAACCTGTAAATGTTTTTTTATACACCAAAAACTTCCAACTGCACCAAATAAAATACTCATTGAAAACATAACAAGAATAACTAAATTTTGGGCATAAGGAGGAGATGGTATCATAAAGAATTTATGGACATTAACTAATCCATTCTGAATGTAATTAAGTGGAATAAGAGCTAGTAATGACCCTGTAAATCCGTAAAATGCTCCTTGCATGATAAATGGGAATCTTATGTACCAGTTGCTTACACCCATTAACCTCATGATTTCAATTTCTTCTTTTCTTGATTGTATAACAAGTTGAATAGTATTATTAATAATTGTTATTGTTAATAATCCCATTATGCCTATAACAACAATTGTAATTGTTTTAACTACGTGGTTAACAAGTTCGATTTTTGTTGCCAAATCTTTTGCATAACTCATATCTTCAACAGAACGAATTGTTTTTATATTGTCAAATACTCCTTGCAGATGTTCCGGCATATCTACTTTTACGTGCAAAGTATCAGGAAGGGGATTATCAATATTTGGCAAGCTCATTTCATTTTTTAATTTACCCCAAGATTCTGCTTTTGGAATAATTTCAATACTTTCAACATGCTCAAATTTTGAGATTTCAGATTTAACTTCTTTGGCATTTGAGCTATTTTTCAAGTAAACAGAAATTTCTAACGCACTTCCAAGTTCTTTAGAAAAGGATGATATTGAAAGTGCGGTTCTGAAACATGCTGCAAATATCATAAGAATTGCAGCCATTGTTGTAATAATTACAATGTTTACCCATCCAGTACGGATAATATCATTAAATGTTTCTTTTCCTAATCTATAAAGTATTCTTAACTCACATAACCAATCTTTAGGGATATGTTTTTTTACGTTTGATTTTAAGTTCTTATTCATAAGTACCTGCTTGTATGTCTCTTACTATTTCTCCATGATCAAGAGTAATAACTCTTTTTCTGAAGTAGTCAACCATTGCGTTATCGTGCGTAGATACAATAACAGTGATTCCTCTTTGGTTGATTTGATCTAATATTTGCATGATTTCCATTGAATTCTTTGGATCCAAGTTCCCTGTAGGTTCATCTGCAATTAACAGTGGAGGTCCGTTTACGATTGCTCTCGCAATTCCAACCCTCTGTTGCTCCCCTCCGGATAATTCTGCAGGGGTTGCTTTTTTCTTTTCGTGTAGACCAACAATTTTTAGTGCTCCATTTACACGAGCATCAATTTCTTTACTGCTGATTCCAAGAGTTCTTATTACGTATGCAACATTATCATATACTGTTTGATTTTGTAATAATTTATAATCTTGGAAAACAATTCCCATACATCTTCTAAGGTTTGGAATCTTATTATTTGTTAAGTTTGCTATATTTAGTCCCCCAATAGATACAATCCCACTTGTAGGCTTTTCTTCACTGTATAAAAGTTTCATAAGCGTAGATTTACCTGCACCAGAAGCTCCTACAATAAAAACAAATTCCCCTGAATGTATTTGTAAGCTAACATTCTTTAACGCATAGTGGTCATTTTTATATCTTTTGGTTACATTTTGAAATGTTATCATATATTACCCTGTTCTTTTTCTTTTTTTATCATTGTTCTAATTCTTTTAGCAAGAGTTTTCGAATCTAGTCCATAATATTCTATAAGCTCTTCTGCTTTACCACTTTGTCCAAATTCATCATGAATTCCGACACGGTACACTTTTGAAGGCAATTTATCAGCAAGTGTTTCGCATATTGCAGATCCAAGCCCCCCAATAATAGAGTGGTTTTCAACTGTAATTGCAAATTTTGTTTTCTTTACGCTTTCAATTACTGTTTGAAAATCTAATGGCTTAACAACAGGAACATTAACTACTTCAAGTGAAATGTTTTCTTTTTTTAGTTCTTCTGCTGCTAATAATACTTCTGCTAAAGTTTCACCATTGGTAAAGACTGAAACATCCGTACCTTCTTCAACTACAACTGCTTTATGAATATTAAAATGATAGCTGTCATCAAATATATCAGGTACATTGCTTCTAGATATTCTTATATACATTGGACCGTCATGCAAGGACGCATATTTAATCACTTCTTCGCATTCTCTGCAATCTGCGGGAACAATGACTGTCATGTGCGGAATACCTCTCATTAAAGAAATATCCTCTAATGCTTGGTGTGTTGCTCCATCTTCTCCTACGGTTACTCCTCCGTGAGTACCTACGATTTTTACATTGAAGTCAGGATAACAAACTCCATTTCTTATTTGGTCATATGTTCTTCCTGTTGCAAACATCGCAAAACTTGCAATAAATGGGATTTTCCCTTCTGAAGCTAAACCTGCCGCAGTTGCAACCATATTTTGTTCTGCAATTCCGCACTCAAAAAATCTTTCAGGAAATTTATCTGCAAAAATTTTTGTCTGGGTTGAGCATGCCAAATCTGCATCCATGACAACAATTTTTTCATTTAACTCTCCAATTTCAGCTAAAGTTTTTCCAAATGCTTTTCTAATGGAATTTGTTTTAGTTTTATCTATCTTCATCTATATCCTCAAATATATCGTGCTTTTTAGGCTGATTAATACCCCTTACTCTTAAAATTTTATCATAAAAATGCTATTCTTTCCAGTTTAAATTTTGTAGAATTTGTAAATGGTTACAATTCAGTTATAGCTGCCTTTTTAAGTTCTAATGTAAAGTTTTATTAAAATATTCTTAGATTTTAGCAATATTTTCCCTTCATAGTTATTTAAAGGGTAGAATGGTAATAGACTCAATTTTATGTAGGAAAGGAAAAATTTATGAATCAAATTCCATGTGTACCGATGACAAACCCTTATATGGTACAACAACAGACAACATATATGCCTGTTCCACAACAACCAAAATATAACGCTGTAAATATCGAAATCAGTAATCCATCCGTTGGAACTCAAGGCGTAGCAGGACAACAACCACAACAAGCAGCATATGCTCAACCAACAGTGCCGCTTTATAATTACCCCCAAGCTCCGGTATATAACTACCCGCAAGCAGCACAACAACCTTGCTATATGCCACCACAAATGACATATCCTGCTCAAGCACCTGTAGCTCAAACTCCGGCTCCTGCGGTAGCAGCTCTTCCTCAAGAAGCTCCAAAGGCTCCAGAAGTAGCTCCAGTTGTTCAACAACAAAATTTTAATCAACCGGTAGTTCCACAACAAGTTCCTGTTGAGCCAACTCCTGTAGTTGTTCCTCAACCACAAATTTCTGAAGCTCCAAAAGCTCCAGAGGCTGCTCAACCTGTAGCTACTCCTCAAGAAGCTCCAAAAGCAGCAGAAGCTGCAAAACCAGAAGTTGTTCCTTCTGAACCGGTTACACCTCAAGTTGATTTGAATTCTTTTATTGCAAAATTAGCAAATCCTGATTTTGATGCTCAAGTTTCAGGTATGGAAGAAATTGCTAAAATGGTAAAAGAATCTCCTGAAAAAGCAACTGAATTAGTTGATACAAAAGTATTTGATGCATTAACAAATATTATTAACTTCGATTCTAGCAAATTAGAAGGTCCAACTGCTGAACAAGTTGCTGCTAGAGAAAAAATTATGTCAGGTAAAGAAGTAACTGATCAAGAAAAAACTTTAGCTAATACAATTTCACCACAAGAAAAGGCTGAAAGAAATAAAAGTTATGCTTTATTCACATCAGCAATAATGCAAAAACTTTATGCTGATGAAGTAGCTAGATTATCAAATTCTACAGTTCCTTTAACAGAACTTCCTGGAGCTGTAACAATTGTAGATCAATTGAAAGACAACCCAAACCCAATGGTAAGAGCATCTGCAATTGAAGCATTGAGTTACTTACAAAACCCAGAATACAAAAAAGACTTAACAACAGTATTTACTGTAGCTAAAGATGATAAAGATCCGAATGTAGCAGAAGCTGCAAAAGCTGCATTAGATAAATTAAACCAAGTTCAAGCTCAACCAGAACAAGCAAAGACTCAACAAATAAAAATGGATCAGCCTAAACAAGAACCTGTTAAAGCAGCAGCTTAGGTTTAAAATCTATCGCAGTTGATTTATAAAAATTCCTTTCTTTAAATAAAATAAAGCCCCTTGTAAAAGGGGGGCTTTATTAATATATTAAAACATATCCTAAAAGGATATGTTTTATTTTTTTGTTATTTAATTTAGAACTTTTGCTGGAATATCTTCGTTTGTTGCTATATAAGATTCTGGAATTTCTGCACAGTTTTCATATCCAGCCATTTCAGAAATCTGTTTACACCATTCATAGATAATCTCTTCTTCTTTTAATTTATAAGATATTGGTTTTCCAACTTTAATTGTTACATTTCGTCTTGTGAATGGTTTTAATTTCGGATAACCATCCCAGTCAGCAATAGCAACAGGAATAATATCTGCTTTTGCATTTTTTGCGATTACGGCAAACCCTTTTCTAATTCCTTCTAGTTTTCCATATGGTCTAGTTCCTCCTTGAGGGAAAATTCCTAAAGACCAACTGGTACTTAAAACATCTCTAACTGTTTTGAATGTTGCAATTTCCGGTTTTGTTCTATCTACCGCAAACGCTCCGAGCCTTTTAACTAACCAACTGAGTTTTTCACTAGGGTCAAAAAGTTCTTTTTTAGCCATGAATGCAACAGGACAATTTGCAGCCATTGAAACCATTGGGGGATCAAATATTGAAACATGATTTGCAGCGTATATGTATTTTCCCGCTTTTGCTTTATGTGCAGGAAGATTTTTTCTTCCTTCAACTTTAAAATTATAGAAGATAAGATAGAATCCATATACGACTATATATAAGAAACTCATGTAAAAAATCGTCCTAAATATGTTATATTCTTTTGCATATCTTCGGTTGAAGTTTCGCACTTCTTTATCCATTGTTCTTTTCTCCTTCAGCAATTTTGTCTGTTGGTTCGTCAATATACTTAAACCCTGTTAGTTTTTGAATTTCTTCAATCCATTTTTCTTTAACAATATCAGTATTTTTGTTATAAGGAATTGGTTTTCCGATATTAACAATAATTTTGCCTGTAAATGGCCATCTTTTTACTTCATTTGAACCAATTATTCCGACAGGTAAAATATCGCATTTTGTTAATTTTGCAAGTCCAGCAAAACCTTTAGTAACGCCCCTTATTTCCCCTGGAATTCCTCTTGTTCCTTGAGGAAACATTCCAAGAACCCAGTTACTTTCCCTAATTGTTTGAACGGTTTTTACTGTTGATGGTCCAAGGCTTTCTCTATTTACAGCAAATGCACCAAGCCAATCAATCCACCATCTTAAAAATGGAATATCAAACAATTCCTTTTTCGCCATAAATGAAACGTTTCTTGGCATAACTGCAACCATTAATGGTGGGTCTAAAGTTGATAAGTGGTTTGGGCATACAATATATCGATTATCTTTTGGGACATTTTCAAGTCCGTGAACTTCTAATCGATATACTAATTTTAATCTTACCATATAGCCAATCTTACAGACTAATAATTGAAACAAGGCTCTCCAAATGTTAAATTGGGATGCCTTTCTTGAAGAATATTGTTTTTTTTGTTTTGTCATAATTTTGCTCTCCATTGTCTGTACGAATATTATACATAAAAATATATTTCAAGGCTACATTATAAATTTTTTTTATTGTATTATCAAGGAAAAGTAAGGAGATATAGAGATGCTTGAATTAAAAAAATCTGATAATCCGTTAGAAAACGAATTATTTAAAAGTGTATATGATAAAACCCCTGATTATATTAAGAATTTGAATCTCATGGATTTTAATAATAAAGGTGAATTTTCATTCATTCTGAAAAAAGAACATTTAAAACCATATGATGAACAATCTAATCCAGAAGGTCTAGGGTTAGAGGATTGGTTTGCCGGTTATGCAAAAGAAGCAAAAGTTTCAACTGCAGGTATTCGAGGTCCTCAAAATATTTTGAATCCACAAGATACAAGATTCCCTATCAATTTAGTTGGTATTGTTCTCGCAACATTGGCTAAGGCTCTTGTTGCCAAAGAAAAATATCCAAATAAAAGAATTGTTAAAGTTGCCGGTTGTGAAGTTCGTTATAATTCTCAATTATTTTTAGATGCAATTACTAGAATTCAGGCGGCTCAAGGAATTGAAACCTTAGTTCCTGCGGGCAAAAAAACTATTCCTATTTGGTTAGCTTCATTTTTAGCTTTTAAATTGGATTTATTAGGCGGAGAATATATTACTTCCAGCCATGGTATTTCAGTTAAAAATGCTACAAAAGATTTGAACTGTCAAGGTAGTCAATATTTACCGGAAGAGTCAATGGAATTTGTTAATAAGATTCAGTCTATTTTTGATGAAGTTAACACAAAAGGTTCTTATGAAATTAAAATTTCAGCTTCAGATAATCCATTAATTAATGAGGAAGTTCTAAAACTTGTAGATGACGGTGTTGACTTATACGTTGAATATTTGAAATCCGGTGTTGCTCAAGATGTAAATTTAGACTTAATCAAAAAATTAAATTCAAAAATTGTTATTGAAAACGTTGGAGGTTCTGCTTATAGAACTTTATCAAGAGTTTTGAAAAAATTAAATATTTCTGAAAAATTTGATTGGTTTGATATTGAAGAAGATTCATTCTTCCATTCAATTGGTAAATATGATGTTACTCCAAAAGGTGAAAAAGCGTTTTATGATTATTCGGTTGATGCAACCGTTATAGCTAAGAAACCAGATGGTACAAAATTCTTCCCTGTAATAGATACAATGCACTATTCCGAAAGATTAAAATGTTATCCTATCGGAACTGTTGTTCTAATTACGGATCCGGATCATGACAGATTGACGATTACGCAAACTGAATCTGTTGATAGAATTTCTGAATTAGATAAATTAGGTATTGATTATATTCGATTGAATAATGATACTGTTTTGACTGTATTTAGTGCAAATCAAGCCTTTTTGATGCTTATGGATTTTTGGTCAAAACAATTAAAATCAAAAGGTTTATGGAATAATCATCCTCGATTTATGATAAAAACAACAGCTTCTGCTCTTTCTTGGGATGAATGGGCAAAAAATAATGGAGTTAAAGTTGTAAATGTTCCTGTTGGCTTTAAAGAAATTGCTAATATCATGAAAAAAGTTGAATTAAAATTGAAAAACAACCCAAATGATTCTGTAATTGTGGATGATGTTTTTGGAAATTCCATAGATTTGGGTGTAGATCCTAGATTACTTTTCGGAGGCGAAGAGTCTGGTGGAATGATTATGGGAACAGAAGAACTTATTCAATCTCAGCATGGAAGATGTGCTGTCGCAATGAGAGAAAAAAGTGCAACAGAGGCTATTATTGTCGCGTCTTCTTTAGTTTCCAAAATTGAAGAAGAAGGAATTTCTTTATCTCAATATTTATCAAATGTATTTGAGTCGAATAACATTATTGGAAGATTTGATACAAGGGTTGATATTGCATATTATAATGAATCTGAACCTGATATTAACAAACTTAAAGAGGCAAAAATTGCCGGAGAAGCCTTGAGAACTAAAAATGATATTTTCTATTTGTCTTTAGCAATTGCACTAAGAGAAAATAAAATTTCATTAGATGATATAAAAAATGTTCTTAATGATAAGTTTTCTTCTGAAAGTTTGAATTTTGATAATTTAAAATCTGTTAAATTTGTCGGGGATGGTACATATTTAGAATTTGATAATAAATATATTGAAATTCGACCATCTGGTACAGATGCAAAAACTAAGGCATATGGTGGAGGTCTAAATAAGGATGATATTGAAAAATATGCGTCAATTTTAGGTAACTATTCCGGTGATAGAACTTCTGCTCATATTGCAATTATTCCTCAGGAATATTATGAAAAATCAAAGGATATTGCTATGGATTATTATTTGAAATTTGTAGATAAAGATGCAAATAATGAACCATTTGAAATTCCTGAATATGATTTTTAAATGAATAGGGGTAGATATTTATATTTACCCCTGTTTATTATATAATTATCTCAAAATAGTAAAAGTAATATGAGGTTAGTATGTTAAGAGATTATTTTTTGAATAAAGTTGAAAATGCAATTGAAAAAGCAATTATCGCAAATAAGTTAGGACAAATGACAGAATATACAAAAGGAACATTATCTGTAGAAAAGCCTAAAAATTCAGATTTTGGTGATTTTGCGATAAATGTTTCCTCTTTGGCTCGCACTGCTAGGATTGCTCCTCCAATGATAGCTAATGCAATTGTTGAATTTATCGATAAAGAAGATTCAGATTATTCTGTTATTGGTGGTTTTATCAATTTCAAGGCTGGTGATTCTTTACTTCTTAACCTTGTAGATGAAGTTTTTTCAAAGAAAAATAATTTTGGTAAACCGGATAAAATAAATAAAGAAAAAATTATTTTGGAATATATTTCTGCTAATCCAACCGGTCCATTCCACATTGGACATGGTCGTTGGGCTGCAATGGGAAGTGCTTTGGCAAATCTTTTAAAATTCTATGGTCATGATGTGTATCAAGAATTTTATATCAACGATGCCGGTTCTCAAATTCAAAAACTCGGACGTTCTTTAGTTATTCGTGTAAAACAAGAACTAGGATTGGATGTTGATTTTCCAGAGGATGAAATTGAACGTAAAAATTACTACCCTGGAGATTATTTAGTGCCGGTTGCTAAAAAGTTTATTGAAGATAAAAAGGACGAGTTATCTTCAGTCGGTAATGATGCAGATAAAATTGATTTACAAGTTTATTGCGATTTTGCAAAAGAGTATGAAGAAAAAGTTCAACGAGATTTATTAGATAACTTTAGAGTTAAATTTGATAACTTCTATTCCGAATTAACTCTTCACAGATCCGGAAAAGTTGATGAATGTGTTCAAAAACTTCGTGATAGTGGAAAAATTTATGAAAAAGAAGGAGCCGTTTGGTTTAAATCTTCTGATTATGGCGATGACCAAGATAGAGTTATTAAAAAGGCTGATGGTTCAAATACATATTTGACTGCAGATATTGCTTACCATGTTGATAAATTAGAACGTGGGTTTGATAGAATGATTAATATCTGGGGTGCTGATCACCACGGTTATGTTGCAAGAGTTAAGGCTTCAATTGAAGCACTAGGTTATGATCCTAATAAGTTAGAAGTTTTGTTAGGGCAACTTGTTAATCTTGTAATTAATGGAAATGAAGTTCGTATGGGTAAACGTAAGAATATGGTTACTCTTGAAGATTTAATTGACGAAGTTGGTGTTGATGCTACTCGTTTCTGGATGGCAATGAGAAATATTGATACAACTTTGGATTTTGATATTGAACTTGCGAAAACAAATTCTGATGAAAACCCTGTATTTTATGTACAATATGCTCATGCCAGAGCTTGTTCTATTATAAGAAATGCAACGAATGATAGAGTTGATACAGAATCTGGTAAAACTATTCCAGCGGTTATTTCAAAAGAGGACTTCGATAAACTAACTTCTAATTTTGATAAGAATTTGATGTCTTTGACAATGAAAGAAGCTAGAAAATTGATTTTGAAACTTGAAGAATTTAAGTCTTTGATTGTTTCCTCTGCTCAAACAAGACAAGTTTACACTATTTGTAGATATGTTCAGGAATTAGCTTCTGAATTCCATTCATTCTACAATTCTACTCGTGTAATTACAGATGACATTGAATTAACAAAGGCTAGATTAGCTTTGGTTTGGGCATTTAAAACAGTTTTATCTAACGCTTTAGATATTTTGGCTGTTTCTGCTCCGGAAAGAATGTAAGATTTTAAATTAAATATTTAACTTTAACAAACAGGAAGAGTTATTTACAAAATTCTTCCTGTTTATCTATTTTACCGTTGAAATTGTTATCTACTCCATCAGAGCATGAACCGATAGATTCTTTGCTTTCCGGTTTTGGATTATATTTTAAGTATTTATTAGGTATCATTGTCCAAAGATATTTGAAAAATTCTTGATAACTTTGTGCTAATTTCCCGTTTTCAATGATTAAAAGATTTTCATCATTTTTATTTTCTCCACTGTTTGAAAAGTTCATAGAGCCTAAAATGATATATTTCCCATCTATAATCATTGTTTTTGAATGGAGTTTTCCCGCATAGTTTTCAACCTTTAATGGAATTCCACTTTTTCTAAGAATTTGGTGTTTGCTATTCTTTATGTAAATATTGTTGGCATCGATGATGATTTTAACATCAACACCCCTATTATGGGCTTTGATTAGTTCATTTGCAATTCCTGAATGTGTAATTAGAAAAGCTGGAATATATACTGATTTGGATGACTCCTTTATGATTTCTATAATTCTATTGCTAGATTTGTCTTGTGGAGAAAAATATACTTCTACAATGCTATTTCCTAATTGAAATCTATTAGATGTGTCATGTCTTGTTTTTGTTTTGTGAAAATAACCTTCAAGCATTTGTTCAAATTCTTCTTTGTAGAGGTTGGCTATTTCTTTTGACTGGATTACCGCTACATCATTTTGATCGTATCCGGATAGTCCATTTTTAGAAAAATTCATTGAACCAGTGTAAACAGTTTTATTATCGAAAATTATAAACTTGTTGTGCATAAGATAATTACTGTTTGTAATAGATTCACATCTGTCTGATTTTGAAACTTCTGCAATATTTTTAATTATATTGTTTGCTGAGTAATATGTTTTGTCTGTATTGTAATTTTCATCATAAACGAATCTTATTTTTACTCCTCTATTCTTTGCATTTTGAAGTGCATTTGAAACTTTTGGCACATCTTCATATCCGAAAATTGCAATATCTATACTTTCTTTTGAGTTATCTACTAATTTTACAAACTCTTTGCATACTGTTGATGAACAAGTATTATCTGGTTTTAATTTGTGTGTGAAATCCGTAAAATATATTGCAATGTTTCCTTGAGTATAGGTTAGTGGTGGAGGTGTTATATTAGGAATATTGAATATATCATAATCTTTTTTTAGTTTAAATGCTTTTTTCTTCTTTAGTTTTCTCTTGTGGCAAAAGTTACAAGGTTTTGCGTTTTTGGGTAGTTGTTTTTCAGGAAGAATTATTGCATCGTGTGCAAGTTTTCCATATTTACAATCCAAAGTATGATATTTGTTTGAATGATGGTTTAAGATAACAAGGTGTAATTTCTTTGCTTGTTGTATTTTCTTGACAAAGTTTGTGTTATTCCCGATTTTGTTTTCAGATAGTCCAAATCCACTATTTAATAAAACACTTTTGTAATCAATATTATTAATTCTCACATCTGCATATTTGCATTCATTGGTAACTTTAGGAGTTATTTTAAATGAAACTTTTTTATGCAATAAGTTATTTGTTGCAAATTCTTGGGCTAAATAACCCAGCCCGATAAAATCTGTATTTGATAAGTTATATTGTTTAGAATATTTCTGATAAAATGCTTCGTTTGGTTCAAGAGAAAAACTTTCAATTCCATTAATGCAAAATATTTCTTCATTTGAAATATTTTTGTTCTTATCAATATCAATTCCAATTTTGGTTGGAGAATAAACCTCAAGGACTTCTTTGGTCTTTTCTGTTTCTGTAATAAAGAATAAAAAGACTGCTAATATTCCAATAAGAAAAATTGTTGTAATTAGATTTTTCATTATTCAAGATTCTTATAGTTTGTAAGCTCAAAACCAAGCCTATTTATTGAGTCTTCAAGTGTTTTATTTTGTGTGATTGAAAATTCTTTAGTGTGGTTATTTTTAGTTGCATCGTCATATTTACAAGGGTGAATTAGTGCTTCTACAATACTTTCTTCTTCGATTGCTTCAAGCCCATATTTAATTGCATCTGAATCCATCATGCCGGTATAGCCGACACCTATAATAAAATCATTTGTTTTTAGTCCATATTTATTCAAAACTTTTCTATTTTTTAGTGTAAAATATTGCAATAGTGCAATTTTTACCAAATTTAGCGGATAGTTGAAATTTAGGTGTTTAAGAAGTTTTGGAATAAAATATAATTCTTCAAATTGTGTCCTTACATATTTAATGTTGTATTCTTTTGCTAATTTACAAGTTATTTTAAAGATTTCCGGTATTGCATGGGTATGGACATGAGAATCTAAGTGATCAATTTCAACATCATTTTCTTTTATCTTTTCAATTTGTGCTATGAACTCATTTTTAATTTGCTCAAGAAGTTCCCATTTATTCTGGTTTAGTATTAAATATCCATAGCCAACATTAAAATTCCCTTCTTCATCAGTTAGCAGTGGGCAATCTGTAAGAGCTTTACCTTCCATTATGTTTAAGTGAGCTGCAATGCCAAGATTTGGACAATCCGGCAATATATTATGAACTGCACTCTCAAATGCTTCTCCATTTGCACAAAGGCTTGCACTTGTTAGAAAGCCGTTGTTATAACCTTCTAATACAGCTTGATTGTGGTATTTAGAAAGTCCAAAATCATCTGCGTTTAATATAAATTTTTTGCTTATCATTCAAATATCCTTGCATATTAGCCACTATAATAATATAATCATGATATTAGAAAGAGAGAACAAATGCAAATACCTAAATTAGCTGTAATAATACCATGTTATAACGAAGAATTATGTATCGAAAAAACTTGTAGAAGGTTATTAGAGATTCTTCAAATGTTAGTCGAAAAAGGAAAAATTTCTTCTGACAGTTATATTTATTGTGTAGATGATGGTTCTAAAGATTCTACTTGGGGCATAATTGAGCGTTTGCATTCTGAAAATTCTATTGTAAAGGGTGCAACTTTTGTCAGAAATTATGGAAATCAAAAGGCCTTAATAGCCGGACTTGAAGGTGTTAGAGAATTAGGTTGTGATTGTGCAGTGTCAATTGATGCAGACTTACAACAGGACGAATTAGCTATTGAAAAATTTATTGATGAATTTCAAAATGGTTATGATATCGTTTTAGGAGTTAGAAATGACCGTAAAACTGATAACTTTTTCAAGAAAATTACTGCTATAATGTTTTATAAGTTGATGAATATTTTGGGTTCTAAAATTGCGATGAATCATTCGGATTATAGATTGGTTAGTAAAAGAGCTCTTGATATGATGGAGCTATATCATGAAAAATCTTTATTCTTGAGAGGTTTTTTCCATGAATTGGGATTAAAAACAACAACGGTTAAGTTTGATGTAAAACCAAGATTTGCAGGGCAATCTAAGTTTAATTTCATATCTTTGATGGGGCTAGCTTTGAATGGTATAACTTCATTCAGTATTGTTCCGTTAAGAATTATTTATGGCTTAGGATTTGTAATGGCATTATTTGGTTTTTTAATGGGATTAGAAACCATTTTTGAAAAGATATTTTTCAATGATTCTCCTAATGGGGTTGCAACAATGATTATTTTGTTGTGTTTCTTCGGGGGGTTACAAATATTTTGTCTTGGTGTAATTGGGGAATATGTAGGGCAAGTTTATAGAGAAGTAAAAGCAAGACCAAGGTACATTGTTGATAAAATTTTAAAATAAAACAAATAAAAACCGTGTTACTGTCTATCGAAAATCATAAAAGAATTATCCTCTAATACTTTCTCCTCCAACAATTAGGACACCCGCAAGGTCAATCTTAGTGCTGCTATGTTTCCATCCTGACACGGTTCGAAAGCTTACGCCATCTTAACCATTGTTATCAACGATTATACTAGATTTTAATCCGTTTATAAAGTCCTCACAACAGACTCTGCACCCCGCATAAGCTTCGGGTCGAGGGTTCGCAACACCCCGTGGAACACGGCTTGTTTATATTTTATCATAAACATACAGATTTTGTTATTAAGGTAAATTTTTGAAATAATTTGGGTCTTTTATTGCCTCTAATGTGCAACCGTAGCCATTTACATCTGAGGATGAAGTTTTGCTACATAATCCATATGGATTCCATTCTTTAATTTTTTTAGTTGGGGTTAATTCCCCGTTATCTTCAATTTTAAATACAAATAAATCGTGCCCTAATCTATTCGGTTTGTTTTTATAGCCATTGATGTCTATTCCTATTAGATAATATCCCAAAGTTGTTGCTTGGGAGCCTTGTTCAAAAAATAGTGTTGTCCCATCTTTCAAGACTAGTGTTCCATCGTCTAAATATCCAAAATTTATTTTCCCGCCGGTGTATGTTTTATATTCATCAATGGAACCTTCCTTATTTAATCTTATGCAACCAGTAGTCCCAACATTTATCCTTCCGCAGTCTTGTGAAATGTTATAGTATTTTGCAACATATTTACTTAGCCCTCCTCCAAGTTCAGAAGGACTAAGAACAATCTCTTCTTCATCGACCATTCTTCGTAGAGCTTGTGCAAGTCTGGAATGTTGTTCTTTAAATTGATTTCTCAAGACAATTGCTTTGTAGTTTTTTAATAATGTTGGTAATGTGAGAGCGGAAGTTACACCAATGATTCCCAATGTTATTAAAACCTCTGCCAGTGTAAATCCCTTATGTTTACTCATCACGTCTTTCCTTATTTATTACTTAAGTTGATTTATAAATAAACCAATCTACTTATATATAGTTTAATATAACTAATTTTACAATGATTGTCAATGTAAACTATAATTTCAGTATGATTATTAACGATATGACTGATTATCAGCTAGTTAAGTATTTGTTAAACAAGGAATATATGTTGCAAAAGGACTTGTCTGACAAATTGAACTCATATACAGGTAAAAATACAAAACCTGCAAATTTTTCTGCAAAATTAAAGCGAGAGTATTTAACTTTTAAAGAGTTAAAAAATATTTGTGATATTCTAGGTTACAATCTTTCTATTGAAAAGAAAAAATAATTTACTATAAATATTTATCCTAATTACTGATGTATTATTCCTTTTAAGTCCTATTCTCTTTCTTGAAAGGAGTTTTATATGTCTGAACATTTTGCTTTTTATAGATGTGAAACTTGTGGAAATTTGGTTCAAGTTTTTATTTCTGGGGAAGGGGAACTTGTTTGTTGCGGAAAACCAATGACTTTACTACAACCTCACAAGAATGATGAATTTGCGAATGAAAAACATGTTCCAGTTTTTTTAGAAGATTCTGAATCTGGTGAAACCAAAATTCAAGTTGGTGCAATTCCTCATCCTATGGAGAATAATCACTATATTCAATTTATAGAGGCTATTTCTAAGGATGATAAATATCTATGTGTGAAATTTTTAGAACCGACTGATGAACCAATCAAAAATTTGCATTGTTCTAGTGATATTGATTTAGCTTTTGCATATTGCAATCTACATGGTTTATGGGTTGGAGATAAAAAAGAAAGGGATAATGATGATTAGTGATAAGATTAGGGATGTGTTAAATGAACAAATTAATAAAGAATTTTATTCAGCGTATTTATATCTTGCAATGTCTGCTTATTTTTCTGAGATTGGTCTTTATGGCTTTTCTAACTGGGCTAAAATACAATCTAGAGAAGAAATTGACCATGGAATGATTCTATTTGAATATGTTTTAGATAGAAAATCTCAAATTAAATTAAAACAACTTGAAATGCCAACTTTAGAAATGAATGGTCCAATTGGGGTTTTTGAACAAATTTATCAACATGAACGTTCTATCACTTCTTCCATTGATTGTGTTGCAGATATGTCTGAAGGCGAATGTGACTTAGCTACAAGAAATTTCATCGATTGGTATTTAAAAGAACAAATTGAAGAAGAAGCAAAAGTTCTTCGTGTTATTTCCAAATTAAAAGCTTTCGGGGCTGAAAAATCTGCACTCTATTTAATTGATAGGGAATTATCAAATCGGGAATACAAACCTCCGAAATACTAAAGTTGTAGAATATTGCGGATTTGTAAACAATTTGTTTATTTTTGCGAAATATCCTATTATGTAAATATGGATTTAGGGAAAATATTATACGTTGATGATGATAAATTGTTAACTTCGACTTTTAGTACGTTGATGAAGGTCGAAGGGTTTAAGGATGTTGTTGTTTATAACAATCCGATTGAAGCAGTTGAATATTTAAAAACAGAAGCTCCTGACTTAATTATTTCAGACTTTTTGATGCCTGAAATGAATGGTTTGGAGTTTCTTCGTGAGGCAAAAAAGTTATATCCTGAAGTTAGCATGATTTTATTAACCGCATATGCTGATAAAGAAAATGCGATTAAGACCATTAATGAAATTGGGGTCTATAAATATATTGAAAAACCTTGGGATAATGATGACTTAATAATGAATATCCGTAATGGTATTGAACGTAGTCATTTACTTGCGAATTTAAGACAGAAAATAGATGAACTTGAAAAAGCAAAGGCTCAATTGACAATATATTCAAACAAATTGGAAGAATTAGTTGCTGAACGTACAAAAGAGTTGACATTGGCGAATATGAAGTTGTCTGGTATTATCAATTATTGTGCTGACGGTATTATAATTATTGATGCTCAAGGCAATATAGAACAAGTAAATCCAGCTTGTGAAAATATGGTTGGCTTGTCTGCGGAAAAGCTTCAAAAAATGAAAATTCAAGAGATTGCTTATTCAGATGACCCGAGAATGAATAGAGCTCCTAAATCTTCAGTGAAAAGTACTATTTTAGGTCTGTCTTGTGAAAATTCCGAATTTTTGTTACGGGATTTATATATTAGAAATGTTCTCAATGAAGAATCTATTCCAGTTGAAATTAATTTTGCATCTTTGACTAGTGACGATGACGAAGTTGAAAAATTTGTTGGTGTTATTCGTAATTTTAGTCAACAAAAGGAAAATGAACGATTAAGGGATGATTTTATTGCAACATTAACTCATGACTTGAGAACTCCTTTGCTTGCGGCAATTCAAACTTTGAAATTTTTCTTGGATGGCTCTTTAGGGAATGTTGAAGAAAAACAAAAAGTTTTATTATCCACAATGTTACAAAGTAATGAGGATTTATTAGGGTTAGTTAATGCACTGCTCGAGGTTTATCGATTTGAGAGCGGAAAGTTAAATCTATGCAAAACAGTGTTCAACATTTCTGACTTGGTTTCTCAATGTTATGATGAATTAGAGCCTTTATCAAAGAAAAAAGATATTTCTTTTAATCTTCACAATGAAGTTGATAAAGATTTGTTGATTGATGCTGATAGAGCTGAAATTAAGAGAGTAATAACTAATCTTTGTGGAAATGCTTTAAATTATACAAATAAAGGCGGAACAATTGATATTTACATGAAAGCTCATAATTCAGATGTGCTATTTTCCGTAATAGATAACGGCAATGGTATTCCAAAAGAAGATATCCCTCATTTGTTTATGCGTTTTTCACAAGGTACAAGTAAAAAACGTTCAACTGGTACAGGGTTAGGTCTATATCTTTCAAGACAAATTGTTGAGGCTCATGGTGGAAAAATTTGGGTTGAAAGTAAAGTAAATAAAGGTAGTGAATTTTCGTTTTTATTAACAAATGTTGTTGCGAAATCCAGAGTATAAGGTAGGTTTAAAATGTCGAAAAATATTAAGGTTACAATAATTGAAGATCACGATATGACTAGAATGGGCTTATCTTTTGCTCTTTCTAATAATGAGTCTATTGAGGTTTTAGGTACGTCTGCTGATGGTTTAGAAGGTGTGAATCAAGCACTAGAATTAAAACCAGACTTAGTAATTATGGATATTGGTTT
>CAKUTL010000018.1 GCA_934692295.1 uncultured Candidatus Melainabacteria bacterium
GGGGTAGGAATAACCTTGTCACTATATAAAACTTTGAAACCTAAATCGCTAAGAATTTTTGCACATTGCATAGAAAACTCTTTTGCCATATTTCTCGGATCATAGCCAACAATTATTGTTTTATAAATTCCATAAGTATCAAAAACATATTTTCCAATCGCTTTTGAAACAATTGCTACATTTTCTTCGTTAAAATCTTTTCCAACAACAGCTCTCCAGCCATCAGTTCCGAATTTTATATTAGCCATATCCTCTCCTTTTTATTTCTGGTATAATTCTAATAGAAATACGGAGTTAAGTAAATGTCTAATTTTGAAATGATACGGAATATTGCATATCTTGAACCGCAAACATCTTTTTCTGAAATGGCAAAAGATGAATTTTGCCATATGCTAAAACTTGAGGGAAGATTTTCAACTCCCCTAACTACAATTAAACAAATTGTAGATTATGTTGCAAAAAATCCAGATACTGTCGGAGTTTTACCTGTTGAAAATACTCTAGACGGTACAATTCGAGAATCTTTAGACAACTTGATTCTATGCGAAAACCCAAATATCAGAATAATCTCTGAACTGATTATGCCGATAGAATATTGTCTTTTGTCAAAGACAACAGAGTTCTACAGCATTACCGGTTTAATTGCAACTCCTAGACTTATTGGCAAATGCCACGAATTTATTCAAAATGAATTACCAAGAAATTTAAACTTAATTGAAGCACCAACAATGCTTGAATCTGCTTATAATTTAAGAAATTACAACTTAACATACGCTTCAATCGGCAACAAAAAAATTGCAGAAACTTGCATGCTAAATGTCTTAAAAGAAAATATTCATGACGATAAAAACAATAAAACAAGATATATCCTAATTGGAGATGTCGAAACAAAACCAACAGGAAAAGATAAAACTACTGTTGCATTCAGAACAAATCACACCCCCGGAGCTTTGTTAGAAATACTAAAGGTATTCTTGGAACACGGAATTAACCTTTCTTACATTTCTTCTCGTCCTTCAAAATTTGAACCAAACGAATACATTTTTATAGTAAACTTTGACGGACATTTAGGAGATACCGAAATGTTACAAGCTATCGAAGAAATAAAACCAAAAACTTCATTTTTCAGATATTTAGGTTCTTATAGAAAAGGTTTTGAAATTCGAGATATTTAATTATAAATCTTTCATTTGCAGTAAAAATTTTTCCAACTCAGACTGATTAGAATTTGGAACTTTCACAATCTCTTGATTGGAAGGGTTTATTATACAAATATTGTCAGAGCAATTGTCATATAAATACGGTTCAACACATTGCATTGTTTGATTATAGCAAGAGATAGAAAAACCGCCTTTCATTAATTTTCCTACTCGTTCATAATTTTTGGTTAAATCATTCATCTCCAGCAATGAATTAATATCTTTATCAATTTTTTGATTTTCTGGACTATCAGAAGCAGCCCAAAAGATATATTTTGTAGATTGTTTATGGCTTAAAATTTCATAAAATTTATCACCAGCAAAGGTATTTTTATAAACGACGTCAGGAATTTGCTCAGCTCCTTTGATAGAAGGAACAAAAGTTTTTTCACCCGGAATTAAAAACAAAAGCATTAAAACAGAAATAATTACAACTATACAAATATCTAAAACTTTCATTCCTCTCCTTAATCGTTTTGGAAATATAATATCAAATTTTTCAAATTTCGTCAAAATTATTCTGCATTGATAATTTTCAAGGCTCTTTGGTAGGAAGTTGTTGAATAACCCTTTTTAATATACTCAGGATAATTTGTTTGGATATATTTATATGCTTTTTTAATTCGTTTTTCGCCAGACGGATGGTCAGAGAAAAAGTCAAAATAATTTCCAGAAATTTTATTAAGCATAGAAATAGATGCTAGAGGGTTATACCCAGCATTAACCATATAATCAATACTCGCCAAGTCCGACTTTGTTTCTTGCCCTCTTGATAATTTTTTATTAACCAATTCACCAGCAACAGAAGAACCCGCCAAAATTGTCCCCGTTTTAGCAAGTTTTGAAGAATCATTTATCCAACTAACAAGAACTAGTGCCGAACCTGCAACTCCGGCTGTTCTGGTAATAGCATTTCGCACAATGCTCTTTTTAACGTGGCTTTTTTCAACGTGTCCCATCTCATGCCCGATAACATAAGCAAGTTCATCTTCTGTTTCTACATATTTTAAAAGCCCTGAATAAACCGAAATTTGATTATTTATATTTGTAGAAGCATTTGCATCTTCTTTATCCACAACGACAAATTGAATTTTGGTATCAATATCATTATTAGTGATAAGTTTTGCCCCAATATGATTGATTATATTAAATGCCTGATTTGAATTCCAATCTTTACAATATGGAGTAATATCAACAGATACAGAACCTTTTATCGGAGTCGATGAATCAGCTAAAACTACACTCGGCATTAAAGTTAACAAAAAAGCCATAAATAACACCAAAAATCTTTTAAACAAATTCATCTCAAAACCTCACATCTTGAAAAAATTTCTAAATCATTTCACCTTGCAAATACCAAGTTTTTACACCGATAATTTTCACATTTACAAATTCGCCGGTCAAATCTTTATCGTAAGGGATATGAACAATTTTATTATTCCTTGTTCTTCCTGTAATTACATTCTTACCTTTATGGTTTTCAAAATTTTCAATCAAAACTTCTAATTCTCTACCGATGAATTTTTTGTTTGATGCAAGACAACATTTTCTATTTTGCTCATTCAATCTTGCCAAACGTTCAAACTTCGTATCTTCATCAATAAATTTATCCACCCATTTAGCAGCAACTGTTTTTTCTCTAGGAGAATAAGCCGCAGTATTTGAGTAATCTAAACCTAATTCCTCCATTGCAGTCAAAGTTTCTACAAATTGTTCTTCTGTTTCTCCAGGGAAACCGGCAATAAAATCACTCGTAATTGTAACATCTGGAACCATTTCTCTAACTTTATTAGCAATTTTAAAATAAGTTTCCCTATCGTAACGTCTATTCATCTTTTTCAAAACTTCTGTACTACCTGATTGCATAGGAATATGAAAATATTCACAAACCTTATCAAGTTCAACCACGGTATTAATTAATTCGTCAGTAATATCTGTTGGATAAGATGTTACAAATCTGATTCTAAACTTACCCTCAATTGCATTAACATCACGGAGTAAATCAGCCAAACGATAATTTTTATCCTTAAAATCTTTGCCGTAACTGTCAACATTTTGACCTAATAAAGTAATTTCTTTAAATCCTGAATTTAGGGCATCTTTAACTTCTTTCAAAATAGTTTCAGGAAATCTTGAACGTTCACGACCTCTTGTATAAGGAACGATACAATATGTACAGAAATTGTTACATCCTTCTGTAATCGGAATCCACGCATTAACAGATTTAACTCTATCGATTTCAAATTTTACAGCTTTATCATCTTCTGTTGCGTTAGTTTCCTCACATTCACAAACCTTTTCGCCTTCGTTAATTTTTTTGATAATATCCGGAAGAGAATAAATTTTATGAGTTCCTAAAACAAAATCTACATAATGAGCTCGTTTAAAAATTTCTTCAGCTTTTTGTTGTGCAACACAACCACAAAAACCTATTTTTAATTCAGGATTTGTTTTTTTCCATTTCCCCCAAGTTCCAATCAAACTGAATGCTTTATCTTCACTCAATTGTCTGATTGAACAAGTATTAACCATCAACAAATCTGCTTCTTTAGGAACATCAGTTTCTTCATACCCGAAATTTGAAAGCATTCCAAACATTCTTTCTGTATCGGATTTATTCATCTGACATCCCATTGTTTCTATATAAACTTTTTTCATTATCTTCCCTTTTCTATTTTGCTCTTTATTTTATCTTATATTAAAAACACTTGATGTAAAATTAATCCCCTCACAATTTGACACACAAGATTGCAAGAATGTATAATTTTTCCAAGAGGGAACAAATGAAAAAGTTAAAAAAATTTGCAATTGCACTTATTCCGATAGTCCTAATTTTAGTTCTTATTTGGGGAATTTTTTATACTAAAGATTCATCAAAAATAAAGACAATTTGCAAAAAACTTCAACTGATTGATATTAATATTGACCACAGTCAAGCACTAGATGTAATCGAAACCGCAAGAGAAAAAAATATCGAAATTCCTGATACAATTATAAACTTTGACACTCATAGCGATTTGTTCGTATATCAAAAAATCAACCCCAAATACGGAGCTCAAATATATAACTGGATAAATGAATTAGTTATAAAAAATCCGGAAATAAATACTGTTTATTGGGTTATGCCAAAAGCAGAAGCGATTGATGAAATTATGCAATGGAATTTTATGACTCAGGATGTTGAAGGGATAAGAAGCTGCATGGAAGGGAACTCTAAAAAACCGGCAGAAGAAGTTAACCCGAATGTACATAAAACACCTTACGTCCAATATTTTTGGATTGATACTCAATCAGGTTGGATGGAAGAAATCGCAACCGCAAAGGATGAAGAAAAATTAAAAAATCCAAGATATAAAAAAATAGAAGTTATAACTTGCACAGAAGAAACTTTACCGAATTTCAGAAACAAAAAAGTTTTCTTAAGTCTGGATATGGATTATATCAGCAACTCCGGATACGACACAACAGGAGGTTGGGAAAATAATTTAAACGAAAAAGAAATAGACAAAGCTACATCAAAAATGTTATCTACAATAAGAAAAAGAAATATTCGCCCAGAAATCATTTCTATTACACTTTCACCATTCTATGTTCCGGAAGATGACGAAGAACAAATCAAAAGTTTCATGGAATTCTTTTTAAACTATTCAGGCAAAGAAGATATTATAAAAGAATATTCAAGACAAGACGGCAAACCACAAGTTCCAAAAGGCGGAAAGAAATATAAAGACGTATAAATAATATAAAAGGACGGCTCATATAAAACCGTCCTTTTTATTTTATTCTGTTGCCAAAACTCTATCTAAACAAGCCTTTGCAGAATATTGCCATTCTCTATAAGTTATACGTTTAACCTTAAAACCACAGCGTTCCAAAATTGCTTGTTTTTTCATATTCGAAATGTGAGCTTTTGGATTATCCTCCAAACCGTCAACTTCGATAACAAAACTATCGTCAACAACTAAATCAGCACTCAAACCTGCAATATCAACACCTGCTGTAACTTTATGTTCAAGTTTTCTAATTTCAGTAGCAACTTCTCGCTCTAACTTATTTTTATAAATATTTTCATCAATTTCGTTATTAATTAATGCAGATTTTCGTTCTTGATATTGTTTGATAAACGAAACATAATTTCTAAAATGTCCATCTGGCATTGTTTCTATATCGTGAGAAACAAAGTTTATACATTTATTTTTAGCCCTTGTAATCGCAACATTAAACAAATTAGGTTTTTGCAAGAACGTTATACTTTGAGGGTATGAATTATTTGCAAAAGACCAAGACATAAGGATAATATCTCTTTCATCTCCTTGGAATGTATGTGCCGTACCAATTTCAATCTGATGTTTTTTAATCATATAATCAGAAAGAACTTTCGGAACAGATATTTTTAGTTGTTCAACTTGAGCCCTAAATGGAGAAATAATCCCAATAGTAACAGGTTTGTCTGGATTTTTACGTTCATCTTCAATAATAATTTCATGCAAAGTTTTAACCAATGCTTCAATTTCTGGCAAGTTACGAGTTGCATCCATATCAACCTTACCATCTGGAACATTAATCATTTCAAGAGCCAATTCGTCATCTTTATCTTTTCTCATCACACGGATTCTATCTGAATAAAATTCATGATTTGAGAAATTAATAATTGGAGGCAAGCTTCTAAAATGTTCATCCAACATTACTGAATTCATAGAATAATAGTCAGCCAAATCAAACATTGAATTTGTTCTAAATCTCCACATTAATTGGTATTTATCTGGAATACCATACTGACTCAAGAAAGATTGTTCTTTTGCTTTTTCCAAAAATGATAAGTGCGGAAGCTGTTTGTCATCTCCGACAACAACAGTTTTCTTTGCCCTATACATAATTGGGAAACAACTTGCAATATCGCATTGAGAAGCCTCATCAATAATTGCAACATCAAACATGCCCGGTTTTAGCGGAAGGGAATCAGACACCGCATAAGTTGTTACGCACCAACAAGGAAACGCTTCCAATAACGGTTTAAAATCTTCTTCTTCCAAAATTCGACTTTGAAGATTTTTTCTTCTTTCAACTAAAGACATTGCATGAACTTTTATTCTTCTACGTTTCTTTTCATCTCGCAAAAGAGCTTTAATTGCTTCTCGTCTTGTACTTTTTAAAATATTTATTGCCAAAGTTTTTTGCTTACGCTTCATTTGGCGAATTTGTTCCATCATCACATGAAGATTACCGGTCTTTTGAATATCAGATTCAATCTTGCGTAACTTCCATTTTTGCATGATAAAATCAAGCTCTACACGAAGCCTATCTAAATTTTCTGGCTCAACTTCAAAATCTTTAATATCCAAAATCTTTTTTAATTGTCGTAGGCTGGACATATTTGCAAAAGAAGCAAACAATCCAGATTTTTCCATATTGTCAGACAATGTTTTTATAACATCATTTATTGAATCTATTTCGGATTTTTTCAACGGATGTTTAATGTATTCCATCTCTCCAACATTCGCAGATTGTTGTTTTATATCAAATTTTAAATCGTGCCAAGCTTTTTCAAGTTTGATAATTTTTTCGCATTTTGCTTCTGTTTCACGCATACAATCAAGATGTTGTTTCATATCTTTTGTATCCGCAAAAATAAAATCATCAACATCTTCATCCAATTCAACTTTACCCGCCAACAAATCTTGCAACTGCAAACTCAATTGCTTTTGATAATTCATTCTGCCAGCTCGTAAAGCCAAATATGGAGCACCCAAATCATTCAATCTATCTGCAACAACATCAACTGCCTTATCCATACGAGAAGCAACAAGAACAGTTTTGCCATTTGCAATCAAATGAGCAACGAGGTTAACAATTGTTTGAGATTTACCAGTTCCTGGAGGACCTTGAACCGCAATAAATTTACTATTTTCTATATTTTTAACAACTTTTTCCTGAGAATCACTCAACGCAAGAGGAGTAATAGGATAAAAATCCTCTTGTTTATCATTAAGAATAATTTTATCTCCGCTTTGGGTGTATTCATCATTTATTACACTCAAAGTAGTTTCTCTATAAACCCCACTAGGTTTTTCAGCAATTTGCATCAACTCATGCAACACTCCAGCAGTAACAGCAGGACGTTTAGTCAAAATTATTGCACTTTGATAAGTTACACATAATTTTTTAATTTCTCCAACTGGTTTAGATTTCTGTTCTTGGATTTCATCTTCAATAATTTCATCCATATTTTCGCCTGTGATTTTCACATCAGACAAGTCTTTTTGAGAACTTTCATCTTTTTCAACATTATCTTCATCTGCGTTTTCAGAAGAATCTTCAACAATTTCAACATCAGGAATGAGCGATTTCAATGTTGTCAAGAAAATATCCATCTTTTCCTTTGTAATTGGCAAATCTGGAACAACATCCAAAATCCCTTCCAAAAACAAATCTACTTCATCGTCATCATCACCCTTTTTGAGTAATGCCGCTAATGCCCCAGTATTCAAGGATAAAACATCATCCTGTCTAACACAATTTATATTAACTCCATTACGCTCCAATTTACATGGAACATACAATAATGGGGTAAGAAATTCATTACGTTTACGAGATTTACCGTTTCTGCCAACAAGGAACATATAACCATAAATCAAATATTTATCTTTAGTACTCAAATCACTCTGAATCATCAATTCTGTCAAATTCGGATTTGAGCCGTCAAGTTTCAAATACTCCAAACCTTGAGTTAATAGGGATTCTTGTTCTTTTAAGAAAATCCACTTGTTATCCTTATCACCTTTCAAATTTCTAAAAGTTGAACTCTTAACCTCTTCTCTCACACAGTCGTGAAGATATTGGCTCAACTTTTTGATAAAACTATTATTAAATGCCGAATTAAGTGCTTTTGTAGCTTCCTGTAACATAGCGTCCCTTCTTAAAAAAACTTATATTTATTCTATTTTACTCCATTTTACGCTAAAATGGAAGAATGAACATCATCAATTTACATGATAAAAATTTATTTTATATCGGTGGAGTTGTCAGAGATAAGATTTTAGGGAAAGAAAACTTTGACATCGACATTACATATCAAGGAAATGCAATTGAGTTTTCTAAATCAATTCCCAATGCTAAAATTATGAAAATAAACGAACCATTTGGAACTGTAAGAATAGAACTAGACGGAAAAGAAATTGATATAGCTTCAACTAGAGGGGAAACCTATCCGCAAAAAGGGCATCTTCCAGTTGTAAAAAACATCGGATGCTCTTTAAAAGAAGATGTTCTAAGACGAGATTTCACCATCAACGCAATGGCGGAAAACACCTTAACTGGTGAAATCGTTGATTACACAAATGGTCTTGAAGATATAAAAAATAAAACCTTAAGAGTTCTTCATGATGAAAGTTTTATCGATGACCCAACGAGAATTTTAAGAGGACTAAAATTTTCTGTACGCTTTGGATTTGAACTCGATGAACATACAAAAAAACTTCAAGATGAATACCTAAATAATATTAATTACGAAATGTCATACAAAAGACTAAAAAAAGAACTAATAGAAACTTTTGACCTAAATTCATCACTTGCGTTTGAAAAATTTATCACACAGAAAATTTATAAACTAATTTCACCAAACAACAAAAACATAAAGTTTGATTTTGAAAAAATTAGAGAAATTGAAAACCTTGTAAAAACATACAAACCTCAAAACGTATGGATAATTTATGTAGGATTACTTCCAGATATTTCATCACTACCTTTAACTAAACAAGAAAAGAAAATTATAGATGATTATAAAAAACTTCAAACATTAGATTTCTCAACAGATTATAAAATATACAAAAATTTTAAAGAAATTGGCGACGAATCAATAATTATGTTCTCATATATTAATACGCCTCTTGCATTGAAATATCTTGAAGAATTAAAAGATATAAAAATTCAAACCACAGGAAAAGATTTGACAAATTTAGGAATAAATCCATCACCGGAATATCAAAAATGTTTTGATTATATTTTGAGAGAAAAATTAAAAAATCCTGCCCTTTCAAAAGAGCAGGAAATTGAACTTGTAAAAAAATATTTTCAAATCTAAAATTACTTTATTCCGTAAGTTTCTTGGATTTTACGTAAATTCCCATTATGAGTTTCTATTTCTATAATATTATTTACGGCCCTAATTAATTCTTTTGACTCTTTTCCCTTTCGGAACGCTACTGCATAAGGTTCTTTAGAATAACGTTTTGGCAATAATTCCACACTGCTATCCTTTAATGCCAATCCAAGCAAAATAGTATCGTCAGAAACAATTGCATCAGCCTTACCGATTTTCAATGCTCTATACGCTTCCGGATATGTCTTATAACCTCTTATCCCAACATTTGGAACAGCGGAACGCAAACTTCTTTCACTTGTAGAGCCAAATACAATAATTGCTTTTTTACCGTTTAAATCCCTCAAAGATTTTATTGGCGAACCTTTTCTAACAAGCATTGCCTGCCCTGCTGTATAGTATGGGACAGAAAAATCTAAAATTTCTTGACGTTTCGGAGTTACAGACATTGTTGCAACAATCATATCCACATCACCGGAATATAGTTTCATCATTCTATCTGATGCCGTTACGGGAATAAATTTAACCTTTTTATCACTGCCTAAAAGACCTCTTGCAATAATTCTTGATAACGCTGCATCATAACCGGAAAAACTTCCCTTTTTGTCATAATATCCAAACGGATAAGTATCAGTTTTAACTCCAACGAGCAAAACATCACGTTTCATAATATTATCAAGATCAGTTGTTGTCGTAACCTCTTCCGCCTTTTTGCCACATCCGCAACAAACAAGCATTATGAGCATAAACATTGCAATTATCTTTTTCATCAGAACGTATCCCCTTTTTGAAATATAATACCAAACAAAATAAACAAGTCAAAAAGATTAAGTATTTTTATTTTTTACGTTAAAATAATTTTATGAAAAAGATAACACTTATTGGAATGATGGGTTCCGGAAAAACCACCCTAGGGAAAATCTTATCTGAAAAAACAAACGTTTCGGCTATCGATATTGATGAATTGATAGAACAGAATGAAAATTCGACAATTACTGATATATTTAAAACCCAAGGGGAAGAATATTTCCGAAAAATTGAAGCTAAAACAATTAAAGAATTGATAAATTCAACCAATCCACAAATTTTATCCCTCGGAGGAGGAACTTTCGAAAATGAACAAACCCGAGAACTTTTATTAAACAATTCGGTTGTGATTTATTTAGAAACAACACCCGTTGAGATTTTAAATAGAATACAAAAAACGAACAACCGCCCACTTTTAAAAAACAATATGACAATCGAAAAAATAAACGAAATAATCACCAAAAGAAAAGATAATTACAATCTTGCACACCACAAAATATTGACAGACGGCAAAACTCCGTCTAAAATTGCAGAGGAAATTTTAGGAGCTTTAGGATGGAAAAATTAGACGTAAATATTTTAGAAAAAAATACTTATTATCCTATCTACATCTCAAATGAAAATCTTGAAAACTTGAAAGACAAAATTCTTCAAGAAATTGGAGATACAAATTATATCGTCATTTTCAGCCAAAAAGTTTACAAATTATATTCTAAAATTCTAAATTTTCAAAAAGCCAAAACTCTTATCCTGAAAGATGGAGAAACCGAAAAGAATTTTAAAAATTACACAAAAATTTTAGATTTTGCACTCTCTCAAAAACTAACCAGAAAAGATGCAATTATTGCAATCGGCGGGGGAGTAATCGGAGATTTGGCAGGTTTTTCTGCCTCTACATATATGCGAGGGATAAAATTTATCCAAGTTCCTACAACACTGCTTGCATCAACTGATAGCTCAGTTGGAGGGAAAACCGCAATTAACACAAAATACGGTAAAAATTTAGTCGGAACTTTTTACCAACCCAATGCCGTTTTTATCAATGTAAATTTCTTGAAAACACTTGATGAAAGACAATTCAAAAGCGGACTGGGCGAAGTTGTAAAATACGGATTGATAGAAAAAACTTGCCCGATAGAAGATTCTCCGAACTTGATAAATTTTCTAAATGAGCATAGCGAAAAAATTCTCTCAAGAGATATTTTAACCCTCCAAGAACTCATAAAAATCTGCATTTCACTAAAAATTGCAGTAGTAAAAGCGGATGAAAAAGAAGGAGGTTTGAGAAAAATCTTGAACCTCGGACACACCTTCGGACACGCAATTGAGAATATCACAAAATACAAAAAATTCACCCACGGCGAATGTGTTGCAGAAGGGGTAAATTTAGCTCTTGATTTTGCATTCAAGCAAGGTTTAATCGACAAGGGTTACAAATTTTTATGCGAAGATTTGATTAAAAAATTCGGATTTAAACCTATTCCAAAATTTGACAAACACAAGATGGTCAAAGCAATGTTAACCGACAAAAAAGCAGAAGATAACTACATTGTATTCATACTTCCAACAGACTATACAGAAGTAAAAGGATACAAATTTACCCCTGACGAACTTTTGAAATTATTATAGATTAAAAACGTCTTGCTATCTTAAAAAATATATGTTAGTATAAATTTAGATTATAGTAACCAAAAGATACTAACGAGGGATATATGGAGAAAAAGAGCTTACCAAAGTGTCCAATTGAAGCCACACTGCAAATGACAGGTTGCAAATGGAAAATTTTAATTATTCGAGATTTACTCACAGGGACGAAACGCTTTGGTGAACTCAAAAAATCAGTATCAGGAATTACTCAAAAAGTCTTGACGAGCAAACTTCGAGAACTTGAAGAAGATGGACTAATCGAACGTAAAGTTTACCCACAAATTCCACCAAAAGTAGAATACACCCTTACAGACGTTGGCTACAGTTTGCGTCCGGTCATTGATTGCCTAAAAGAATGGGGCAGAGATTACAAAAAATACACCAAACTTTTAGAAAAAATGAAAGGGTAGATTATTTTTTTTACAACTACTAAACTTCACACATATTTTCAAGGAATAAAAAATTTTTGCTTGACAAAGTGTTAGGCATGCCTTACAATAAATTTTACAAGAAAGGTTAATCATGCAAAAAGAAGTTAAAAATCTATCTTCCGGTCTTGAAGACTATTTAGAAGCAATATATATATCACATATAAATAATGAACCATTGAAAGGTGCAGAATTAGCGAGAAAATTAAACATCTCAAGAGCATCTGTTTCAGAGGCATTGTCTAAACTTGTTGCAAAAGGCTTAATCAAATACAGCAGTTATGAAGCCATTGCGATTACGCAATCAGGAATTGACGAAGCAATGAAAGTTTATACAAAACACCACACCCTTGAACATTTTTTTGAAAAAGTTTTGGGAATTGAAAAAGCTGAAGCAAGCGAAAATGCGTGCAAAATTGAACATATTGTTTCTCAAAATATCTTAGACGAAATGCAAGATTTTACCCAATTTTGTCAAAAACACACCGAAATATTAGAGCTTTACAAAAAGGAAAAATTAAACAAATGATAAAAATTTCAACGATTGGGAAATATTTAGACCAACCGCTATTAACAGCAAAAATTAACAAACAAGTTCCCGCAATACTCACCCTTGCAAGTTCAGGTTTTTTAGCAAAGGAAATTTACGAAACCCCAAAAGAAAACCGAAAGAAAAAGGGATTACAATTAGGAATAATTCTTGCAGCAACAACACTTTCCGCTGTTAACGCATCGAGAATTGCGTCGTTTTTAACCAAAAGACCAATGTCAAAAACCGTTAAACAAATTTCAAAAGACAATGAAAAAATAATATCAGAAATTATCTCAGAAAACACTCTAAACAAAGATGTTACAAGTATTCTAAACAAAGCAAAAAATAAAATTCTTTCAATAAAAAATGTTGATATTTTGAATAAAAATCTTTCCAGAAAAGACTTAAATAAACTTATTCCTGATCCGGAAAATATAACATCAAAAGATATTTTCAGAGAAATCGGCTGGCTATCAATTTTCGGAGCCGTTCCTGTAGCAGGTGGAATTGCAGGAGGAATTATTGCTGATAAAACAACTGAAAAACATTGGGGAAATAAAGTTTCAAATAAAATTAAAGAGGGATTATACCAATATCTTGCGAATATTTTCATGTGCAACATCGGTGCAGGGGCAGCACTCGGAATCCTTGAAAAAATGAATATACGTTCAAAATCCGCAAGATGTATCGGAATGGTATCTGGTATAATCCTGACAGGTGTAATCGGAGGAAGTGCAATTGCAAATTATATTAGCAACAAATTTGTAAATCCTCTACTTTCAAAAAATCCGCAAAAAGAAACACGAACTCCTGAACTTTTAGATCTCGGACTTCACACAGACGATATTGCAACAGTTTCTTTATTGTCCGGATTGAAATGGATAGAACCTTCTCTTCCTTTACTGTACGCAGTTTCAGGTTATCGTGCTGGAATTGGGTATCGAAATAATAAAAATTCTCCTGATAAAGAAAAACAAAGTCATTTTTTATACTCAAAGTGTTAGGCTTGCTTAACACAAAACCACACCTTATTTTTTACAACCCACAACTGTACACAAGAGGCAACAAGTTTTACAACTCGCCTCTTTTTCTTTTTTATTTCGATGAAAAAAAAGAAAGGTTGGTCGGTGCAGCTACGCCGACAATAAAATTAGCTGGATTGCTTCGCATTCGCTCGCAATGACCGAATTTGAAAAGAATTTTACGTATTCGTCATTCTGAGAGGTAAACTGTAGAATATCACCCTTCACAAAAAACACCTCTTGACTGAGAGCAGCTATCAGGTGTTAGAATATATTTGTACAGTTGACGGAGATTAGATTATGAGAAAATTCTTATATCTACTGATTTTTAGTATATTTTTAACAGGAGGCAATTTAACTATGGCAAGTAATTTAGAACAACCATTTGCACAAGGTGAAATTAACCCTTATGGAAAATTTTTTACTGGAACAACTTATTTATCTAGAATGGTCGCAAAAGATGATATTTGGAACTCATCTATTGCGAACGTAACCTTTGAACCAAACGCAAGAACTAATTGGCACGTTCATTCAGGTGGTCAAATTTTATTAGTTACGGCCGGCAAGGGGTTGTATAAAGAAGAAGGAAAACCTATCAGAATTTTACAAAAAGGCGATGTTGTGCAAATTCCACCGGATGTAAAACATTGGCACGGTTCTTATCCAAATGAGTGGTTTGCCCACATTTCTGTTGAATCAAATATTCCAAATAACGAAACTACTTGGCTTGAACCGGTTAGTGATGAACAATACAAAAGTGAGGTAAAATAAATGTCTAAAAAAGTTTTAATCATTTCATCTTCTCCAAGAAAAGGCGGAAATTCAGACACATTATGCGACAAATTTATGGAAGGTGCGAAATCAGCAGGAAATGAAGTTGAAAAAATTTCGTTAAGAGAAAAGAAAATCAATTACTGCACAGGCTGCGGCTTCTGTAACACTAATAATTACACCGCATGCTCTCAAAAAGATGACGCCGCTGAAATTTTGGATAAAATGGTCGAAGCAGACGTAATCGTTTTTGCGACTCCGGTATATTTTTACACAATGTGCGGACAATTAAAAACATTGATTGACAGATGTTGTGCAAGATATACACACATGGAAAACAAAGAATTCTATTATATCATGACTGCTGCAGATTTGAGTTCGCACGCTATTGATAGAGTTCTTGCAGAATTTGACGGACTTATGGCTTGTCTTTCTGGAGCTAATCCAATGGGTGCAGTTGTTGCAACTGGTGTTTGGCAAAAAGGAGAGGTTGATAAAACCATTTATCCACAACAGGCGTTTGATTTAGGCAAATCAGTATAGACTAATTAAAAATGAGTTCAAAAAATTTGAACTCATTTTTTTTACAAGTAGCAAAAAAAAATATTTTCTAGTTTTATAACCTAAAAAAAAGAAAATAATATAAGGACTTTATTTAAAATGATTTCAAAAATTACTAATCTCTCTTTTATTCCTCAGTATAGAATTTTAAACAATAATAAACCCTCTACACCAAAAACAAATCAAAAATTTGTAACTTCTCCAATGCAAGCAGATACTGTAAATTTCACAGGTAAATCCTTACCATCTATGTATTCGACAGTATTTGAATACCTATCCGCAGAAATTTTTGGAAGAAGTAAAAAATTTGGAGTTGACGGAAGTTTAATATCTGCAAGCAAAATCGGAGAAGCGATAGATAAAGTTTTTGAAGATGGAAAAGCCTTCCCGGAATACAAAAACAGCTCTTCCGCAAAAATAAAATGGAAAAGCTATATTCCGCAAGACGTTCGGGTATATTCAATAGATAAAATCAATGAAGCTCGTGCCGACAGATTTGGAAAATGGAAAAGATGTTTGGGAAATCCATTAGCAAATGTGAAAAATAAAGACCTTGCAGCAAAATTAGAAAAAGATAAATCTTTACGTCTAGTTGTTTGGGATGCAATTACAAGCGAAATCAAAGAAAATAACAGACATATCCCCGTACCGTTCAATGAAAATGCCCTGATTGAAACAGTAAAAGATTTTGAAAAAATCGAACCGATTTCAAGAGCGGTGCGTTGTGCAAAACCATCATTTTTAGAGGTTTACACCCACAGACTTCGTGATAACCTTTTGATGAAAATGGGAAAATCCGAAGAAAGAGCCGTTTGGGTAAAAATTCCTTCGAAAAAACATGATACTGAGCATTTTGAACAAAATATCGAAAACTTAGAAACCTTGAGCTGCCGAAATTGGTGTACTCGTTCAAGTGTAGATAAAGCAAGAGAAGCACTTGAAGAAGGAGATTTCTATATTTATTTAAAACGTAATAGTATGTCAATGTGGGAACCTTTGGTTGGAATGACAACTTACAAAGGTAAAATAGACCAAATCCAAGGAGTAGAAAATAACAACATCGTTCCTCTAAATTTGGTCGGAGAAATCAAATCTTTTATTAAATCAAGTAATTTGAAATGCCAATCAGGAATTTCTGATGAATATCCACAAGCTACTCAATCAATTATGATTAGTGAAAAATTGAATGAAATCTTACCTGATATAAAAAAATCTTTCGCAAAATCAATCAAGGATAATGATTCAATTTCGATGTTCAAATATCTGGGTGTAAATGTAGAGCAAGATTCAGATAAATTATTGACAATCGGCACATATAAACCATCTTATAATATGGACAAAAACAGCGGAATTTCTATACCTTATTCAATGTTCGGATTTAATGAAGATGATTTGTTGAAAGATGTAAAAGTTATCAACGGAAATCTTATTTTATCAAACGGTAAAAGCAAATTATTTGACTCATTAATCACAAAACTTCCTGAGCATCTTGAAAAAATCACAGGAAAAGTAGAATGTTCACAAGCACAATATGACAAATTCGGAGCAGATTTTGAACGAATTTCAGACGGGAAAGTCATTGTACATAAATAGTATTTTTTATGCTAAATTTATGTTATGGCTGAGAAATTTGTAATTAAACCGAACGAAAAACAGCAGGAAGCTATTGATATTCTAAAAGGTCAAGTAATGCTTTTGGCTGGTCCTGGGACAGGAAAAACTTTTACTGTAATTAATCGTATTGAAAAGATGTTAGCAGATGGCGTTGAACCATCATCCATTTTGTGTTTGACATTTTCAGATGCCGCAGCATCAGAAATGCGTCAACGTTTAATTAAAAAAATGGGGGTAAAAGCATCCAGCGTTGATATTTACACCTATCACTCTTTTTGTAACGACATAATCAAAGAATACCCGACTCAATTTGAAATGAGCGGAGATGTTAGGTTGATTACAGATACCGAAAAAATTGCTTTGATGAAGGAAAGTATTGACGAAGCAAAGTTGGAATATTTTGTTCCTGCCCGTGCTGACAAATATTTTTTCACCAAAAATTTTATTTCATATGTTGAAAAATTAAAAACAAAACGAGTTTCAAAAGAAGAGTATTTAGATTGCATAAATACAAATCCTTCCTTAATGCCTCGCTACAAAGAAGTTGAAAGCGAAATTTACGAAAGAGAACAAGCCGGAAAAACTCAAAACAAAGGACGTTACACCGAACTCGAAAAAATAAAAACTAATATCGAAAAAGCAAAAGAATTATGGACTTTATACGAATTATACTGTCAAAAAATGTTGAATAATAATTTGATTGACTTTTCAGATATGATTAATTTTGTCCTAAATGCTTTTGAAGAAGATGAAACTTTTTTAAAAGAAGTATCTAACAAATATAAATATTTTCTTGTGGATGAATACCAAGATACTAACGATTTACAAAATAGAATTATTTTCAATCTAGTTGATGCAAATGACGAAAAAAATATTTTTGTTGTAGGGGATGATGACCAAATTATTTATGGTTTTCAGGGTGCAAAAAGCGACAATATTGAAAACTTTTTGACAAAATATCCGCAAACAAAAGTAATTTGTTTGAATGAAAATAATCGTTCTACTCAAACAATTTTAGATTTCAGCAACCTTGTTGTAGCACAGGATTTGAACCGATTAGAAAATAATGATTATTTCAAAAATACCTATAATATTTCTAAAAAATTAACCGCAAAAAATCCTAAAATTATTGCAAAAGATAAGAAAATAAATCGCCTTCAATTTGCCGAAACAATTCAAGAGTTTAACTATATTACAGATGACATTAAAAAACTCATCGATTCTGAATCTTGTCCGACAAATGACAAAAGTGAAAAAGATTTATCTCAAATTGCAATAATTGCGAAAAAAAGAGCCGAACTTCAAACTTTTTCAGAACTTTTAAAAGCTAAAAATATTCCGTATCAAATAGACGAAGGTAAAAGTATTTTTGCAATTCGGTCAACTATTTTGATTTATTTTTACTTGAAAGCAATGAATAATCATGTTTTATCTTCTGACAAATTGTTTGGCTTGATGCTATCTGAACCGTTTAAACTTGACATCCAAGATTATAACAAAATTTTAGCAGAACAACGATTGCTCAAAAATGACGGATTGAACGATTTCATCTCACTTATGAGGACTTTAAAAAATTGGAAAAATCCCGAAATTATCTCAAAATTTTTAGAAACTTTTGATGATTTGCAAACTTACGCAACAACTAATACTTTGCGAAATACAATCATTGAAATTGTAAATCGTACGGGAATTTTAGAATATTTTTACAAATGTCCGAAAAATAGAGTTGAAAATATTTCAGGAATTAGAAAAATCATTTCCGAAGCCGGAAATTTTCAAAAAATTGATGGCACAAGAGGATTAGCAGATTTTGTAAGTTATCTTGACGATTGTTTGAAAAATGAAATCGATATTTGTTTAGACAAAGATTCTTCAGTTCAAAATGCGGTGCAATTGATGACATATCACGGCTCAAAAGGGCGAGAGTTTGAATATGTTTATCTTCCTAATTTGATTTCTTCAAGTTGGGAAAATTTTAGAATGCCCGGAGAATACAAACTTATAACAGATGAAGTTTTTGATAAAGATACCGCACAAATCAAAAAAGATTCTGAACTCTTAAAATTACTCTTTGTCGGAATCACAAGAGCCAAGCACTCATTGACACTTTCTTTTGCCGATAATAACGAGAATAAAGCACAACAAATTACAAAATATTTATCAGAATTTTCAAACTACGATTTCAATTCTGAGCAATTTGAATGTGATGCGGAAGATTTAACAAAAGAATTTGTTCGTAGCATTTCAACAGAAGTTTTTGATAATAGAAAAGCCTTCCAAAATGAAATTCAAGAAAGGGTTAAATCTATTGTTCTTTCACCATCCAGAGTAAATGATTATTTGACTTGCCCAAGAAAATTTTTCTACTTAAAAGTTCTTGGAATTGACGTAGAAGAAGCAGATTGGGACAATGCAAATTTTGGTTCTGTAATCCACTCAATATTAGAACGAGCAGTAAAATTTGCCAAAGAAAAAGGCGAATACCCAGACATAAAAACCGTTTTAGAAAAATTTCATACAGGAATGGATAGTTCTCGTTTTAGTGAACTATCAAAGAAAGAAAAATTTATCAAACTTGGCGAAAAACTTTTGATGAATTTCTATCCTTATTTTTCACAAATTCCTGCAACTAGAGTTGACAACGTAGAGTTCAGTTTTTATGGTGTAAGTGTCGGAGATGATTTGGTTACAGGTAAAATTGACCGAATTGAAAAAAATTCTGACGGAACTTATTCTCTATACGACTACAAAACAGGAAAACCAACAAGTGAAAAACAAATAACACAGAGTGGAGATAAGAAAAATTATTATAACCAACTGTGTTTTTATAAATATGCGTACGAAAAATTGACAGGTAATAAAGTTTCACAAGTTGGAATTATTTATGTTGAGGACCATGCAAAAAGTGTTTATAAAACCTTGACAGATTCCGATATGGAATATATTGAAAACCTAATAAAAGACACATATGCCAATATAAAAGCCTTGAAATTTAATCCGATAAAAGAAGACAAACAAGGAGTTTGCAAAACTTGTGTTTATAAACACCTTTGCAAATTGGATTTAATTTAATTTTTTGACCCGCAAAATTTATTATGTTCAAGTTTTTATACCCCTACACATAAAATAGGAGAAATTTATAATGCAAGTTCAAAGCACAAATAATATTCAATTTGGAGCAAAACTTATCAGTCCGGCAACAATCAAGGTTAAAGCAGGGAAAAGATGGAAAGATGCTCAAGTTAATTTTATAAAATTTGACACGTCAAAACAAAGAGATGTATCTGCATTAGAAGGTGTTGAAGCTCTTTGGGGAAACAAAAATTTATCATCCGGAGTTACAGAAGAAGCACACATTCTTGGCGGGAACGCTCAAATTTACGGATTAACAACGCAAAACTCTAATTTCGACGTAATTGATGCAAATAAAGTTTTAGGCTTGATGTCAACAGACAAAATCACAAAAAGAAAACCGGAAGTTGAAATTTTTAAAATAGGAACAAAACCGCAATATGCTTATGCTCAAAATAAAAGAAAAAGAGATGTAAAACATATTGCAAAATCAATGTATGAGGCATTTAAAAATCTTGCAGCTAAATCAAAATCCGAGCCGGTAGTAAGCTATGCAGATCCGGAAGATTTAAAATTCTTAGCCAAAGTTGGGATTGAACCAAAATCTAAAGAGGTTATTGAATTTTTAGGCTAAACAGCTTATAGAAAAAGAGAAATAAGGGGTTCGTGGGCAACGCCCCGCCCCCCTCTAGTCAAGGTCGTCATACTAAGCGTAGCGAAGTATCTTTAACTTAACTGAGCTTGTCATCCTGAATTGACTAGAAAATAAGTTGAGATGAAATCGAAACGTAATTTTCTGTTCCTACTTGGTATTTCAGGATCTCTAACTGAATGCGTTCGGATAGAGATTCTTCGGGTAAATTGCAAAATAATATTACATACTCTACGGTTTACACCTCAGAATGACGTAACCGTAACGAACTTATTTCCTTATTCCCTTTTTCTCAAAAAAATTCCTCTCCGCAAACCCTTATCCTCCAAGGATGTCAAGTGTCAAACTCCCCCAAGTGGCTAGTCGTATTTTTACGTAGGTAAAAATACGGATGTTTACAAAATTTGAAAATACCGATATAATGATATTGTTGGTTAAGGCTCACACCCGAGAGAAATAAAAACTCTTAAAAGTCTTTGACTTTTCGATGGTAAAGCTGTTTGCCAAACCGCCAAGTAAGTTTCTTGTGTAATGCTTGAAAATCAGTCCTTTTTGTCTTAAATTTAGGTTATGTATGATGATTACAAAACAGTTTTAGACGAATTGAAAGAGCATTCGCACTTTAGAGATTTAAAAAACTTTGCGGACAAGGATGAAAAATACATCTATTTCAAAGGGAAAAAACTCTTAAATTTATCCTCAAATAACTATCTCAATTTCGCTGATAATAAAGAAATTACGCAAGAATTTTTAGATTTTGCTGGAGATAAATTCTCTTTTGGAAGTGCCTCCGCCAGACTTTTAACCGGAACTTTGCCTGTGTATAAAGAGTTAGAAGAATTGCTGTCATCTTTGTACAATAAAGAAGCAACATTGTTATACAATAGCGGTTACCACGCAAACGTAGGGGTTTCCAGTGCTTTAAATCGAAAGGGCGACGTAATTTTTTCTGACAAGTTGAACCACGCAAGTATTATTGATGGGATGAAACTTGCTGATGGAAAGTTCTTCAGATTTCCACACAACGATATGATTGCACTGGAAAATTTACTCGAAAGAGAAAGAAAAAACTTCAACAATGCGTTTATCATTACAGAGAGCGTATTTTCAATGGACGGAGACATTGAAGACCTAAAAAAAATTGTCGAACTCAAGAAAAAATACAACTGCATTATGATTATTGATGAAGCCCACGCTTTCGGGGTTTTCGGCGATAAGGGGCTAGGTGTTGCGGAAAAATTGGGAATCATAAACGATGTTGATTTAATCGTTGGAACCTTTGGAAAAGCTGTTGGTTCTATGGGGGCATTTGTTACGGGTTCAAAAATTTTGATTGATTTTTTGATTAATAAATCCCGCTCATTCATCTTTTCAACCGCTTTGCCACCTATAAATATAGCGTTTTCAAAATGGATTATTGAAAATAAATTCCCAACAACAAAACCCAAAAGGGACAGAATGCTTTCTATTGCAAAGGAATTTGGAAGTGAAAGCCACATAATTCCTGTTATTATCGGGGACAACAAAGATACCGTGGATTTATGCGAAGTTTTATTCCATAACGGATATTTCACACTTCCAATTCGCCCTCCGACCGTACCAGTTGGGACTTCAAGATTAAGATTATCTTTGACATCCGAAATTGAAGAAAACGAATTACAAATTTTGAAGGAGAAAATTGATGAAGTCTTGTTGGCTAAACAACCAGAATAATGAAAATCTAATCGTATTTTTTGCAGGCTGGAGTTTTGATGAAAAACCGTTCAAATTCTTGCAATGCAACAATTATGACGTGCTTTTTGTTTATGACTACAATAATTTTGAAATTCCGCAAGAGTTAAAAAACATAAACCAATACAAACACAAATTTCTCATAACTTGGTCTATGGGAGTGTTTGTGGCTAATTTGTTAAAAGATATATTTACAGATTTTGAATACAAAATGGCAATAAACGGAACAATTTCACCGGTGGATAATGAATTCGGAATTCCGGTTAAAATGTTTGAATTAACCCTAAAACATGCCAAAATTGGCTTGGAAGGAAAATTTTATAAAAACGTTTTCCAAACAGAAGAAGAATTTCAAAAATACGAAAAAACACCAGTAGAGCGAACAATTGAAAACAGAGTATCAGAATTAGAAAACTTATACTCTGAAATCAAGGAACAGAAAGAAATTACGGCGAAAGAATTTTATGATTTTGCAATTGTGAGTGAATTTGACAAAATTATTCCTCCAAAAAATCAAATCGCAAGCCACAACAAAAACACCGTAAAAGTTTTGAAAATACCATACGGTCATTTCCCGTTCTACCATTATTCAAGTTGGGATGAAATTTTAGAATGCAAATAGACAATAAACACATAAAAAAACAATTTGAAAAAAGTATGCAAGATTACGACCAAAATGCCATAGTCCAGATGTTGATGGCAATGAAAATGGTGATTGAATTGACCAAAATTTCAAAAACTTTTGAAAATGTTTTAGAACTTGGTTCCGGAACAGGAGTTTTGACAAAACAACTGGCTAGAGAATTGAATTTTAAAAACTACTTTGCAAATGATTTGGTTGAAAAATCAAAAAATTATGTTCAAAAATTCATTCCACAATCGACTTTTTATTGTGGAAACGCTCTCAAAATCAAACCAACCAAAAAAGCCGACTTGATAGTTTCAAATGCAATGTTTCAGTGGTTTCCATCTCTTGAAAAAGCAATTCAAACAATTAAATCGAACCTAAAAAATGAAGGGATTTTAGCATTCTCAACTTTTTCACCGAATAATTTTAAAGAAATCACAGATTTAACCGGACTAAGTCTGCAATACAGAACTCAAGAAGAGATAGAAAAAATCTTGAAAGTTGAGGGATTTAAAATTTTATATAGTGAGCAATTTTCAGAAGAATTAAAATTCAAAACTCCGCTGGAACTTTTGGCTCATATGAAAAAAACGGGAGTAAATTCGCTATCCGAAAAGACTTGGACAATTACAAAGGTGAAAGAATTTTGCGACAAATACACAAAAAAATATCCAAATGCAAAGTTGACCTATTCACCAATCATCATAATTGCCCAAAAAGGATAGTGTTATTTAGGCAAACAAATTCAGCAAATGAAAAGAACCATCTTCGGATTTTTTCTCAATTTTTTCAATATCAGAAATATCATACCCGCCACGAAGATAATATTCCGAATCTTTTAAGTCATGCTCAATGATTCGAGAATTTTTATCTTTCCCTAGTGGATATGGAGAAAAATCTGCCTTATCTTTAAAGGTTAATCGATACTTTCCTATTGTTGGAATTTTCCCATAATTTGGGTCAGATGTAACATCTGTCAAACTTCCCATATGACAAGGTCTTGAACTTGTTACTTTTTGACCTGCTAAAAGCTTTTGGAGTTCATCTTTCCCCACATAGCGGTAATATCTTTGACGTTCTCCGCCAAGAACAATCCTATCAACAACATCTCTTGAAACTCCATCCTTTTCATACATGTCATAAATATATTCTAAGAATGGGTTTTTCTCTTGTTTGATTTCTGGTTGCGAAGCCAAAGAAAGAGGCTTCGCAACAGTTGCAGATTCTGAGATTTTTCTACTAGGTTTAATAATCCGTTTAATTATTGGCAAAATTTTCATTAAACTTTTACTCCTCTAGACATCAAGTCGGATAATTCAATCATAGCTTGATGCAAACATCTTGGAACTCTATTTTTAACTTTAACTAAGTCTGCAACATCTGAAAATGATGAAATTGCCAATTTATGATAATTATTCAAAGATTCATTATAACCGGCTTTCACAATCTTATGTTTTAAGCCCCATTGAAATCTAATAACTCCGTTGCCAATATCTTGTTGAGTTCCATTGATAAATTTTTGCATACCTTTATTAACAGGATTTGCCCAACCCTTTGTGTATTTTGGGGTAATAGAATTTAACCCAACTCTAACAACTTTTCCTAAAAATGTACCCATAATTTTTCTCCTTTATAATTTTGTACTTAACTGTTTTTATAATATCTTTCTATGCTAAACTTGATGGAATTATCATTTCTTCGTCATCAACCGCACGTCCTGTGCTATCAAAAAATTCGTTAAATATATTTTTATCTTTAGATTTTGATGCAACAGACTCTGCAGTAGGTACATCGTACAAACCTTTGATTTTGACAGGTTTTGCTTCTGCAAAAATCCCCTTCATTACATCCATTGCTTCTTCATTAGAATTAAGAGTTTCTTCGAAGTCCTCAAAATCCATAGGTTTGCCCATTTCTCTATCCTGTATTATAGAATTACGCATAGCCCGATTAGTTTCTCTCGCTTTTGCAAAAACACCACAATCAGCAGTTGAAGCTTTTTGTAATGCTTTTCCAACTAGTTTTGACTGAATCTTTTTAGGCAAAACCCGCTTAAAAAGAAAACTTAAAACTTTAGTTCCCCGCATAAAATTTTCCTTTCCTTAATTTTTCCCAAAAATTAAATTTATTTTCCCTTACATTTATTAGAAAAATTTTTAGGAATTAAAATTGCTCCACCCCACCACATCATATCATATCATATCATATAGGGCATTATAACTGGATTTTAGACTACTTGAAACCTGTATTTACATTTTGTTACAATCTATTCAATTCAGGGAAATAATTAAACGGGATGGTCATCCTGAGCGAAGCGAAGGATCACTAGCTTAACGTGTTCTGACCAACCCACCCCATACGGCATACAGTTTCACAAAATTTAATGTTCTTTTAGTAAACCACCTCACCCTTCCCCTCAGCCATACGGCAGCAGTTTTACTCGGCTCTGCTTCGTTTCGTCGGTTCAGCTAGTGTCCTCAAGGAGAGGGAAATAACTTAACACAAATGTCATGCTGAACTCGTTTCAGCATCTCTAGCTAGGGCGTTCGGAATGACAGTACAGATATAATACCTTGCGTTCAGTTAGAGATTCTTCGGGTAATTTTGTAAAATGATATTGCATACTCTACGATTTACCCCTCAGAATGACGAGTGCGTAATTTTTATAGGGGGTTCGGGGGCGTAGCCCCTGATGACTCGAGCCATTTAGTCATTCGTGTTTTTCTTTTTCGGTTCTACTTTTTCTTTTTTCATCGAAATAAAAAAGAAAAAGTGAACATTAAAAGAACCAACCACTCTCCTAACCTCTCCCTAGGAGATGTAAATAACCGAACGCCCAAGCTGAATGTTGGGTTAGAAAACCCAACCTACATAATGACATATAGACTTTTAAAGAACCTATTCCCTTATTTCCCAATTCCTTATTGCCTTTATTGAACTTCTTCATCTATTTCCTCATTTGTGCTAAAATCAGGGTGAAAGAGTGAGGCGATATGAAAGTTGCAGAAATAGAAAAAAATATTCTTGTTATAAAAAATAGAGAAGATGAAAAGTTAGATGGGCGTAAAGGGGCATTAGTCAAGGTTCTTGGCTGCGGGCTTTGCGGGTCTGATATTGTAAAACTTACCCAACATTTAGCAAAACAAGGAACGGTTTTAGGACACGAAATTGTTGCATCTATTGTTGAAATTGATTCTGACACAGATTTCAAAGTTGGCGATACAATTATCACTTCTCACCATATTCCGTGCGGGAAATGTGAATACTGCAAGAACGGCAATGTTTCTATGTGCCGACATTTCAAAGAAACAAACATTCGCCCAGGTGGATTTAGCGAACTTGTTTTTGTTTCAGAAGAACATTTGAAAAATGTTGCCTATTTAAAACCTCAAAATTTAACCAATGCTGAAGCCGCATTCTATGAACCTTTGGGATGTTGTATTCGTGCGGTTAAACGTGCAAACCTAAGAGAACATTCTACCGCTTTAGTTATAGGCTTAGGTTCTATCGGAATCCTTATGGCACAAGCGTTAAAAGCATTCGGAATGAATGTTGTCGGATGCGATTTGATTTCATCTCGTGTTGAACTTTTGAAAAGTCTTGGCATTGAAGCATTCAATGTAACTGAGATGTGCGAAAGTATAAAAGCTGACGGAGTATTTATGACCTCAGGTTCAGATAAAGCCATTCCTACAGCGTTAAAATATGTTCGAGATGGCGGAAAAATCTTGGTATTTTCAAGCACTCCACAGAATATGGGTTATGCAAACAATGAAATTTATTATAGAGAATTAACGGTTCTCGGAAGTTACTCTCCATCCCCTGCGGATTTATATGATTCGTATAATCTTTTGAAAAACAAAGAAGTTAAGGTTATGGGACTTTCTAGCGAATACGCATTGGATGAAGTTCAAAATGCAATTAATGATACTTTAGATAACAAGATTTTGAAAGCGTACATAAAAGTTTCATAAATGTTATTCTGAACAAATCGAAGAATTACATTAAAAAATATAAGGGAAATAAATGAAAGCAATACAATATTACGGTCCAAAAGACATAAGATATGAAGAAGTTATGGTTAAACCACCAGAAGAGGGAGAAGTTGTTGTAAAAATTATGGCAGCTTTAACTTGTGGTACAGATGTTAAGACTTTCAGAAGAGGTCATCCTGTTTTGATTAAAGAAATTCCATCTGGTTTTGGTCACGAATTTTCTGG
>CAKUTL010000019.1 GCA_934692295.1 uncultured Candidatus Melainabacteria bacterium
CAGATGCTCAATACACAAAAATGGTTGAAATCACAAGAGAACCATTAACATTACTTTCAGATATTACAGATGCTGTTCCATATTTCTTCGGAAAAGATGTTCATATTGATCCAGAAACACAAACAAAAACTCTTGATACAGAAATTTCTCAAAATGTATTGAAAGACTTTGTTCCAAAAGCTCAAACTTGGGAATGGACAGATGAAAATCTTCATGAAAAATTAGCTGATTTCAGAGCTGAATGGAAAGAAAAAGGCGTTAAACCTAAAGTTACAATGTGGGCAATCAGAGCAGCTATTACAGGAAGAACATTCGGTGCTGATATGGTTGGAATCCTTGATATTTTAGGAAAAGAAACATCTTTATACAGAGCAGAAAAAGCTATTAAGTAAGATAATTAATAAATATAAATCTAAGAGAAAGAACCAACCTCGTAGAAGTTGGTTCTTTCTTATTGTAAACAAATGTAAATTTTAGCTCCTATAATTTAAAGTTTTACCCACAAAATGTCGTTACATATCATGCGGTTACGAAAACGAAAGAGGTAAAAAAATATGGAATTCAAGTTTAATGACTCAACATTATGGGAACACAAAGAAAATCCCGATAGAGAAGAAAACTCCTATATGATTTTATCAAAAGCTCCGGAAGTTAAAGATGTTGATATTCAAAACATAATACAAATTGTCGATGAATCAGGCGAAGAAGTAAGTTGTACATACGACAAATTTGTGGAAATTTTTGATAAAGAAGGTTTAGCCGGATTTATCATGTAGAAAATAAAATAGCTGAAATATGAAAAAGCAAAGAGCCATCAATTGATGGCTCTTTTTGACGAGTTAAAAATCATAATATTATCTTTACATCTTATAATGTCAATTTATGATATTATAATTATATGGAAAATTTCAAACACTATACAGTAATGAAAAATGAAGCCGTTGACGCTTTAGACTGTAAAGACGGTCTTGTTTATGTTGACTGTACACTTGGAGGAGGAGGTCATAGTGAACTCATTTTGAAAAGAATACAGCCAAATGGAAGACTAATTGCGTTTGATATAGACCAGGATGCAATTGATGCCGCATCGGAAAGATTAAAAGATTACAAAAACTTAACAATTGTAAAAAGTTCTTATACAAATATTAAGAAAGTTTTAAAAGATTTAGGCATAGAAAAAATTACCGGAGGGATTTTATTTGATCTTGGAGCATCTTATCACCAGCTAACAAAGCAGGAACGAGGATTTTCCTTTTCTAAAGAAGCCCCGCTTGATATGAGATTTAGTATGGATTCAGATTTTTCTGCATATGATGTCGTAAACGGATACTCCGAAGATGATTTGGTTAAAATCTTCTCAGAATACGGAGAAGAAAGGTTTTCCAAAAGAATTGCAAAAGCAATTGTCGAAAAAAGAAAGGTTAAACCTCTACAAACAACAACCGAATTAGCAGAACTAATTGTAAACGCAACACCAAGAGTAAAAACCTCTATACACCCCGCAACAAGGGTTTTTCAAGCCATTAGAATCGAAGTAAACCACGAGTTACAAAATGTTAAAAACACATTAAATGATGTATTGGATTTATTGGACTTTGGTGCTACAATAAGTGTAATAAGTTTTCACTCTTTAGAAGATAGAGTTGTGAAACAAACATTCAAATATTATTCAACTCGCTGCCATTGCGAAAAAAATCAAATGATTTGTCATTGTCCTCCTCCAACATTGGAATTGGTCAACAAGAAACCGATAATGGCTACAGAAGAAGAAATAAGAGAAAATCCACCTTCAAGAAGTGCAAAATTAAGAATTGCAAGGTGCATAAGAAAATAAGAGAAATATAAGAAAGTTTATTGGTAGGTAGTTTAGGGAATGATTTATAATACTGCGAGAGTAAAAATTGAAGAAAATGATGAGTTACTTTATCAAGGAGGTAACTATACATCAAATCCGGTTAAAGAAGAAAGTTCGGTTATTGAAGGTTCTTTCTATCAAGTTAAACCGATGACAATTCGTGAAATGGTAACCAGAAAAATTAACAAATCTCTTTGTTGCTGTTTGATGATTACAATTGCAATAACATTTGTTAGCTACTATATCGCAATGAACTATGAAGCAAAAATGAATAATTTGGATAATGAGATTGTAAGATTGAATGCTGAAAACCAAGATTTACAAGCAGAATTAGACAAATACAAATCTTTCAATAATGTAGATAGCAAAATTGGAGAATATAATCTTCTCCAAAAAGCAGATAAAGTTATTGAAGTTACAGCCTTAAATAGTTCAAATAAAAAAGCTGTTATCAATACAACAAAAACAGCTTCTAGCGGATTTAATTGGGCTATTGGTTACTAATAAATCCAAAATAAATTTTAAAAGACCTTGGGAATTTAACTCAAGGTCTTTTTTTGAATAGAACGTGAATATCAAAAATTATTACAAACTTTAAAATACTTTTGAATGAAAAATACCATACTTTAGTATGAATTTTTTAAATTTAGGCTAAAGTTCTTGAAATTTATGCCGTAAATATAAGTAAGAAGGCATGTATTCAAAAAGGAAAAATTATGGATAAAGAAGAGAAAAAGCAAACAGGAGTATCATTATTCGGACAATCAGAATATATGGTTGGAAGTGATCCTATAGAAGAAATGTTTGCACTTAACCTTGGCGATTTTATATCTGAAAATTTAATTTCAGAAGATTTAGCAAAAAAAATCAGTTCAAAATCTAATAAAAAAGAACGTCTAAAAAATCAACTGAAAGAATTGACCGACATATATTCTTCAAAGAATACTCTTTGTGTTCTTAATTTTTCAAGCAATGAAGAAACTGCTATCTATACATCTATTGCAAAATCAATTGTGCAAATGATAGAAGTTCAAAGCTGTAGAATTTATCTTGTAAAAGATGAAAATAAACTCATTCTTACAGGGAATTCAACAGATAAAGAAGAAGATTGCAAAGTTCAGTTAGAAGAATTAACGCATAGCGAACTATTAGAAAAAGATGGCTTTATATATATTCCAATGAGAAGTTCATCTGTTCCGGTTGGAGTTATTGAAATTAAATCTGAAAACAAACTTGATGAAGATTTTCTTGAACTTGTTATGAATATTGCAAACCTTCTTGGTACAACAATCACATTACAAAACGAAATTGAACAAACAAATAATTTAATCAGTAACGAATCTAGCGAGTTTGAACTAAAACAAGCAAGAGCCGAATTGACAGCACTAATCGGAGATTTATGTGATTACCAACAAAACTTTGTAGAAGCATTGGCAAATGCAGTTGATAAAAAAGGTCAATATACTGTTTCTCACTCAAGAAACACTGCAAAACTTGCTCGTGGAATTTGTAAAAAATTAGGATTAAATGAAAAAACAACAGACCTAATTTACTACGCAGGATTATTACAAAACATCGGAAAAATTACACTTCCGGAAAAGATTTTTGCAAATAACGGGAAATTATCACCAGAAGAATTGCAGAAAATCAAAAACCATACTAATGTTGGTGTAAACTTGCTAATGAATATAAACTTCTTATCAGAAGTTGTTCCGTACATCACTTATCAAACGGAAAGAGTTGATGGTTCTGGAACTCCAGAAGGATTGAAAGGACAATCAATTCCTCTAGGTTCAAGAATTATTGCGACTGCAGATGCGTACTCTGCAATGACATCCGACAGACCATACAGAAAAGCAATGGACTCAGAAAAAGCAATTGAAATTATCAAATCAGAAGCAGGAATAAAATGGGATAAAGATGTCGTTAACGCTTTAACACAAATTGTTTAAATATCAAATACAAAAAAGAGCTAGTCATCACGACTAGCTCTTTTCTACTTATCTACAAAATTAATTCATTGACTTTGTTTCAATAAATTCCGTATTCGGAGAATAAGAACCTTCTTGTTGGTTCATATTCAATTTGTTAACTATGCTTGCACGTTTTTTGCGGAACAACATATCAACAAAAGCTTCCAAACGAGTAACAAAACCAGCTTCACCAGTTTGCTCATCTATCGTCAAATTCAATAACGGTTTGTTAAATTGTTTTGCACGTCTAGTAATTCTTTCTACCATCAATGAATCTGGACCACAACCAAACGCTGTAATAGTAATAACACCATCCACTTTATTATCTTTCAAATAGTGTCCTGCACTACCAGTCATTTCATCTTCGTTTGCCCAGTATTTTTCATTACCTAAACTAGCAATACCTTCGTCTAATTGTTCAGCAGACAATTGAAGAGATGTACAAACTCTAACATCCATTTTTTCAAGTTTATCGAAAATCTTCATACAAACACGTTCGTCATAAATGTTATAACCATGACCAACTAAAGCAATTGAAATTGGATATTCTTTTGTAGTGTTAGAAATAACAACTTTTCCTTGCAAAGCATAACTAAGAGCCTTTGAATAAGGAATACCTGATTTTGTCATAACATAGAAATTGTTATAACATCTCCAACCTGCTTTTGAAGCACGCTTGATAACATTCATATCCGTAATCCCGAAAGGTTTTACAGCTTCAGCCAAGAAATGATAAAGTCCTTGATTTTTTTCAGACTTATCTAAAGTTGCTTCAATCATTGTAAAAGGTTGTTTTACAACATTACGAACTAAATCCGGCAACCCTCTGATTTTTGAGCAGTTATAAATCTTGTTATCAACGGATTGTAAAGAAGGAACAAGAATTTTATCAACGCCCTTGTTAATTAAATTCAAAATATGACCGATGTAAACCTTGATAGGCAAGCAAGTTTCGGTAACAACCAAAGCCGCACCATCAGACATAGTTTGCTTTGTAGTTACATCTGACAAAACTATCTTAATTCCTAAATCATTAAAAAATCCATAATAGAATGGATAATTATTGTAAAAAGACATTGCACGAGGAATGCCGATTACCTTTTCTTCACATTTTGAATTTGTCATGCTATTTATCCCTAATATAATTCTACTATAATTATAATAGCTCAAAAAAATATTTTTTGTCAGATAAATCAATATTATTTACGTTAATTTATATATTACATTTACCCACATTGAAAACCTTAAATTAATATTTCTTAACAATTAGGCAATAAAAAGGCAATTTTTTATATCCAAAATACTTTATTAGTATATAAGGAATATCTAGGATATATTTTTTACAGGAACAGGATACACAATTTAAGAGAAATCAATGGGAGGACAACGAATGGGCGTTGGTGCTGATGATTACATCGATAAGATGTTAGTACAAAAATATCAAGAAGAACGAGTTGATAACCACGACAACATGGAATCAATGGTCGATCCAAACAAAATGTTAGAAGCTATGAATGATTACGCTGCAACAGTTCGTAACATGATGGAGCTTAGACAAAGATTGAACATTGCATGTTATGCTATCAATGCAAGAACAGCTAGATACCAAAGATCTTTGGGACAGCAATAAAAAGTTTTATGTCTAATTGTGCCTATTTGAGATAGAATAAGGTAAACAAGGAGACAAACACCATGGGAAAAATTATCCTAGGTTCTTCATCTCCCAGAAGAGCCGATATTCTGAAAAAACTAAAATTGGATTTTGAAATTATTCCGTCTTCTTATGTGGAACCACATGACCAGACGGATTTCTCTTATGCTTATGTTGAAAATTTAGCTTATAACAAGGCATTATATGTAGCAAAAGTTTTACATCCGCAAAAACATCTTATTATTGGGGCTGACACAATTGTTGTAATTGATAACAAAATTCTTGGTAAACCCAAAGACCATCTTGAAGCAACAAAAATGTTAACAGAACTTTCAGACAAAACACATTTTGTCGTAACCGCAACATCTGTAATAAATTCAGAAACAATGAAAGCTAAAACAAAATCTACCACAACTTATGTAACTTTCAATAACCTAACAGCAGAACAAATTGAATTTTATATAACAAACTTCAAACCATTTGACAAAGCCGGTTCTTACGGAATTCAAGAATTACCAGAGGGATTTGTTAAATCAGTGGAAGGCGAATTAGATAACGTAATTGGGCTTTCTTCAAAAACAGTTTTAGAACTTTTAAACCATTTTGAATAACGATTAAGGCTGACAAATTATGTCAGCCTTTTGGTTAATGAATAATAAACACATAAAAGATAAATTAAACCATACCTTCTTTTACTGCTTTCACAGCAGCTTGAACTCTATCATTCACACACATTTTTTGCAAAATTGAACATACATGAGCTTTTGCAGTGTGAACACTTACAATTAATTCTTTCGCAATTTCTGTATTACTTTTACCTGCAACTAAATGTTTCAAAACTTCGCATTCTCTTTCTGTTAAAGGTATTCTTGCATGGTCAGACATTTTTGGACCTGTAATTGCAGAATTTTCAACCTTTGGAATAGATTTCAACGCCATATTTGCAACAACTGAATCAATCCAACATACTCCCTGACGAACATCACGAATTACATCTGCCAATTTTGAAGGATCAATATCTTTCAAACAATAAGCGTTCGCACCAGAACTCAATGCGGCAAGAACTTCTTCTTCCCTGTCGTGAGAAGTCAAAACAATAATCTTTATATCTTTAGAAAATTCTCTGATTTTTACTGTTGCCTCTATACCGTTCATTGTTGGCAAACCCAAATCCATCAACACCACATCAGGTTGAAGTTTTTGAATTTGTTTTATACCGTCAATAGCATCTTCACATTCTGCGACAACATTTATATCAGGATTAGAATTCAATGCACATCTCAATCCTACACGAGTTAATTTAAAATCTTCTACGATTACTACTGAAATTTGTTCTTGCTTAGTTTCCATAATTGATTCTCCATTATCTTGTTGGGGTTAACATCTATCCAACACTTTCAATTTAGTACTTTAAATTCAAGATACTATTACCTAGTTAGCTAATATTGAAATCTTTACAATTCAAAAATTTTCTTATGGTATAATTTTTATATAATAGGGAGATATTTATGTTTAATTTTTTATTTGCAAAGAAAGAGCAACACTCTGCAACAACAGACGTTGAACTAAACAAAGTGTATTCAGAATTAAAAAAAGCTTATCCGTCAGACAACATACCGGAAATCAGAAAGAAATATTTATCCATGCATATTCAAAAGTATGGATATTTAACATATTCTTTCCAAAAAGCTCTTGATGAATTAACAAATGAAGAAACATTATTTGCATTGGAAGAAAAATGGAAACAAAATAACACATTCAAAAATGGCGAATTTTCATTCAAGCCTAATCAAATCAGCCCTCTTGCAAGAAATCATGAAAAAAATTCTGATTGGTTCAAAAAAGAAGGGCATGACATCAAGTTAATTAACCTTGCAGCTCTCGGCAACGGAAATAAATCCGAAGAAACTGGAAAATTCTTTGACTGGTTAAAACAACTTTTAATTCTTCCAACAGGAAATCTTGAAAATAAAATTTACAACACAACAATCTACCTAATTCCATTCCACCCAAGAGAATTTGGTTGTGCATATCTTCCAAAAAGCAGCGAAGTAAGCGAAAAACTAAAAGATAAACACATCGAAGAACTAACAGGAATGGATGCAAAACAACAATTGCAAACATTTATTCATATGGCTCAACTTGCAGGACACCCTGTCATTTATGACATACTTCCTCAAACAGGAAGATTTTCAAAATTTGTACTTGCAAACCCACAAGTTGCACGTTGGTATGATATTACAGAATTGCAAAAACAACTAATGAATAAAATCAACGAAGTTGCAGAATTTTTGTCAAAAGACCACGACTCGGATGATATTCAAATTGTAAAAGATATTTATATTCAAAGACTTCAAGGAAATTCAGGCGACTTAAGCCCAGCATTCCAAGAATTGTACAACAGCTTTGATGGAATTATGCTTGAACATAAAAAAACTTTTTCAAATGCAATGATTGAAAGAAATTATCAATTAAAAATTCAAAAGAGAGTCAAAGAACTTGTTGCAAAAATACAAGGATTAAAAAATGATAAAAAACCTCTTGAAGAAAAAGATATAACAAAACAAATTGATACAATTCAAGCGTTGATGAATGAAGGTTTGTGGCCTGCACCAGGTGGAGCTTGGTGTTCTGCAGGAGTCCCAATTTATGACGGGATGAGCGAATGCGGAGGCTACCCAACTTTTAAACACTACGATTTCAAGGGAGATGACGTTACAGCATTTGCAAACTTAGATTGCCAAACTCCATACTACTTTGTAAATCTTGAAAACGGTAAATACAATGAAGATGTTATAGAATTATTTATTAATAGTATGAAACAACTTCAACAAGACTATAATTTTGATGGATTTAGAGTTGACCACATTGACCACATCGTTGATGAAGTTTCAGAACAAAACGGCAGACCTATCAGTTATAGAGCTCCGAGATATGTATTGAATAAATTAAATACTACAATGAAGAAAAAATTCCCATACTTTGCAACCCTTGCAGAATATATGTTGTGGGATAATTTCTATAAAGAATACCATCAAGATATGAAATTTGACGTTTTGTGGGGAAATGATATTATTTCACAATTCGATAAAACACCAGAAAAAATATCTGAAGATAACCAAAATTTAACCAACTATAACGTTAAATTCAAAAAAGGAAATATGTTATCAATTTTGAAAACGTATAATAACCAAGATGGAGAATTCCATTGTATAGACCAATACCCTGCTCAACTGGGAGAACAAGGAGCATTGTACAAATGGGCAAAATATAAACTTCTTCCTGGAGGAAAATTTGCACAAAGACCAATGCTATATGTTGATGGAGATGAAAGTTTCACCCAAGGCGGAGTTGAATATACCATTGGCGAAGAAGTTGCGATGAAAAGAGCAACTAACGAAGATTTTTATACAAAATTTGATGCAATTGATAGATTTGTAAAAAATAATAATATTATTACAGATGGAGAAGCTCAAATTATCATTGATGATGAAGATGGCTATAGTGCATGGTTAATTACCAAAGAACCAATGAAAACAGCATATTTAGTTGTTTCAAACCACAAATACCCAACGGAAAAGGTAACAAAAACCGCAGCAACAGGCGAGTCTTATAAAGAAATCGTTGAAGGATACACAATTTTCGATAAGGAAATTCCAATCCCTGGAGATTATACCTTGAAGTATGAGTATTCACTAAATGAAAAAGACTATGAAGCCCAAGAAATCGAACATACAGATAGACTTCATTTCGAAAAATTAGAACCAAGCGAATTTAGAATATTTGAACTTGAACGAGGCTAGTCACTAGCCTCGTTTTCTGTATTTTCAACCTCTCCTCAAGGAGAGTGCTATTTAGTCCTTCTCCCGAGGGAGAAGGTTAGGATGAGTGGATATTTGTTCTGCCATATAATTCAAATCCTCAAATATTCCCAAACATCATTCCTCCCCTAGGGGGAGGTTAGGAGAGGGGTCGATTTTATAAATATACTCAGCTCAAATTTTTATCATTCCCAACAAATTCAACTTGTTTTATATTTATTTTGTTCGGCTCATATTCAGAATAACACTCCCTCTCCCTCGGAGAGGGGATATTTGTTCTTCCATATAATTCAAAACCCCAAATATTACCAAACATCATTCCTCCCCTAGGGGGAGGCTAGGTGAGGGGTATTCATAAAATGTCACCATCCAAATCACCCAAAAGAATTAATATATTAACAAAAATTAAGAAAATATCGTTCAAAATAAATATTTTTTACAAAGAGTTACAATTAATAAAACTCAATAGAGATAAGCGTTTTAAGCCAACCCAAAGAAGCAATCTAATCCTAAAGTATTAATTTTTAGAAATTAATGTTATTTCACTAGTAAATTTGGGTTTAATAAATTTGTAAAGCGATGAGGATTATTTTTATTTTGAGAATAAGAAAAGTTTTAAATACAGAATAAAATATTAAAGATTTGGAATACGGCTCTAGATTATGGAGAAGTATTCCGTTGTGGTTTTCGTATGGCGTTTGGGACATAAGAGCAATCCCTCTAAAAATCCAAACAAATACGTCATTCTGAGCGAAGCAAAGAATCTCTTACTAAACGAGTTCGGAATGACAAAATAATACGACCAAACATCACTCCTCTCCAAGGGAGAGGTTGGAAGAGGGGTCAACAAAAAACACAACAACCCACTTGAAATACGGATATTTCAAACAAAATCATACAAACGGTTGACAGACTTTGAAAAAAATAGTAATATAATCGTTATGTAAAGCGTATGTTATAGTTTTATTTAAAAAAAGAAAGGCGAAAAGATTATGACAAAAAGATTCGGTTTTACTTTGGCAGAAGTTTTGATCACATTAGGTATCATTGGTGTAGTTGCTGCCATGACTATCCCAACATTGATTGCTAATACTAACTCAGCAAAATTTAGATCACAATTTAAAAAATCATTATCAACTTTGAACCAAGCTGGTTTGATGGCTCAAGCTCAATATGATTTCGATTATGCTGGGACTGATGATGCTTGTTCAGCTACTGTAGCTGATGCTGCTAAAGAAAACCCAGAAAACGTAATGACATTCTGTTCATTATTGAACGGTACTTTGACAGGTCAAACTTACGTTGGTGCTCCTTCTAACTTAAAGAGAACTAACTCTGGTGATGCTAATGGCGGAACAGCTTACTCTATTAAAGCAACAAGTTTAGGTGGTGGAACACCTGCAATGGCTGATTACCTAGCTTACCAATTAGCTGATGGTTCAATCGTTGCATTCCCTAAAGATGCTAAAGGTTGTACTTTGAACCTAGGTGAAGTTGTTAACAATGCTTCTTTAACTGGTGGACTATCAGGATGTATCGGTTTCATCGACGTAAATGGTACAACATTACCTAACAAAGAAGTTACTTGCGGTAAAACAGCTACTGAATTTACAGCAACTACAAACGTTGAAACACCTTGTACAGTTAAAAACGATGCTAAACACATGACAGACGTATTCCCAGTAGTATTCCACGATGCAACTGTTGAACCTGCATCTGATGCTGCTAAATACGTATTAACATCTTCTAAATAGTTAGCAAGATGAAAAAACTTTTAATTTAAAAGCTTTTAATAGTGGAGATTATATCTCCACTATTTTTTTGTGTAATTATGAGTTTTAATATTTTTTCAACATCATTCCTCCCCAAGGGGGAGGCTAGGAGAGGGATTGATTTTATAAAGATACAACTCAAAAATTTTATCATTCCCAATCATCGTTCCTCTCCGAGGGAGAGGCTAGGAGAGGGGTCGATTTTATAAATATACAACTCAATTTTTTATCATTCACAACAAATCCAACTTATTTTATATTTAATTTTGTTCTACTCACATTCAGAATAACCCTCTCCCCTACCCCTCTCCCTTGGAGAGGGGATATTTGTTCTGCCATATAATTCAAATCCCCAAATATTCCCAAACATCATTCCTCCCCTAGGGGGAGGTTAGGTGAGGGGTCGATTTGATAAATATACTAAGCTCAATTTTTTATCATTCCCAATCATCATTCCTCTCCGAGGGAGAGGCTAGGAGAGGGATCGATTTTATGATAGAATTCTCTTATGAATAAATTAACAAATTTAGCAAAAAATCTAAGACAAAACCAAACTCAACAAGAGCATATACTATGGAATCTTCTTAGAAATCATAAATTTCATAATTTAAAATTCAAAAGACAACAACCTCTAGGAAATTATATTGTTGATTTTATTTGCAAAGACATTAAATTAATTATTGAACTTGATGGAGGACAACATAACACTAAAGAAAACATTCTTGCAGATGAAGAAAGAACTAAATTTTTAGAATCTAAAGGTTATAAAGTCATTAGATTTTGGAATAATGAAATTGATAATAATTTAGAAGGGGTATATTTAGGACTTGAAAAAGTTTTTCAAGAATTAACTGAATAACCCTCTCCCCTACCCCTCTCCCTCGGAGAGGGGATATTGCTTCTTCTCTCTTTGAAAGAACAAGTGCCATCATTATTCAATCCTCTCCTTGGGGAGAAAACTATTTATTCCTTCTCCCAAGGGAGAAGGTTAGGATGAGGGGTTAAACCGAACGCATAGGCATGAAATTCCGAAATAAATTCGGAATGACAAAACTCGGCAGACTATGTAATTCAGAGTAGATTGAATTGACATAACCACCCTCAAAACTCTCTCCTAGGGAGAGAGAGAAATTGTTTTTGAGTAGAATACGAAAAGATACAATTTCGAGAGAGGGGTCATCTTTTTACAAACCCTCTCCCTAACCCTCTTCCCTCGGAGAGGGAACAAAAAAAATGCCATCCTGAACTTTAAAGAACTTATCCACTTATCTACTTATAGACTTATTACCTTCTTAATATTACATCTTTTCAAAAAAATGAATTTGATGTATAATACTATCAAGGTTTTGTTTAAAAAGGAGAAAGAAATGGGATATAAAATTTTATCTAAGAAAGAAATCTGTCCGAACCAATTCGAAATTTCTATCGATGCACCTTATGTTGTTAGAAACGCAAAAGCCGGACAATTCATAATTTTCAGAGTGGAAGAAGAAGGCGAAAGAGTTCCTCTTACTATTGCTGACGTTGACAAAGAAAACGGTATTCTTACTATCGTTTACATGGCTGTTGGTCATTCTACTAAAAAACTTGCACAACTAGAAGTTGGCGATGAACTTCTTGACATCGTTGGACCTCTTGGCAAGCCAACTGACATCAAAAATTATGGAACAGCCGTTTGCGTTGCAGGTGGTTATGGTGCAGCACCTTGTTACTTAATTTCAAAAGCTCTTAAAGAGGCAGGAAATAAAGTTTACATGATTGCTGGTGCAAGAACTAAAGACCTACTATTCTGGGAAGACAAAATGAAAGATGCTTGTACTGAATTATATCTAACAACAGATGACGGTTCTTACGGAATCAAGGGTTTTGGTACAACAGTTCTTCAAGAAATTATCGACAGAGAAAAAGTTGACTACGTAATCGCTGTAGGTCCTATGCCTATGATGAGAGCAGTTGCAAACCTTACAAAAGACAAAGGCATCTACACAGAAGCTAGTATGAACCCTATTATGGTTGATGGTACAGGAATGTGTGGAGCTTGCAGAGTAACTGTTGGCGGAGAAACAAAATTTGCTTGTGTTGATGGTCCAGACTTTGATGCTCACAAAATCGATTTTGATGAAGTTATCAACAGAACAAGAATTTACAAAGACCAAGAACGCAAACGTTGCGAAAATTGTAACTTGTTAAAACAAGCAGAAAAAGTATAGGAGAAATTAAAATGGGTAAAAATGATATTCCTGTATGCCCGTTAGTTAGTATCGGTTCTGGAATTGATATGGTTTGCAGTCAAACCAAATGTGCTTGGTATGTTCCAAGTGTTCAAAAATGTTCTATGTATTTGTTAGCTTATAACGCATTACTTGATGCAAATGCGAAACAAAAAGCAGCAAGACAACAACAGCAACACTAATTGGTGCATATGAAGATAGCTTTATGTATAAAACAAGTTCCAGATACGACAGATATTCGTTGGACGGAACATAATACGATTCAAAGAGAAGGGGTTGAGAGTATAATCAATCCTTTCGACGTTTACGCAACAGAATTTTGCCTAAAAATCAAAGAGCAAAATCCGGATACTGAAATTACTGTTTTCACAATGGGACCTGCTCAAGCAGAATCAATGTTACGTAAAGTTATGGCTTTAGGGGTTGATAATGCAGTTTTAATCTCTGATAAAAAATTTGCAGGCTCTGACACCTACGCAACTGGTTTGACAATTTCTAGAGCTATTAGAACAGCATTGCCCGACTTTGATTTAATCATATGCGGACAATTTGCTGTAGATGGAGATACGGCCCAAACGGGTCCAAATATTGCAAACTTCCTAAACCTTCCACAAGTTACTTTTGTAAAAGATTTTAAGTCCTTAGAAGGCAAAAATTTAACCATCACAAGAGAGATGGAGGACGGAATTGAAACTGTCAGAGCGGAATTACCTGCTTTAGTTTGTATTATGCAAAATGATTTTGAACCTCGAAGACCCAAAATCAATGGAATAATTTCTGCCAACAAAAAAGAAATTAAAACCTTATCAATGGAAAATATCGGATTAACTCCAGAGAAAACAGGAATTAAAGGTTCGCCTACATACGTTAGCAAGGCATTTCGAAATCTAACAACGCACAATGCTCAAAAATTTAAAATGAATCTTGCTGACAGTGTTAATCTTTTAGAAGAAAAATTAAAATCTTTGGAGGTTCTAAATAATGCCGAATAATGAAAACTCTGGAATTTTAATTTATGCACAACTCACAAGAGAAGAATACATTCACACCGTATTTTTTGAACTCGTTGATAAAGCAAAAGAATTAGCTCAAAAACTCGGTGGAGTTGATGTTGAAGCCGTTTTAATCTCTCGCCCAAATCTAATAAACTCATTCAAAGAATCTTTTCAAAATATGGGATTAAACAAAGTTTATTATTTTGAAGCAGAAGAATTAAAAGAATATTCAACAGAATACTACTCAAAATTAATGGTTGACCTTGTTCAAAATATCAAACCGGAAATTTTACTAATTGGAGCAACGAACCAAGGAAGAGATTTAGCACCAAGAGTAGCAAGTGCATTAGGAACTGGGTTAACAGCTGATTGTACAGGGCTTGATATTAACGAAAAAGGACAACTTGCAGCAACTCGTCCAACTTTTGGCGGGCAGCTAATGGCAACGATACTTTGTAAAAATTATCCTCAAATGGCAACAGTTAGACCAAATGTATTCAAGGTTAACTCAGTATCAGACAGAAAAGAAACAGAATATATTTCCCAACCTGTAAATATATCAGGAATGAAAAAACACGTACAGCTATTATCTTTCAAAAATACTGTAGAAAATATTATAAATGATTTGGACAGTGCAAAAATAATTGTTGCAGGAGGGAAAGGACTTAAAAACGCAAAAGGATTTGAATTATTAAAAGATTTTGCAAATTCAATAGGCGGAACAATTGCAGCAACCAGAGGAGCTGTAGAAATGGGACTTGCTCCACAATCAATTCAAGTCGGTCAAACCGGGAAAACGGTTCATCCAAAAGTTTATATCGCTTGTGCCATTTCCGGTGCAATTCAACATACCGTTGGAATGACAGGTTCTGATTACATTATTGCAATAAATAACGATGAAACAGCACCGATTTTTGAAATAGCAGATTGCGGAATTGTTGGAGATGTTTTTGAAATTTTGCCAGAATTTATCAAACAAAATCAAAAATAAATCAATTTTTCAAACTTGCAACTACAAACTAAAAAAAGTATAATAAAGTTATGATAAAAATAAGAAGATTAACGTGCTTTGACCATCCAAAATTAAAAAAACTTATTTCGTATCTCTGCACAGACGACAACGACAAATTAGCAAAATCTTTAGCAGAAGAACCTATAGGTTTTCTTAACGCAATGCTTCCATTGAAGTTAAAATTCAAATCAGAATCATTTATTTTGATAGACAAACACGAAATTCTTGGACTTATTACGACTGTTCGCACTCCTGGAAATCCGTACAAAATCAACATCACAAGACTAATTTTTAAAGATAATATGTACGAAATTGGTAAAGGTCTTGTGCGTTTTGTTATGGAAAAATTTGGAGAAAAAGGAGCAACATCATTCACCGTAACAATCGATGAATGCCACGACGAATTATTTAATCTTTTTATTAATGGATGCGGATTCAGACAATGTGCCTCTGAAACATTATGGAAAATTGAAAGACCAACTCCGCAAAAGCCACATCTTCATTGGAGGTATGCTCAAAATTCTGATGCAAAACAAATTGCACAAATGTACAATGATGAAGTTTTAAATATCTATAAACCTTCACTTATTAGAACCCCTCAAGAATTTCAAACACCTATATTTGAAGGGTTTATGGACTATTACAAGACAAGATATTTGATTGAAGAATGCGAAAAAATTCTTGGATATTTTTCAATTACAACAAGCGATAATCTGAACTATATCTTAGATATTACAACAAATAGCGGTTATGATTTTGAATATTCTGAAATTATAAATGTTATGCTCTGCGAAATTGCAAGGAAAAAACGTGCATTCTATCCGTTAATCAAACAAAAAAAATATATAAAAAATGCTGACAAATTAGGAGATTACTTAAAATCTCAAAATTATACACCAATTCAGACTCAACAAATTTTAGTAAAGGATTACTATAAACCAGTAAAAGAAGAAGCATCAGACTGGAAAGTGTTTATATTAGGTGAAAATCAAATCACAACTAATTAATCTCCGACAACTAGCATTAAAATCCTCTTCGTGATACCATAATTGGATAGAAAAAGAAATCGAGGTGGATATGGATAATCTAAAAATTTATCTTGATAAAGATATTAATCAAGAACTAATTAAGTCTAAAAAAATTGCAGTAATCGGATTTGGTTCTCAAGGCTATGGACAATCAATGAACCTTAAAGATTCCGGTTGCGATGTTGTATTAGGTCTTAGATTAGGCGGCAAATCTGACAAAAAAGCAAAAAAATACGGTTTTAAAACAATGACAATTGAAGACGCCGTAAAATATGCTGACATTGTTCAAATTCTAATTCCGGATGAATTGCAAGCCGAAGTTTATGAAAAACAAATTAAGCCAAATATGAGAGCTGGACAATATTTAATGTTTTCTCATGGATTTAATATTCACTACAAAAAAATTGTTGCACCTAAAGATATTAATGTAATTATGGTTGCTCCAAAAGGTCCAGGACACACAGTAAGAAGTCAATACGTTGAAGGTAAAGGCGTTCCGTCATTGATTGCAATTTACCAAGACCCAACTGGAGATTCTAAAGAAGTTTCTCTATCTTACGCTTCTGCTATTGGTGCAGGTCGTGCCGGTATTATCGAAACATCATTCAAGGAAGAAACCGAAACAGATTTATTTGGGGAACAAGCCGTAATTTGTGGTGGAGTTTCTGCTTTAATGAAAGCCGGCTTTGAAGTTTTGACAGAAGCCGGATATTCTCCATATATGGCATATTTTGAAGTTCTTCACGAAATGAAATTAATTATTGACCTAGTTAACCAAGGTGGTTTAGCAGATATGAGATATTCAATTTCAAATACTGCTGAATACGGAGATATGACTAGAGGACCTAAAGTTATCGGAGAAGCATCTAAAAATGCAATGAGAGAAATCTTAAAAGACATTCAATCTGGAAAATTTGCAGATGAATTTACCAATGAAATGCACTCTGGTTGTACAAACTTTAACAAATTGAGAAAAGAAAATGCTGAACACCCAATCGAAAAAGTTGGAGAAGAAATTCGTTCTTCTTTTGTTTGGGGTAACGATGACAAAATTATCGATAGAAACAAAAACTAAGAAACGACAATACTTGAAATAATTATAAAGGAATAAAAAATGTTCAATACAGAAGATACATACGAAGTTGTTATATTTTCAATCGGAGATACAAAAGCGGGTACCAAGATGGGAAAACTACAGCTAAAAAATACAGTAGATAATTCCATTTTAAACTGTATTTTATGGGAAGAAACACTTAACCGATTTGACAGTAAAATTTTCAGAACCGGAAATTTAGTGAGAATTGTATCCGCAAGTTTTAATGAAAAATTTAACAATTGTTTAATTTCAGCCCTTGAATTAATTAAAGAAGCAAAACTTGGACTGGATAAAAATGAAATAGAACAATATTGGACAAAGTTACAATCTTATATTTCAAGAATAAAAGATGAAAAATTGCACGATTTTGTTGCGGGATTATTTGAAAAAAATGCAGAAATTTTTAAAATTATGCCAGCAGCAAAACTTATGCACCACAATTATATCGGAGGACTACTTGTTCACACAGTTGAATGTGCAGAATTTGCAGAATTAAATATGAGCAAATTTACGTATAAAGCAAATGAAGATGAAATCTATGCAGCCTGCTTATTGCACGATTTCGGTAAAATCTTTGAATATACAATTGACACAGAAACCGGATTAATTGATTATGCTCAAGGTTTTAGAGAAGAATGGATTTCTCACTCTCAATACGGTTTTTGTATTTGCATGAATGCCGGCTTCAAAAAAATCGCAAAAATGATTGCTGCTCACCACGGAAGAGCTGAATGGGGTGCAATTATTGACTTAGATCAAAAAGATTTAGAGCCGGAATTATATTTAATTCACTTTATTGATAATCTTTCCGCAAAATTTGGGAAAATCAGCACTAGACAATTAGAAAAGAAAGAGGGTTAGATATTGTCTAAACTAACAGAAAAACACCACTACGACGGCACTCTTGTTTGTGTTGAAGGAATCGATGGTTCCGGGAAATCAACCCAATTAGCTTTATTGAGAGATTGGCTAAAAGATATTGGAAAAGATGTAATTTATACAGAGTGGAATTCATCTGAATTAATTTCCCAAACAACCAAACTGGCAAAAAAGAAAAATATGCTCTCTCCAAGAACATTCAGCTTGCTTCACGCCGTAGATTTTGCAGATAGACTAAAACAAGTCATCGCTCCCGCACTAAAAGCAGGATTCATTGTCCTTGCGGATAGATATGCTTATACGGCATTTGCAAGAGATGTGGCAAGAGGCGTTGACCCCAATTGGGTTAGAGGAGTCTATGATTTTGCAATAAAACCGGATTTAGCAGTGTATTTTGATATAGACCCTAAAACCTCTCTCGAAAGAATTTGTTCAAACAGAGCACCTAAATTTTACGAAGCTGGAATGGATTTGAAAATAAGTAATGATCCATACGAAAGTTATGTAATTTTTCAATCTAGAGTAATTGAAGAGTATAAAAAAATGCTTGACGAATTTGGAATTGTTAAACTTGATGCGAATGATACAATTCACAAAAAACAAGTAGAAATTCGAAAAATGTTAAAAGCAATTCTACAAAATAAAGGAGTTGAAGTTTAATGGAACAATTCAAAAGAAAACACAAATACAATGGGCTTTTGGTTGTTATTGAAGGAACTGATGGTTCCGGAAAATCCACACAACTTCAACTGCTCAAAAAATCACTACAAGACCAATGCTATGGAGTGATGGTATCAGAATGGAAAACATCACGACTTATTGCAAACGTAATTGACGATGCGAAAGAAAGAAATCTTTTAAACGCAACAACATACAGTCTTTTATACGCCGCAGATTTTGCAGATAGACTAGAAAATCAGATTATACCCGCATTGAAATCTGGATTTGTAGTCCTATTAGATAGGTATTATTACACCGCACTTGCAAGAGATGTTGTAAGAGGGCAGAATATTGAATGGGTAAAAAACCTTTATGATTACGCCCCAGAACCAGATTTAGTATTCTACCTTGATATGCCTGTTGATACTCTTTTGAAAAGAATTATTGGAACAACTGGTTTAGATTTTTACGAAAGTGGGCGAGATGTGGGTTTTTCAACAGACTTTTACAAGAGTTTTGGAATCTATCAAAACAAATGCCTTGAACAATATAACCAGATGAAATCAGAGTACGGATTTATCAGTATAGATGGAACAAAATCAATAAATGAAATCCACGAAATTATGTCAAATGAAGTTCAAAAAATCCTTGATACAGGAATTTTGGATTAAGCACTACAACAAATAAAATCAATACTTTCAGCTCAAATGTTAACAAAATAAATAAAAATTTACGTTGCGAAACATTTTAAGTCATGGGGCATGGTTTATGATAAATTAAATGTTGTAATAAAGGATGTATTTAGGAATAGTTGAGTAAGGAGATAATTAATGTCTGAATACTTGAGCAAAGAAGAGATAAAACAATGGAGAAGCTCATTAGAAAAGATAACATTAGAGGAGTTCGCTGCTAGATTAGGAAAAAAAGTCGAAGAAAAAAAAGAAACTAACGACCTTATTGACATTGTGCTACACGGAAAACCTGTAGTATCAAATGAACCTGAATGGAATGCGAAGGCTGAAAGACTTAGTACAATCGCAGATAGAGCATACGAAAAGGAAAAAGAAATTTATATTTCGCCTTTCTCTGCTAAAAATTTGAAACTTGATACAGAAGAAAAACAAGAAGTAAAAAAAGAATCTAAAACAACTAAAATAACTCAAAAAGCTGAAGTTAAAGAAACAAAACCTGTAACTCATAAAACAGTAAAACCAACAGCTAAAAAGGCTCCTGCACATAAAGAAATCGCTAAAGCTACAAAAGCAGTTATGTCTGAAGAAAAAACAGGTGATATTGTTAGAGATGAAGTTAGAGTTGTATTCAAAAAAGCTTTGACTGATAGAGAACAAAAAGTATTTGATTATTTTGCAGCTCACAAAAATAAAATCGTTTATGCAAAAGATTTAGCATCTCTACTTGAACTTCCAAGAGATTATGTTTACAAATACATCAAAAATCTAAGAGCAAAAATTGAAGGCGAATCTCTTAAAAATGCCGATAAAGGCGGATTTGTTCTAACAATCGATTAATTATTCTAAAAACTATATACAACTAAAAAACCTCTTAGATAATACTAAGAGGTTTTTAAATTAATAAAAATAACATTATTTTATTTCAACTTTTGCACCGACAAACTCTAATGCTTTTTTAGTTAAATCGGCTTCTTTATCAGAAATAGAAGTCATAAAAGTTGTTGGAATAAATTCAATAACTTTTTTAGCATCTGCATATCCAAGTCCTGTAATTTGACGCAAGGTAGCCATTACAGTAGCCTTATTTGCCCCTGCATCCAATAAAACTAATGAATTTTTACCTGTACCCTTATTTATTACCGGAGGTTTTTCAACACGAATAGAATTTTTAGAAATAAAAATTTTATCCATATCTATATTATATTTTTTCTTCAAAAACTCACGTGCAATCATAATAACCATCATCGCAATCGCACATATTAAAAGAGTCGGATCTATCATATAAAGCCCTCATTTAAAATTATTAATGGGCGGTAATTAACCGCCCACTAATAATATCATATTATATTTTGAAAATCAATTATCATTCCATTGATTAACTTGATTCCATTCCTCTACTGTTATTTCTCTATGAAGATAATCCATATTTCTATTTTTTAAAACCCAACTTGCACAAGCCCCACCTGAAGTCCAACCTCCAGAAGGATTTTTTACAGAACAATGACCTCGATTAACCCACCATAAAGGATAGCCGGTTAAAATAGGCTTATTCCTACCCAAATAAATCTGGAAAATATCCTTGCCCATAACATTAGGTCCTGTTTTTAAACCATTAATATCTATCGTCATTTGAACAAAAGGTCCATTTGCAACACTTTCTGGAGCTACAGCCGTTGAGACAATAGTTATAAAAACAACGCTACCATCCATTAAATAATAACCCTTAAAATTATTTTTATGGACATATGATTCCTTTTTTCCCTGAAGATTATGAGCAACATAAGCCCAATAATCTTTCTGTTGTATTTCATTTGCCATTTGTGGAATATATGGAGAAAATAAGGACACAACTTTATCTATTGAAGCCATATCATACCCGACATCATTCAATTCCCAATTACTGGTTGGTCCATATTCATCATAATAAAATTCAAATAGAGGTTATTATGGGCAGTCAAAATAAAATCAAAGAACGTATAAAAATGCTTTTCACTTGGAGAGATGTAACTTATGAAGAGTATGCAAGAAGAATACTTGCTAAAGGGAAAAAGATTTCTACTAGCAGCTTATCCCATAAGCTAGCCAGAGAAACTATTTCTTTTAAAGAAGTTATCGAAATTGCTGACACATTAGGCTTTGACATAAATTTTCAACCTCGAAATAACTGGGAATAAGATTTGCAAAATTATAAATATAAAACGAGCGGTTACAATGTAACCGCTCGTTAAACTTGAGATTGTTAAAAATCAAACTACTTGATTTCAACAACAGCACCAGCTGCTTCAAGAGTTTTCTTGATTGATTCAGCTTCATCTTTTTTGATGTTTTCTTTAACTGCTTTAGGAGCTGATTCAACTAAATCTTTAGCTTCTTTCAATCCTAAACCTGTCAAAGTTCTAACTTCTTTCAATACAGCGATTTTCTTATCAGCTGGAACTGAAGCTAATACAACAGAAACTTCTGCATCAGCATCATCTGCTGGAGCTGCTGCTGCTGGAGCTGCTGCTACTGCAACTGGAGCTGCTGCTGATACGCCGAATTTTTCTTCCATAGCTTTAACTAATTCAGCTGCTTCTAATAATGTTAATTTTTCAATTGATTCTAAAATTGATTCTACACTCATGATTTTCTCCTTTATTATTATTTTTGAGTTTTTCTAATACGTTGTTAAGCACAAAGGCTTAAATAAGTTTGCCGCAATACTATGCAGCTTTTTGATCTCTGACAGCTGCCATTGCTCTTGTAAGTTGAGAAAGAACAGCGTTGATAGAGTTTGCGATACCTGATGCCGGTGAATTGATAGAACCAAGCATTTTTGCATAAAGTTCTTCTTTTGAAGGAAGAGCTGCCAATGCTTTAGTTTCTTCAACTGTTAATAATTTACCATCCAAAACTGCACCAAGGATTTCACCTTTTTTAGTTTCTTTGATAAATTTAGTAACAGCTTTCGCAGGGCTTACAGGATCTTCAAAACCGAAAGCTAAAGCGATAGGTCCTGTTAATTTTTCAGCTAATGCTTCATATTCAGTTCCTTTTACAGCAATTTTTGCCAAAGTGTTTTTGGTAACCATATAGTCGCCACCGTCTTTTTGAATTTCACGTCTTAATTTAGTGATTTCTTCAACGGTCAAACCTTTGTACTCAGTGATAACTGCAACTTGAGCTTTTTCAATTTTTGATTTAATCGCATCTATTTTTTCTGATTTAAATGCTTTTGTTGCCATTTTTAGCTCCTTTGATTTCTGCGACGATAGGAAACTTTTCCAATCGTTGTTATTGATTATCGACCTATAAAACTAAAAAAGACTTTGCTTTTCTAGTTTTACCGCAAAATCTTACACATAAGTCTATAAATGCTATTTACTTTCGTGTAACCTCGATTAGCTGACTTTGTCATTTAACCTTGGTGCATTTGAAGAAGCTTCGCCCTTTTTACACACCCTTGGACTAATTGTCTGCGGCTATGTATCCAATCTACATTAAACATTTCTAAAAATCAAGCTATACAAAGCAGAAAAAAATAAATAGTAATATTTTTTTACAAAATAAACAAGATTGGGAGCAATTTTGTTGAAGAACTTGTTTTAATTAATATATGGTAGATAAACTTCAAGTAGATAACCCTGCGAATAAATCAATGCATTATGGGCAAACTTCCGTAGGAATTTTAACCCCTCCGAATAGCCTGCCAAAAGCAAATGTGTACTCAGGAATTGAGGCACAAAAACGCTATGACGAAATGCAACAAGATTTATTCCTTTCTGAAAAAAAAGCAAAAAAATATGAGAAAAAAGGTTTCCCCACAATATTAAAAATTATCGGAGGAGGAGCACTCATCGCAGGAACTCTAGCATATCGCAAAAATATATGGAAAGGAATAAAAAAGTTATTACACCGATAACTAATCTTCAACATTAAATTCTCTCAATTGAGAATAAATAATTGGTGAAAAGTCTTTTGTAGTAACTATGTCAATAATTTTGTAAGATTGAGGAATTGCCAGTAAAGATGGGGAAGAAATGTGATATACCCCATTTTCCATTGTTTCACTATTTGTATGGAAATGTCCCGTAATAATCGCAAGAACATTATTATGCTTTGCTAAAACATCTTTATAGTCTTCAACTCGAAATGTTTTATGAGTTTTTAGCATTGAATCTGCTCCGTCAGGATAAACAACCGGAAAATGTTGAAAAATTACAACTTGTTTATTTTCATTCTTCGTTAATTTTTCATCTAACCATTTTAGAGTATCTTCTCTATAATATCCGGCAGAACCAGGAATTACCTCCTTTGCTCCATCCACAATTAAAAAGACAAAACCATTTTTCTTGAACTCATAATTTGGACGTCTTTGAGGGAAAAACATGTTTTCCTCTCGGACAATTTCAAAATATCTCGACTTTGACATCCCTTTAGACTTATAAACATCATGATTTCCTAATGCAAGATAATATGGAACTTTTAATTTATTTGCAATTTGAACAAATGTTCTAAGATTAGATTCAGAAGGATTATTAATATTATCCCCAGTAAAAATTACGAATGAAACATCCGGTTGATTATTTATATCTTCAACCGCACTTTTCAAAACTTTTTGGGAATATTCAGAATCGGCAGATAAATGAGAATCTGCAATTTGAACAAATTTGATATTTTCAGCACTTACTCTTTGAGCAACGCCTAATAACACAATAAATAATCCCAAAATTAAAGAATAAATCCTTCTCATAAAATATCTCCCCTTGAATAAAATTATATCATAAAATACAAATATGTGATAATATAATGGTATTATGAGATTAGATAAATTTTTAAAAGTTTCAAGACTAATTAAACGCAGAACAGTAGCAAACGAAGTTTCTGATATGGGAAGAGTTTTAATCAATGGTAATCCCGCAAAACCTGCAAAACAAATCAAAGAAAATGACATTATTACAATTGAATATGCAAACCGAACAGTCAAAGCCAAAATTCTGAAGGTTCCAACAACAAACGTTAGTATCCAAGAAGCTCCAAGTTTATATGAACTAATTGATTAAAACATTAACTTTTGTAACAAAGAAACCGTTCTCTGAAATTATGACTTTTCAAAATACTTTATTAAAGTATAGAGAGCAATAAATAATGGAGAACACAAATGAGCGGAGTAGAATTTAACGGTAATGTTGGTGGTATTAAAGGAACACAATCATTAACTAATCTAGGTAAAATAAGTAAAGCTATGAACCTTGGGATTATGGGTTATGGACATTCCGGAAACTATAGCGGAACAACCATAGAACGGAATATTCCTGGACTTGCAAATGTTGTTAACCATTTTGCGGCTATTCCAGAAGGAAAAGTCTATCTAAATAATGGTTCAAACTTAGATTTAACAGGGGCAACGCTTATCCCTGATTACGGAGCTGAAACAGCAGAAGTATAAGACAAACATAAAGACAAATGAGAATAAGTTGGAAATAAAGAAAAACATAAGGAAATTAAAAAAGAGCTAAAGTAAAACTTTAGCTCTTTTAATATTGTCTATTTGAACACTGACTTACGCAGAATAAACACTAACTTGTTTTCTATCACGTCTATGTGGTTCAAATTTAACTGTACCATCAATCAAAGCATATAATGTATCATCTGAACCGATACCTACATTGTTACCAGGATGGATTTTAGTTCCTCTTTGTCTAACAAGGATGTTACCAGCTTTAACAGC
>CAKUTL010000020.1 GCA_934692295.1 uncultured Candidatus Melainabacteria bacterium
TCCCAACTTCTCACTGCATTATTTCGGTCTTGCAAGAAAGTATCAGCTTCATCAAAAATCAGCATAGCTTTTTTAGATGTTGCTTCACTAAAAGCTGCTGCAATATTCTGTTCAGTTTCACCAACGTACGGAGAAATTAAGTCACTTGCACGTTTTAGCAAAACTTCTATTCCAAGTTGTTCGGCTAAATATCTTGCGTAAGAACTTTTTGACGTTCCGGGTTCTCCATACAAGCACATTGAAAAATTGAGTTTGTTTGAAGATTTAATCTTTTCCGTCAGTGCGTTAATATCCATATTGGCATTGATTAAATCAACATTGTAATCCCCCATGCTCTTTTTAGGTTCTTGTTTCACAACCTTTTTCTTCTCAACAACCTTAGCAACATTTTCAATAAGTTCCTCAAAATCATCAACAGAACCGTTAATCATTTTTGTGGTTTTTACGGCGTTATTAATTAGTGCCGGTGGAATGTCATAATTCTTGTTTAATTCTTCAACTTTTTCTTTAGAAACTGTTAGTTCGTTCTTTTTTAGCACTCTGTTCCAAATATTCAATCTTGAATCTTCTGAAAGTTTTTCAAACTCTATACAATAAGTCATTCTTCTCAAAAATGCCGGATCTACGTCATAGATGTTATTTGTAGTCCAAATTACAGGAACAGGAGTTGTTTCAATAATCTTATTCAAATAACCTTTTGAAGCAGTGCCATCAGAACCAAATCCACGATTTAGCACATCTTCCGCTTCATCGAAAAGAATACAAGCGTTACCAATTCGGGATAGAATTTGTTGTTTGGCATACAAATCAGCTAATCTCTCGGTTCTTTTAGCTTCTTCGCCATAAGAATCCTCTGTTTTGACTGCGTAAAGTGGAACATTAGAAACATTTGCAATAAGTCTTGAAAACTCACTTTTACCTGTTCCAACGTGTCCATGAAGAAGTATATTCACACCTTTAGCTTTTGTTTTAACAGCAGATTTTAGAATTTTTAGGACTTTTTCTTGTCTGTCTTTTATATGAGAAAAATCATTTAGTGTAAGAGTAGATTTTTCGGGTTCCCCTAAAAGTGTAGCGGTTATTTGTTCAACAGTATTACAATTTGGAGAATCAAAGATTTTCAACATATTTGAATTAATTGAAACATTATTTCGTTTAGGGATTAGGTTTTTGAAATAAAGACTGTCCAGTAATCTGTCTTTTTCTCCATATCTGATTCCAAGATAAAATCTACAAAAATTATCTATCCCATAACCATACAGGCAGCTGTCAAATTGTGCAAAAACTTTGTTCAATTCTTTAACAAGAGCATAAGTAAAAATAGCCATTTCTTTGTCGTTCATATTGAAGATTTTCTGAATTAAACAAAGACGTTTTTCAACCGGAGTTTGGATCGGTTTAATCTCTGCTTTAAGTTTCTTGATTACAACTTTCAAATCTTTTACGAAAGCTTTCTTTTCTTTGATTGTTTCAATTTCTAAACAACCATCCGCATCAAAATTAAAATTGCTTTTCTTAATTCTAAATTTCTCTAAGAAAGAATCAAAGAAACTGTCAAAGTTGTAGGAATTAAAATCAATCTGATAGCAAAGCTTGTCCAAGTAGTCCAATAACAAACGTTTTTCAAAATTATTCATAACAAATTACCTCTATTGCATCTACAGATTAACGCATCTGGATAATTTGTCAGGACCTATGAGGAGGTTTTGTTACAAAGCGACGCAATTAAAGTAAATATTACTAAAAGAATAACTTTTCCATTACTATTATTATAAAAAGCACATATGATTGTGTATGCTCTGTAAAGTTAATGAAAATTATATTCATAAAGTTTGCAGTCAAAAGAAAAAATAAATTTTCTTATTACAAAAGAATAACTTCACCATTTTATTTTATTTGTATTTATAGATTTTATTTTTGTTGTTCTTTGTACATTTGTTCGAGGATATTTAATTTCTCAACTATTTGTGGTTGAGAGATTAGGGTATTTAATTGTGAACGAATTAATTCAGTTTGATTATAACTATATGAGCTTAGTGCTTTATTTGTTTGGTCTTCAAGCATTTCGCAAAGGACATTTGTTAACATTGTTGGAAAAGATTCGATTTTTAAAATATTCGTATGAATAAATACTCCATCCAAATTTTTTGAATTTACTGCGGCATAATAACCAGTGGAACTTTCAATATTTGAAGTTTCGTCAAATGCGTATAGTTGTGTTCCTTCATCAGGGAAAAGTCCCATTTTATCATTGCTCGTTATCAATTTAACTGCTTCATTAAGAATTTGTAATTGTTTTGCTTGTTGTTCTGTCGGTTTTATAGAATGAGGTCTATGCAATTTTGCATACAAACTTTCGGCATCTTCTATGCCAAGTTCTGTTCCCATATTCGCAAAGATATAGCCTTCTTTTTTGAAAAATGCTTCTTCTTTTGATGAAAGGTTTGTTCTCCATTCTGAGCTTTCTTGTACATAAACAATTTTCTTATCCTCAAAGTCTAATTTTATTCCTCGGCTTGCGGCTTCATGTATTATACTTTGAGCAAATTGATATGATAAATTATTAGCTTTGTTTTCTCTTCTGAATTTTTCAGAGTTGCAGTTGTCACTTGTGAAAATAGGTTCAAGAGCCGAGATAGCTTTTACAAGGTCTGCATCTGGTAGTGTTTTTGCGTATGCTCTTGTTAGTTCAGACATTTGTTCTGCTTCAATTGCCATTCTATCTCTAGTTGTGTTCAAATCAATAGTATAGCCACCTTTATTTTGGAAGTTTTCACCAAAAGCTGCTTGTTTGAATATAAGGGTCATATTTTGTAAACCATTGTCCATTTTCTTATCTGGAGTTTGGAATCTTTGAATATAATATAAGTTCCCGTTTTTGTCAGGGGAAACTTTAAAACCAAAGAACTCATTTTCAATATCTAAATCTCTAAAATCAGGGTTGTTTGGACTATAGAAATAATTCTTGGAGTCCATAATTTTTTCTACAAGTTCTTTATCGTTTGTGTCAAATTCAACGTAGTTTCCATCTAGTTGGGCTTCATTCTTAGTTAAAGTCCTCATTACTCCTTCTTCGTGGGTTCTGGCATTTTCTGCTGTTGTGAAGTCCATTTGCCAATCTTTGCACGCAAATCTAACTCGGGCAGTACCTTTTGCAAGCAAACTCCCTGCAATGATTCTGCTTCCTTCTCCAAAACCGCCAGCATCTTTTGGGTTATCTTTATCAGAACCGCCAAGACGTTTTAGATGTTCATAGTTGTAGATACCTTTACCATCAATTCTGATAGTATAAGTTCCGTCATCGTTTTGTTTAACTTTTAAGTCAACACCTTCTAAGGTATGACCATTTCCATCGTAGAAATTCTGCATTAAGTCACGTGCAATTTTTTCATTGCTCCAATTTCTTTTTTTAGCGTAAGATAAGGTCATTTGAGCTGAAACAGTTTTGTTAAAGTCGTTATCTTTTTCTACGCTTGGAGTGTCTGATATTTTGGGTTTTAGCCCGCCAGCATTTGGAATGCTCAATGCAACAGAACCTTTTTCTTCTAGTTCTTTCATCATTGAGTCAGAAGATTTTAGGGTTGTGTAGCTTTCGTGTTTTGATGGTGTAAACTCTTCATATTTATAGTGCTTTTCTTCTTTAGCTGGTTTTTGAGCTTTAGCTATAGGTTTATCAAAATGTGCTACTCCAGCATCAATTGTGAAGCTTGCGAAATCATCATCTCCTAATATTCTTCCACCATCTTCTTCTACTTTTGAAGGCTTATGTCTTAGAATTTTGTGAATGAAAGATTTAGCAAATCTTTTGATACCTGCAATATTAAATCTTGAAGTTAATTTTCTGTTTTCTTCAAAAGATTTAAACTTCATTGTTTTGCTAAATGTTTTTGGCTCTGTATTTTTTTTATCTAATTCTGGTTCAACATATTCTCTGTATTCTGGAGTAACTGATAATAAATTATCGATATGTTGTTTATATTGTTCTGGCGTGAATGATTTATCTTGGATTACTTCTGTTGTTGGAATTTGTTTGTTAAATTCTTGCGATCTTACTTCATCAAACATTTTTGATAATGTTTGAAGCTTTTTGAACGCATTAGGATTGTGCATTATAGCATTTGTGATGTGAGATTGCAATTTTGTAAGTTGCCTAGAAAAGACTTTAGATTCATCTCCGCCAGATTTGTGTGAAATTTCGTGTAAGAATGTTGCCAAATTCCCAACATAATTTTGCAGTAATAAATGGCTATCACGCATCCAGTGACCTTGGTATTCTCCCGCTTCAATGATTGCCTCTGCTCCTGTGCCATGATCGCCTTCAGAGAACATATATGTTGGCTTATTAACTTCATCACTATTTAGCAAATCTTTAGTTGATAGGTCTGTACATTCTTGAAGGATACGGACACCTTCTTCAAGCAACCTAATTTCTTTTGATTGTTCTTCGGTTGGTTGGTGTGGAAGTTTAGATTCATCTTTAGCATAAAAACTTTGCATTCCAACATCTTTCATACTCTTATCGGCAATTTTATAGCCTAGATTTTTTGCCATATCATAAGAAGATGTTGATGGCTTATCCAAATATACATAATGTGAATCTTTGAAATCTATTCCAAGTCCTCTTCTGTGGGCTTCTTTGACAAATGGAACATACATGTCATTTAGTCTATCTTTTTCTGTGCCACTTTCACCCCAGACTTTTTCCATTGAAGAAATTGTTTGGGTTAATTCTTCATCTGTCATTGTTTTGACATATCTGGAAAGGATTCTATTTACGTCATAAGAAGGGATTTGAGCTCTATCAACACCTGTTCCAAGTTCAAACTGTTCTCCTCCACTTTTTTCTACAAGTGTTGGGTGGTTCGGTTGGGTCTTAAAGACAATAGTTGCTCCTCTTAAGCCGTTATTTGATTCTCCACCTGTTTCATAGCGTTGGATTAAGTATATGTTTCCCTTTGCTCCATCATCTTTTAGCTTAAAGCCAAAGAATTCATTTTCAAAATCAAGATTTTTGAAATCAGGGTTGTGTGGATGGTAGAAGTAATCTTTTGCTTCTAATAATTTATGTGCAATATCAGCATTTTCAGTTTCAAATTCTACAGTTGAACCCTTTACGTTTTCGCTGTTTTTAGAAAGCGTTTGGGTCATATAAGCAGATTTTAAATCATCAGAAGAACGTCCATAGGTCATCGCCCAATCACCAGAAGCGTATTTGACGTTTGTAATATCAGCTTTAGAAAGTAAGCTTACTGCAACGGCTCTTGTCCCTTCTCCATAACCACCAGCGTCTAGCGGGTCATGTTTTGTTGAAGAACCCATTTGGTCAAGATGTGAATAATCCCAACTGCTTTCGCCAGAAATTTTTATCTTGTATTTTCCATCTGCTGTTTTATTTACTTCAATATTCACCCCTTCAAGAGTGTGTCCGTGACCATCGTAATAGTTTTGTAATAGGTCACGAGCAATTTTGAAGTTGCTCCATTGTAATTTTGTACCGTAACGAATTTTTATTCCAGCATCTTGTGTAACATTTAATCTATAGTCATCTTCTGGATGAATTACAGCATCGTAAGGTTTTACTTTTACTCCGCCTTCATTAGGTATAGACAATTTTACGTGTCCAGTGTTTCTCAATTCTCTCATAAGTTTACCTGCTTCTGGTAGAGGTGTAACTGCTACAGGGGCTTTTTTAGGTAGTTTTTCAAATGCGTTGATTTTGTCTGGGACATAGTCATTGCCAAACATTTCATTTCTTAAAGATTGATTCTTTTCTGCTCTTTCAATAAGTTCGGCAGCTTCAATTGGATCGTAAGTTATACGATCAGCCATTTTTTCTCGCATTTGAGCTTCATAAGCTTTTATATCAACAGGAGTTTCTGTTCTCAATTCAAATGGAGTTTTTAGTTTGTTGAACTCAGCTTCTGGCATGTTGAGAATGCGTTTCCATTCACTGAACTTATATTCGTTGCGTAGTTCTGGTCTTCTTGTTTCTAGGTTATGTTTTTTCTGTTTAAATTCTGCATCGCTACAATTTAAAAATTCCAAGGCTTTTTCTATTACATCAGCATCATAATTTTGAGTGCCTTTTAATAGCGGAACAATTTCTCTTTTTGCGATTAGAGAATAGTCAATATTTAGACGTTCTTTTGGGGGAAGTTGAAAATATATATTTTTGATGGTTGCAAGTTCGCTTGTACTTAGTCGAGGATATAAATCATTAAATTTAGCCAAAGTTTGTTGTTTAGTAGCCTCATCTTTGTATGGAGCATCTTCAAGAGAATTGTTTAGGTCTCGAATAATTCTATTCCTATCCTCAAAGTATCTTTCTAATCCTGATTTTACTCCATATAGAACTGTTCCTCCTATGGTAAGAGGAGGGGAGATACGGGTAATATCATTTACTACTTTTTCTTCTGCTGGGCTTAATTCAACACCTTTCAATTTGAATGCTTGTTGAAGCAACATGTCTTCAAATGTTTCTTTATCATTTGAAAATTTGCGTTCTAATTCTTGTAGTCTTTCTGGAGGAAGATGTTTTTTTATGAGTTCAATAAAATCCATTCTAAGCTGATTCATAACCTCAAATTCTGAAAGTTTAGTATATCCGTTATTGAGGTTATCGATTAGTTTTTGAGTTCTTTCTTTATCCGTTGCATAATTCAACATCATATCAACTTGGTATGATGAAATTTCTTTGTTTTCTGAAATTTTACTTGCAAGTTCAAGGTTGGTTTCGGTGGTTCTTCTAATGCAAGTTCCATCAAGATGAAGAAGAGCTTCCGCATTTTTCTCTACAAATTCTTTGCTATATACTCCTCTAGTTAATTTATTTAGGATTATAACAATATTGTATTTTTCGGCTTTTTCATCACCGTTTGCAAAAGCTTTTTGAACAAGGTCTTTTGCGATATCTAAATTGTCTTTATTTGTTTTATGCAAAATTTCACAAATTTCTTCATTAGTTGCTTTTGTAGATTTCAAGGTATTTATAATTTCTATTTTGGCTGGAATATCTTCTTGTTTAAGATTTCTGAACATAATCCAACTTATGTCAGAATTGTTATCTAGCAAATCTTTGACTTGCGAATATAGCTGTTTAATTGCGTTAACATCGCTATTTTCAAGCCCTTCTTGGATTTTCGCAAAGCATTCTTTAGAGATGTTTTCGCCCGCAAACGTATCATAAAGAGATTTTGTTTTTTCAACACTATAACCAACTGATAGAACATGTTTAAAGATATTATCATCTTTAATTATGCTATCGTATTTGCCAGTTTTGATTTCTTTGTAAAAATCAAGTTTTGCTTTTTGTTCTTCACTTGAACCAGATAGCATCGCCCTATCAAAAGATTCTAAATCATTTAATTTAGTTAAATCAGATGGTTCAATTCCTTGGATAAATTCTTTTGTTTCTTTAAGGCTTTCTTCTGCAATTGTTCCATAAAGTAGGTCTGATTTTATGTCATCTGATAAATCTTTTTTACCGTTGATTGTTTCAACGAGTTCTTTGAAATCAGCAATATTTTTTGCATTTATTTTATCGATTATGTCATAACTATCTCTAAATTGTTTTTTGCCTTCTTCGGAATTAGTCCATTCCCAAAATTCTTTTACGGCAGCTAAGTCTTCTGGAGTTGAGATGTTTTCAATTTTCTTTATGTTGTATTGAGCATATTCCCCTAATTTTTCATTAAACTCTTTAATGAAATCAGCTTTTTGTTGCTCAAAGTTTTCAGAAGTAATTTCTGATTGCAGAACTCCTTTTGGAACATTTACACCACTCTTGTTTGTCGGTGTACTTGTTTTTGTATCTGCGAAATGAATACTGCCTTTTAAATTAAGACCTAATTGTCCGCTTCCTAAATAATAAGCTTCATTTTCAATTACTTGCTCGTAATATTCAGGAGAATTTACATCAGTTTTCATATTTTCATATTCATTTTGATAAATTCTTGACAAATATTCATTCAATGAGCCTTTTGAGATTGGATTTTTTTGAGCAAAATCAACTAAGCCCTTATTTGCTTCCATAACCTCATCTGCAAGCATTTCAGCACGAACTTCTTTATACATTTGTTGTTCTGCTGCAGAAATAGAATTCCAATCTTCACCATTAAATTTTGCTAAATTGACCGCCTCTGCAGTTATATACTTACCATTATTGGTGTGCATAAGAATGCTTGATATAGCCTTCTTCGCCCCTTTATTTGCAATCATATCTTTAAACTGCATAACATGGACAAATTCATGAGCTATCATGGATTGTATATCTTTCGAATTATTTAATTTACTATTTACTACTAATTTCCCAGTTGGCCAATCAAAAAATCCATCAGCATCACCTGTGTCCCTGAATACAATTTCAGGTTCAATACCTTTAACTCCTAATTTATCTGCTAAAAATTCTGTAAATTTTTCTGCAAATAATTTTTTATCATTACCATATTGTTTTTCAAGTTGGTCAAGTTCTGATGAGTATTTTTTAGCAATATCTTTAAATACATTGCTTGCATTGTCATATTGAGCCTTTAAAACGTTTCCAATATTACCATTAATAACAAGATTAAAAGCTTCCATGTTATCAACCGGAGCATTTGGATTTTGTTCTGCTTCTACAAGTTCGGCATCTAATGATTCAGGTGTATTTAGTCGCATACCTTCATCTTTAATATCTTTTGCGACTTCTGATATTACCTTATTTTTAACATTTTCAACAGGGCTTGTAGTTTGTGTTTTCTCTACTAATTCCTTTGGAGTTTTTACTTTTGTTTCATTCGGATTTGTTTCTGTTGCGGCAGTTTTGCTGTTCATAGCCATATCCATTTGCATTAAGACATTGCAATATGCAACAACATCTTCAGGAGAACGTGCAATTTTACGGTTGCCATTCGGTGTGGTTATTGCATAAATTTCAGCACCATCAACTTCGGCTTTTTGAACTTTTACTTTCCCAAGCATTTCGCATTTGGATAAATTTTCATTCATGATACGTTCACGTTCTACAACTGCACCTTTGTGCATAAATATCAATTTAGAGATAGCTTTGATTTCACCTATACCTTTTGTTTGCTTCCATAATTCTTCAGGAATTTTTTTTAGTAAATATTGAGTTAAACCCTCTTCAGTTAAATCTTTCGGTAAATGTCTTTCTCCATTGGCATCGGTTTGCAAAAGTTTTTTTGTAATTTCATTTGCAGTTTCATACATTGTAAATCCTGCAACTTCAGCAACGGCTCCTACTGTTTGAGCAATCATGCCAGGAGTTTGTTTTGCTATGAATGTTTTCATAACATCAGCACCCGTAGCTTCACCCTTTTCAAGTGTTTTAGCAACTCCTTGTATTGCTTTTGCTACAGGCTTTTCAAAAATTTTCATAGTGCCATTAACAACTTTTCCAACTACGGTTGAATTTAACAGACCTGCAAAAGCACCAAATTTGCCTGATTCAATATTACCTTCTTTATAAGTTTGCCATTCTTTAACAGCATCTTCGCCGGTATATTGAATGTCTTTTGTTTTTAAATTGATATAATTTTTAGTAGCATCCCAAGCGGTGAAAGTTGCAGCAGAGGTAGCCATATTTCCTACAACTTTGCCTACTGTGACTGTAGAATTACCAATTGTCATAATTCCTTTAGCACCAAGATTGGATAAAACTTTTGGAACGTAAGGTGCGAGTTTCGTTGCGACTTTTCCACCAGCCCAAGCAACACCTTTACCTATAGCTTCGGTTCCGAGTAGCATTAAAACAATATCTCCGGCTCCATCAACATATTGTTGGAAATTAACTTTATCAGTAGCACGCTTTACAACCTTATCACCAAACGCTTGGTCATAAGATTTTGACCAATCTCCACCTTTTTGAGCTTGTGCTAGAAAGTTTTTTACAGCATTTTCATTGTAATCCTTGCCCGTAAGGTTTTTGAAAGCTTGTTTAAATTCACTTTCATTTGCAGATGCTGTTTTTAATCGTGAAACGGCAAATTGTTTCTCTTTTTCAAGACGTTTTATTACTGCATCAAAACAAGTTGCAACATCAGTCGGATTAACTTTATCCAACAATTGTCCAAGTTTTTCTCTGTAAAAACCGATATTCATCCAACCTTGGTTGCCTTGGTAATTTTTAATTACATTAATTGCGTTGTCATAAGCAAGAGCGATGTTCTCAGCGGCAGCTGTTCTAACTGCACGTTTTTCTTTTTCGGCTTTTGCTCTTGGAGTATTATTTTTTACATTAATTTCTGCTTGAGTTCTAATTTGAACACCTACTGTTTCAAGCATACTTGCAACACCATCAAGAGTTTTGTTATTAAAACCTTTGAAATCTTTTGCAGAAATTTTGTTTAATTGGGCTTGGTCAACTTGTGAAAGTCTATCGAGTACAGTTTTCCCCGGCTCAGATTTAATATTCAATTTCAAATGGTCTTTTACAAAAGTTTCTATTGAAATCGGTTTACTATTTCTTTGGTAAGCCATAACTCCAAAATTGTTTTCTGCAACCATTGGAACAGTTTTGTCACTATCAAACAAGTTTATTCCTAATGTTTCTAACACTTTTGCTTTTATGTCACTAGGATTAATTATCTTTTGAGACTTGCAGTATTGAATAGCACTCAAAACATTTTGTTTTTGTTGTGGATTTAGTGCATTAAACTTTTGAAAGAAAATTCTATTTTCAGCAGATGCTTGGAATCCATATTTTGTTAACTCTGATGCTTGCTTGGAATTTGTAAGACTTTTGGCAACTTTTACAGATGCCCCCGCTTTTAGATTAACATTTTTGCCATTTAACAAAATTAATTTATTTGCTTCGTCATTAACTTGTTGGTTTGATGGATTTTTAACTCCTGATTTAACTAAATTGTCTTTTGCCAATTCATATACATTGCTATAACTTTTTGAAAGTTTAACATTTTGAACATCTTCTGTATTTATTTCTTTAGCAAGTCTTCTAGCTTCAAATTGGCTATATTTATTTAAAGATTCTGCTTTTGATTTTCTCACACGCATAGGATAAGAATCTGCATTGAATTCACCCGGTATAAGAATATCTGCACCAACTTGAGTAATAGCATTTTTACCCTTTTGTGGATTTAAACGCATTAGTGATTGTTCTTTTACATTAAATTTTTGAGCAATTAATGCCGGAGATTCACCATTTTGAACAGTAGTTTTTGTATTACCCTTACCATCATATTCTGCATATCTCTTTACACCATTTACTTCTGTTTCTTGAGCAACACGATGTAATTTATGAGAATCAAAGTCAGCTAGATTTGTACCATTATATAATGTAGAAACTTTTTTACCGTCAATTTTTACTTTATCTTCTTTTATATATTCAGAACCAATAATAACAGTTGTTTCAGTTCCATCTCTTGAAATTGTTTTACGACTAATAAAATCTTCTTGGTCAACATTCCCATATTTATCTGTTTCTAAAGCTGTGGTGATAATTTTATTTTTCCCACCATCTATTGTTTCAACTGTTACAGATGGGAACGGTATGTTTTCTGTTGGTTCGTTATATGTAAACTTAGTTACAGAACTAACGTTGCCGTTCTGCTTTTTGATTTGTTTAACAGGCTTGCCATTTTCATAACTTACAACGGTTTCGATTTTATTACCATTTGAATCTGTTTGAGTAACAGTTGCTTCTACTACTTCGTCACCATTTTTTACAACGGCAACTTCATTGCCATTTCTATCGGTCGTAATTTCTTTTTCAGGTTCTTTTGTTGCAGTAGTAGTGACACCATGTTCAACTGTGACTCCTGCCATATCGTTTGAAGTAGTAGAACTCCCAAATATTTGCCCTGTATAAGCAGACTTGTTTTGAGGCTTAACAAGATTTTCAAATCCCGGATAGGCAACACCATTTGTTTGCATGTCTTTTTGAATAAATAACATAATCTGTTCATCTGATTTATTTTCCAGATGATGACTTGCTTTATATTCTTGTATAAATTGTTTTTGTTGTATGTTGAATTCTGTCATCTACTACCTGTATGGATGTAACACAATTTCTATTGTGTTACATAAAAAGCATAATTATACCTTATAGTCATAGACTACTACTATATATAACGTCATTTTTTCTGAAAACTTGAATGATTTTTGAAAAACTGTTACAAATGGAGGATATTTGTAAAGATTTTATATTTATAATATATACTTTTTGAATCAAATTCAAGAACTAATATTTTTTGTATACTGTAAATCTATCATCTGAAAACCAATATGTTACATAACTCGTAACACAATAGAAAATGTGTTACATGTTTGGTAACATATTGAGGATAGAAAAAGTAGGCTAAAATATAGAATAGCACTTAATTATAGCTTAAACGTGTTTAAATTTTTGTCAATTATGTCCTGATTAATTCCAATGTATCTTAAAGTTACAGATGGTGAGGAATGATTTAGAATACTTTGCAAAAGTGCGATGTCTTTTTTCTCTTTGTAAAAATGATATCCGAAAGTTTTTCTTAGCGTGTGCGTACCGATTCTTGCAGTTATTCCTGCTTTTTCACAAGCTTGGCTAATAATTCGATAGGCTTGAACCCTTGTTATAGCGTTTTCACCTCTTTGAGAGCAAAATAACCACTCATCAGAAGATTTTTCAGTAATGTATTCTTTCAAAGGTGCTTTAAATGATTCAGTAATCGGAAATTTCCGGTACTTACCTGTTTTCTGCTCTTTTACTTCAATATATCGCTTGCCACGCACATCTGACACTTTTAGTTTCAGAATATCTGAAATCCTTAATCCGCTATTAATTCCCATCAGAAATAACATGTAATCTCTAAACCCATTCTCTTTAAGAATTACTTTAACCAACTCAATTTTGCGCTTATCCCTTATTGGTTCAACAAATTCCATTTTTTAACTCCTTTTTACTTTATACCGATACAAGGATTATTACGCAAAAATTTGAAATAAAAAAACAGGAGAGCCCCCCTAGTAAATCTCTCCTGAGAAAATTTTACCCTAGAATCTAACAAGAAATGTTTAGACAAAATTTTCAATTAACAAAGTCTTTTTCTGTTTATATAAATCGTCAAGTCTTTTTTGTATCCTAATTTCTTCTTCAAGTTTGAAGTATTCTATTTTCTGTAACTCTATTTCATGTCGTTTTTCTTCTAACTTGATTTCTAAGGAAATAATCTTATCATTCATCTGCTACCTCAAATCTTATCTGTATATTTTAATTAAAAAATTCAGCAAATATTTTGGACAGTTGACTGTCCGATTTTGAGTTCGTAAGAGTGTACTTTAACGAACAGTTGATTTTTGCTTAGAATTCTGTTTGTAAATCTTCCAACTTACACTTTACGAATGTTCGCATAAAATCTTGACTTTTACGAATAGTATTGAAATTTATTCGTCAGTACAAATCATTAAAAGATATAAAGTTTTTTGCCATAAGAGCAAAAAACTATTGAAAATTATAATGTTTTTTGCTATACTATAGAAAAGGAAATTTTATATGATTAATCGACCAATATATTTAAACAAGTTAATTTCATTTAAAGACCACGAAGCAATTAAAGTTATTACCGGAATTAGACGTTGTGGCAAATCCAGCATACTTGCTTTGTTTGCCGAATATCTTAAATCTACAGGGGTAAGCAACGATAATATATTGCAGATAAACTTTGAAGATTTGCAATATGGCAATATGACTTATTTAGAATTGAACAACTTCATAAAAGAAAAATTAGATTCAACAGAAGGTAAATTCTACATATTACTTGATGAAATTCAAAAGATTGATAAGTGGGAACTTGCTGTAAATTCTTTAAGATTGGACAATAGAACTGACATTTACATTACAGGCTCTAATGCTTATATGCTATCTTCCCAACTTTCAACTTATTTGTCCGGAAGATATGTTGAGATAAAAATGCAACCGCTATCATTTAAGGAATATTTGGATTTCTACAAAGACAGTGATATTAGTAGAGAAGCGAAGTTCAATAATTACCTCAAATATGGTGGAATGCCAGGTCTTGCGATTTTTAAATTTAACGAACCTCAAATTATTCAGATGTTGGACGGTATTTTTTCAACAGTATTGATGAAAGATATTATTGAACAGGCTGATGTTAGAGACCCTGCGTTAATTACAAAGATAACAAAATTCCTTGCAGATAATGTTGGAAATAATGTTTCCATTAACAAAATAAAAAATACACTTATTTCTCAAAACGTTATTTCTAAAGGAATGAAACCTAGCACAATAGATAATTACATAATGCTGTTAGAAAATGCTTTTGTGTTTTATAATGCAAACCGCTATGATATCAAAGGAAAAGAGTACCTAAAAACTCAAGGTAAGTATTATATGGTTGATACAGGTTTGAGAAATTATTTTATCGGATTTAGGGGTGAAGATAGAGGACATTTGATTGAAAATGTTGTTTATATGGAATTACTACATCGTGGGTACAATGTTTCTATCGGCAAAATTAATAACAAAGAGGTTGATTTTGTAGCTACAAAATTCAATGATAAATTATATGTCCAAGTAACAGATTCTTTGATGGAAGATTCTACACGAGTTCGTGAATTTGCTTCATTGAAAGCTATTAATGATAACTTTGAGAAGATTATATTAACCCTAGATAATGTGTTTGTTGGTACTAATGATGAAGGGATTAAAGTATTAAATTTAATTGATTGGCTAGTTTCGTAACAAAGAATCTGTATACTCTCTGTGTATTTTTACAAGATTCATGAGATGGTGTAGAGTTCATGATTAGAAGATAACTATATCTATAATCCACATTTTTTACACGACTTTTTGTTTGATTTACACCCTTTTGACAAAATATATCTACATTATAAAAAATAGTGTTCGCATAAAATATTGACTTTTACGAATGGCGCGTTAGACTGTAGATGCTAAAACTCAAGCAGGGAGATGAATATGGTGAATATTAATTCTAAAACATTTGGTTACTGTAGAGTATCTTCAACCGACCAAAAAGAAGATAGACAATTAGAAGCAATGTTAGATCTTGGAATTAACGAACGAGATATTTTTGTGGATAAATGTTCCGGTAAAAATTTTGACCGACCTCAGTATCAAGCACTAAAAGTTCAACTTAGAGAAGGCGACATTCTTGTAATTAAATCTATAGACCGATTAGGACGTAATTACAAACAAATTTGTGAAGAATGGCGTGAAATTACAAGACAGATAAAAGCTAACATTAAAGTTCTTGATATGCCTGTTTTGGATACTACAAGAACAGAAGGTTTAATTGGGGAGGTAATTTCAGATATCGTGTTGCAACTCCTAAGTTATGTAGCCGAACAGGAACGTGCGTTTATAAAACAAAGGCAAGCCGAAGGTATCAAACTAGCTAAAGAAAAAGGTAAACGTTTAGGTAAACCTCCCATTAAATATCCTGAGAATTGGGATAATGTTTATAAGGTTTGGAAATCCAGAGCCATCACTGCTAGAGAAGCAATGAAACAGTTAAATTTAAAACCAACTTCTTTTTATAAACTGGCTAAATTGTATCAAAACGGAAGTGTTGCTGAAAAAAATAGTAAAATAATTTAGAGGGACATGTTCTTTCTAAGTAATAGACAAAAGTAAGGAAGAGGTAAAGATGGATAACTTAATTACAATTAAAGAATTAGCTAAAAATTTAGGAAAACCTGAAAGTACAGTGAGAACTTGGAAACGTAATGGACTTATTCCAGCAGGTTGCTTTTTCAAAATTGGTGGTTCGGTATTTGTATTAGTAAACAAATTTAATGAATGGGTAGCTAGTCAGGTATAAAGGGATAGTTTAGCTTAGATGAGTGTATGTAAGAGAAATGAAAAGTATTACTGCCGCTTCCAAATCAATGGAGAAAGGCACCATTATTTATGTAATGGTGCCAAATCTATGAAAGAAGCAAAGCTTATTGAAGATGGTTTTAGGTATAAAATTCAACAACAACAGAATGGGGTAATACCTAAGGAACTTGAAAAAGTAACACTATCTAAACTTACAAAAATATTTTTAGAATATTCCGAAACTAATAAGAAAAGTTATGCTACAGATAAATGTAGAGCAAAAGTTATAAAAAAATATTTTGGAGAATCTACTTTAATAAAAGATATAACACCTAAAATGATTGAAGATTTTAAGAAATTTTTATTAGAGGAAGGAAGATCTAAAGCAACAGTAAACAGGTACTTAGAACAATTGTCAACTACATTTAATATGGCTGTAAATAACAACTATCTACTGAAAAACCCTTGCAAATTGGTAAGGAAGTTTCCTCTTCAGAATCATAGTGTTAGATATCTGACGGAAGAGGAAGAAAAAAGATTAATGACGGTATTGCCAGATTATTTAAAAGATATAGTTATTGTAGCATTGAATACGGGGTTGAGAAAAACAAACGTATTAGAGTTGAGATGGGAACAGATTAACTTTGATTTCAATTTTATTGAAGTATTAGAAAATAAAGGAAATAAACATATAATGCTTCCCATAAATCAAAATTTAATGGATTTGTTCAATAAAACTCCTGAATCAGAAAGAGTTGGTTATTTATTTGTAAATCCTAACACTGGTAAACCATATACTGATATTAAAAAAGCATGGCATACAGCACTGAAAGAAGCTAAAATTGAAAACTTTAGGTTTCACGATCTAAGACACACCGTCGGTACTAGATTAGCGAAAGCAAATGTCCCAGTGAATGTCATTAAAGAAATATTAGCACACTCAGATGTTAAAACTACAATGAGATATGTTCACTCTACAAAAGGAGCAAAAATGGAAGCATTGAACAAACTTATTCATAATAAAAGGATTTAGTTAGTGGACACATAACGGACACGGCACTTAACTAAATCCTCTGTAAATGGTTGCGGGAGCTGGATTTGAACCAACGACCTTCGGGTTATGAGCCCGACGAGCTACCAGACTGCTCCATCCCGCGATATTTAATTTGTATGTCGAGTAAATACACTCAACATCTATATTATGCTCCGTAAAAATAAAAAATCAAGTACTTTGACATTTGATTTTAAAAATAATTACTATTTTAACTAATTATATTGGTAAAAATTATTGATATTTTTGAACATTGCATAGTTATTTTAATAAAAAAGTTCTGATATATTTGTGAGTTAATGCAAGTTCGTCTTTGTTTAGTTTCTCAAGCATATTATCAATATCAGCTTTTAAATCTTCTATATCTTGTAAATAATAAAACTCAAACAAGTCTTTAGGTTCAACTTCTAATGATGTTGCAAGTCTTTCTATTAAATCTGCAGACGGAAAGTTTTTACCACTCTCAATACAACTAATATGTTTATCATCAACATTCACTAACTCCGCTAATTGAGCTTGTGTTAGATTTTTCTTTTTACGATATTCCTTTAGTTTTCGTCCAAACAGATTTTTTATATTCATATAAGCCTCTATCTTAATTCTATAAAGGAATTTTTATTATAAAATGCGATAATGGGTAAATAATTGACATTATTCTACTTAATTGGTAATATTTATTACGAAATAGGTAAAAAGTATCTAATTTTATACTTTATATGCGGAAATTGGAAAGTAGGTGTATATGAAAAAGTTTAGTAATTTTGGGTTTACACTAGCAGAAATTCTTATAATTATTGGTATTATAGGGGTTATTTCTGCATTAACTATTCCAAATCTTTGGGGGCTTTATAATGTATCCATTTCTCAAAATAAATTTAAAAAGAATATGGCAGTGCTTAACCAAATGGGAAAGATGGCAAATTCTGAGTTTGGTTATGATTTTACAACATTACAAAAGCCATCAAGTCTTGCAACCTGTAAAGATGAGCATAGTAATGATTTCTCTATTTGTGGTTTGGTTAATGATTCAATAAAAGGTGCAACATATTTGGGTTTAGATAATGAAATTAATATTAATGATAAAAAGAAATGGTCAATTAAGACATCTTCTTATGTGATGAGTTATATCCTTAATTTTCGATATTATATTTGGCAATTGCCAGATGGGTCTTTAATTGGGTTTAATTCAATGTTAGGTTACCGAGATGTAAATTATAACAGAAATTGTGTATTGGAAGCTGGAAATTCTGTGGATCAAGGTTGGGTTTCTAGTCATTGGTGGTGTATTGGATATATTGATACAAATGGTGTGGATTATCCAAATCAAGAGGTTTCTTGCTCTAATAAATCTATAACAACTTCTGGCTCAACAGCACCATGTTCAGTAAAAAAAGATTTAGATCATGTTACAGATATTTATCCATTCATTCTTCATGATAATATTGTTGTCCCTGCAACAAACGCATCTACATTCTTATTTAGATAAATATTCTCCTATATTCAAATGTTGACAACATTTGCTTTCACCTTTAAGATAGTTGAGAGGAAGTTTTTATATGAATATAATCTTGAACTGTATAACAGCGTCAAATGAAGAAAAAAAAATAGAAGTAAATGCTTCTATTTTAAAAAGTTCTCTACGTATTGAAGTTTTGCAACCGGAAGATGGCATCTGTTATCATTTGTTAAAAAATAATAATTCTAAATATGAACCCTTTTCTATATCTTTTGATAAAGAGATAAAGGTCGATTTTCTTGATGTTGGTGAAAATGATTTTATTATTCGAGCTTATATGGATGGGATTTTTGTTTGGGAATCAAGTTCTTTTGTAGTTAATATTGATTCTTTTGATGTTATTTATAATATTGATGATTCAAAAGTTCAATTATATTGGAATAATGTTCTTGGGGCTGATGGTTATATGGTTTACACAAAATCCCAAGAAGGCGTTTTTACATCAATAAAAGAGGTTCAAACAAATGGGGTTGTTTTATATGGATTAACGGGACAAGAAGAATTAAAAGTTAAACCTTTCAGGAATATTGATGGTAAAAGGTCTTATGAGTTTGGTTTTGCTACTTGTAAGCTCTCTGGGCAAAAATCTTCTAGTGAATTAAGGTTGTTTTCTTCTATAAATAAATCTAATTTGTTGTTACTTTGGGATCGGGTTTCGAATGCAGATTCTTACAAGGTTTATCGCTTAACGCAAGGTAAATTTGTCTTGCAGGATACTATTGATAAATGTATTTTTTCAGAAAGTTATTTGCCTGTCGGTTATTCTTATTTTAAAGTTGAAGCCTATAAAGGGCAAGTTTTGTTAACCTCTTCTCCTCTGGTCGTTTGTAATATAAACGATGTTGAAATGTTTGCAGTGAATGTAAATTACAAAGTTGTTTTATATTGGAATAAAGTTCCTGGAGTTGCAGGTTATAGAGTTTTTAAAAGAACTCCAGATGGTAATTTTACAGGTTTTGATAGTGTAACAGAAGCAAAATATATTTTGGAAAATATTGTTCCAGGAGAGTTTTGTGAGTTTAAGGTTAAACCATTTCTTATAGAAAATGGCAAGCGGCTATATGGAGATTTAGAAGCAAAGTGTGCGGTTCAAACTTATAAAACTCCAAAAATAGATTTAGTTGTAAACGAAGCATATGGTGGTGAAGTTGCCGTATCGTGGATTTTTAACGGTGATGTTGATGGCTATGTGCTTTTGAAAAACGGCGTAGAATGTTTAGATATTGAAGATGGACTTGTTCATATTGCAATGGTAAAATATTCAGCGGATAAATTCAAAATTCGTGGGTATAAAAATGTTTTTGGTGCAAAAGTTTTTACTTGTGAATCAGACGAAGCTTCTGTTGCGGATGAAAATAATCGTGCAAATATGGAAAAGCCAAATGTTTACAAATTATCGGTCGTTATTCCTGCGTATAATGCTCAAAAATTTATCTCTAGATGTATTTCTTCTGCCTTGGCTTCTGATTTGAAAGAAATTGAAGTTATTGCTGTTGATGATGGCTCAACTGATGAAACTAAGGATATTTTGAGCTGGTATGAAAATATGTATCCACAGTTTTTCAAAAAAATATTTAAGGAAAATGGTGGTGCTGCTGAAGCGAGAAATTATGGAATAGCTGAATCAAAAGGGCATTATATTGCATTTATTGATAGTGACGATATGATTAGGCCTGATGCGTATAGTACAATGTACGATTCTTTGCAAAAAACAGGTGCGGATATTGCGATTGGAAGATTGTACAAAGTCGATAATGACAAATATTATGTTCGTCATACTTTACCTTTACCTGCGTATAAAGCGATAAACCCAGAAGAATATTTGCGGTTATTGTTTACTCAAACATACAATAATGTTGCGGTTTGGAATAAAATGTACAGAACGAAACTTGTTCAAGAACATCCAATACCATTATTGTCATACGAAGATGTATCTTGGACTCCGTATATTTTGTCTTGGGCTGATTCTTTATGCTATGTGGATAAAGTTTGTGTAGAATGGGATAGAAAGATTCGTTCATTTACGTTGTCGAATGAACTTTCTAGTCGTTCGGTTGAATTAAAATATCAAGATAGATTGAAAGCTGTTGATTTCTTTTACGAAAATGGGAATCCTCAGCATAAAGAAGTTTTGGCATATTTGAAGGCTAAACGTCTTTATAATCAAGGCGAAACTGCTGGTTATAATGGCTATTTTGTTTCAATAACCAATATGTCGGATTTGTTGAGAGAAAATAGATTTTTACAGGCGGATGAAGAGTATTCAAATAAATTACGACCATATGTGTTAGATGTTTAAATTATAGGATAGGATGGATAAAATGAATAATTATATAGAACGAGTTTTAAATGATACAAAAATGAAAAATACAAATGAGCCAGAATTTTTGCAAGCTGTTGGTGAAGTTTTGGAAACTATTAAACCATTGTTATCTGTTCATCCCGAATATGAAAAAGAAGCGATTTTAGAAAGAATTGTTGAGCCAGAGAGAATTATTTCGTTTAGAGTTCCTTGGCGTGATGATAGTGGAAATATTGTTGTTAACAGAGGTTACAGAGTTCAATTTAGTTCTTTGATTGGTCCATACAAGGGAGGTTTAAGATTCCATCCAAGTGTTAATCAAAGTATAATGAAATTTTTGGGCTTTGAACAAATTTTTAAAAATGCACTAACAGGATTACCTATTGGTGGTGCAAAAGGCGGAAGTGATTTTAATCCAAAAGGAAAATCTGATTTTGAAATTATGCGTTTTTGCCAAAGTTTTATGACTGAATTATATAGACATATTGGGCAAGATGTGGATGTTCCTGCTGGTGATATTGGTGTTGGAGCAAGAGAAATTGGTTATTTGTTTGGTCAGTATAAGAGAATTCGTGGAGCATATGAAGGTGGAGTATTAACGGGTAAATCAATTTCATATGGTGGCTCTTTAGCGAGAAAAGAAGCAACTGGTTATGGATTAATTTATTTCATTAATGAAATGTTGAATGCTCATCAAAATTCTTTGGAAGGTAAAATTGTTACTATTTCAGGTTCTGGGAATGTAGCAATTTATGCTGCTGAAAAAGCATATTCGTATGGTGCAAAAGTTGTTGCGATGAGTGATTCAAACGGATGTATTTATGACGAAAATGGTATTGATTTAGAATTAGTTAAGCGAATAAAAGAAGTTGAAAGAGGAAGAATAAAAGAATATTTGAAAGTCCATTCAAATTCTCAATATTTGGAAAAAACAGGGGATGATTCTCCAATCTGGACAATCAAAACAGATATAGCACTTCCTTGTGCAACACAAAATGAAGTAAGTTTGAATTCTGCAAAGGCACTTGTAGAAAATGGTGTGTTTGTTGTTGGAGAAGGTGCAAATATGCCTTGTGCTCAAGAAGCAACTGATTATTTCTTAGAAAAAGGAGTTCTTGTTGCACCTGCAAAGGCTGCGAACGCAGGGGGTGTTGCAACTTCAGCTATTGAAATGTCACAAAATAGTATGCGTTATTATTATACATTTGAGGAAGTTGATAGTCGATTACATCAGATTATGGTAAATATTTTCAATTCTTGTAAAAATGCTTGCGAAAAATGTGGATGTTCAGGAAATTATGTTGCTGGGGCTAATATTGCTGCGTTTGAGAAATTAGCAGATGCAATGATAGCTCAAGGTGTTGTTTAATTAAAATCGTTAATTGAACATTGCTTGTATTTGGTGTAAATAAAAGATATGAGAAAGAATCGCAAAGTTGGACTGGCGTACGGGTGTATTGCCGCCGCTAGTTATGGAACAAACCCCTTGTTTGCCCTGCCTTTATACAATCGAGGTGTCGGGGCTAATTCGGTGTTGTTTTATCGATATTTTATTGCGGTTATTTTGTATGCAATTTGGATAAAATTTATCAAAAAGCATTCTTTAAAAATTGCAAAGGATGAAATTTTACCTTTATTTATGTTTGGAATGTTATTTTCTATTTCATCTTTAACTTTATTTTGTGCATTTAAGTACATCGCAGTTGGAATAGCTTGTACGATTTTGTTCATTTATCCGATTATTGTTGCATTAATTATGGCGTTATTTTACAAAGAAAAAATAACAAAATCCGTTGTATTTGCAATCTTTCTGACTTCACTTGGAATATTTTTACTTTATAATACAAATTCTGGAGCATCTTTGAATTTGTATGGTGTTGGTCTTGTTTTATTATCAGCGTTATCATATGCGTTATATATAGTTGGCGTAAAAAATAACAAAGCTGTTAAGCATATGAAAGGTGAAAAACTTAGCTTTTACGTTATGCTTTTTGGATTGCTTGTATATATTTATAATTTAAAATTTTGTACTCAATTACAAGTGTTGCATTCCCCATTTTTATGGTTGTGTACGCTAGGTTTATCAATTTTACCAACGATTATTTCAATTGAAACAATAACAATAGCGATAAAATTAATTGGCTCAACTTCTACTGCAATATTAGGTGCATTAGAACCTTTAACAGCAATTGTTGTGGGGGTATTGTTTTTTAAGGAACAATTAACGTATAGAATATTGTGTGGTGTAATATTTATTTTATTTGGGGTAATGCTTGTAATCTTACGAAATAATAAAAAGCATTAAAAAGCCTTGGAGATTATTCCAAGGTCTTTTTAGTTTTATAAATGAATGATTAATCTAAATTATTTTGTAAAAGAATTTCTTTTAAGTTTTCTGCGGAATTTTGTAATTGTTTTAATTCTTCGTCGTTAAGAGATATTGGCACTAATGTTTCTATGCCGTCTTTACCAACGATAGAAGGCATACTCAATGAAACGTTTTCAATTCCATATTCTCCGTGCATAATTGAAGAAACTGGAAGAATTGAACGTTCATTTCTAACAATTACTTCGCAAATTCTTTTTACAGACATTGCAATTCCGTAGTTAGTTGCTTTTTTCATTGAAATAATTTCGTAGGCACTATTTTTGACATCAGAAGCGATTTTTTCTGTTGCGTTTTTGTGATCGTAATGACCTCTCATTTCGCAGAAATTATTTAGTGGAATACCAGAAACATTGGCACTACTCCACACTGCAATCTCGCTATCTCCGTGTTCTCCGATAATGAATGCATGAACGCTTCTTGCATCGACGTCGAGGTGTTTTCCTATTTCGTATTTCAATCTTGCAGTATCAAGAACTGTTCCTGAACCAATTACGTGGCTTTCTGGAAGTCCACTTAATTTAACTGCAACGTATGTCAAAATATCAACAGGGTTGGCAACGATAAGTAAAATTCCATTGAAATCTCGTTTTTTGATTTCTGGAATAATAGATTTGAAAATATTGATATTCTTTTTAACTAAATCAAGTCTAGTTTCTCCTGGTTGTTGGTTTGCACCTGCAGTAATGATAATAATACCAGCATCTTTTATTGAATCATAATCTCCAGCATATATTTTCATTGGTTTAGAAAATGGAATGCCATGGCTAATATCCATAGCTTCCCCTTCCGCTCTTTTTTTGTCTGCATCGATGAGGACTAATTCTCTGAATAATCCGCTTTCCATAAGACTGAATGCAGAAGCTGAACCAACAAATCCGCAACCAATAATTACGGCCTTACTAAAATTAATCGGGGTTTTCATTTGGACTCCTTTCCGAAATCTATATTTATATGTGTCTTTAAATCTATTAAATTGGGTTCGCATAAGCAACTCAATATGGGGCAATTTCATGTTATATCTTTATAGGTCGTTGTCAAGAGTTAATTGTAAAATAAAAAAGACATTCTTTCGAATGTCTTTTAAATGGCTGGGACGGAAGGATTCGAACCTCCGAGATGGCTGGACCAAAACCAGCTGCCTTACCACTTGGCGACGTCCCAATAT
>CAKUTL010000021.1 GCA_934692295.1 uncultured Candidatus Melainabacteria bacterium
GAGTTAAGACATCAGTTATAAGAATGATTGATTTCTTGAAAAATAATATTAAAATTATTGTATGAAAAAGTTTTTAGCAGGTATATTTATCGTATTATTTTCGGTGTTTTGCATTGCTCCAAATGTGAAGAGTGCAGAAAATCCTGCCGTATCTTATCCTGAAGATCTTGATACTCAAGATATTACAGAAGATGAATATACTGAAGATATTGATATTGAACAAATGTATCGAGATATGCCTGTTCCAACTTTTAAATATGTTCATGACATTGACCCTGGAGAGTATCAAGATACAATGCACTCAACTTGGTCGCCATATCCATTATTTAGACTTACTGCACCTTTGTTTTTCAAGTCTGTTGCAATTGAACCGGGGTATTATCTTTTAACTCCGAGAGAACACAGTGGGGCTTGGTATATGCTTTTTAAAGAAGCCGGAAAGGTAAAATATATCGTTCCTTGTTATAAAAAAGAAATGGTTCCGATGGATTTTTACAAAAATAATCTTCCGCAAATCAAGTTGACAAAAACTCAACTAATTAGAGAGAAAGCTCTAAAATTTGTTGGGAAGCATGTTAAAAGTTCTAAACGTGAACCAATTCCGGATACATATTTAGAAGCAACTGATTTGGATAATAATTTCATCTCAATTATTGTTTATTGGGGAAATTATAGATATTATTTTGTGTTAAGGTCAGTCCAATTGTAGTATTTATTTTTTGAATATATTATTATAGGATGGAATAAAAATTGTAGGAGGAAAAATGAAAACTATTATAAAAATGTTTATGGCTTTAATGGTTGTATTTGTGGGCTTGGCTTCTTTTGCAAGTTTTGGGGATTTTATTAATCCAAACTTGGATGTAACCGAAGTTCGAGCAAGTCATATTTTGGTCAAAACCAGACCTGAAGCGGTTAAAATTAGAAAAGAAATTGTGAATGGAGATATATCTTTTGAAGATGCCGCAGAAAAATATTCTCTTTGCCCATCATCTGCCAATGGCGGTGATTTGGGATATTTCAAAAGAGGTCAGATGGTTCAACCGTTTTCAGATGTCGCTTTTGATTTAAAAGTTGGTCAAATTTCTGATCCCGTTGGAACAAAATTCGGATGGCATTTGATAAAAGTTGTCGATAAACGATAAAAATTTTTTTTTAATATAAAAACTCTAAAACCGATGATTTCAAAAGAAGTTATCGGTTTTGTTTTAGGAACTTTTTATCATGGGTCTTTTTTTGAATTCTTGTTTATTGTAAAATCTTTTTATGGATATTCAAGAAGTTAAGGATATTTGGGATAGGGTAAAAGAAGAGTTGGAGGCCAACCTTCCTGACCATATTTTTTGCACATGGATTACCCCTTTAGAAGCTGTGGATTATGAGAACAATACGCTTGTGCTACTTTCTCCTCATCCGATGGCTGTTGATATTTTGAAGAAAAATTGGACAGATAAAATTAAAGAATCTGTTCGCAGTGTTTTGGGTGATGGTGCAACTTTTTCTTTAACTTATGATTCTGAATTTGCAGATAAATATATCAAAGCTCGTAAAAAAGAATTATCAAAAATTGTTGCAGGGCAAACAGAAGAAGAACGTAAAACTGAAACTGCTAAAATGTCTTTGGCACAAATGCAATCAAGTGCGAATTTGAATTTGAATTTAAAGTTTGAAAATTTTGTAGTTGGTGAAAATTCAAAGTTTGCATATAACGCAGCATTTTCTGTTGCAAATAATCCGTCTAAAAAGTTTAATCCGTTGTTTATTTATGGCTCATCAGGTTTAGGCAAAACTCACCTTATGCAAGCAATTGGACATTACATAATTTTTAACAAACCTGATTTAAAAGTTAGATATGTCCGTATGGAAGAATATTTTAATGAATGGATGAAATGTTTCCAACTAAATGATTTGCCTAACGGGAAGAAAAAACAGTTTCGTAATAATTCTTTGATGAGAAAATTCCACCAAAAATTCCAAAATATTGATGTTCTTTTGATGGATGATATTCAGTTTATTGAGTCAAAAATGAAAACAATGGAAGATTTTTTCTCTACATTTGAAGCTTTATACACAAATAATAAACAGATTGTTATTGCATCAGATAGACTTCCAAAAGATATTCCTACCTTGGATAACAGACTTAGAACACGTTTTGAGATGGGGTTAGTTGTTGATATTGTTCCCCCTGATTATGAAACAAGATTTGAAATTGTAAAAGCATATGCTCAAGAGTTGGAAGTTGAAACAGATGATGATGTATTTGCTTATGTTGCCGAAAATTTTGTTAATAATGTTAGAGAATTGAAAGGGGCATTTAATAAAATCAGTGCCTATGCTGAATTCTCTGGAACAGGTTTGACTTTGGATTTGGCGAAACGAGTTTTAAATTGTGAGGCAAAGAAAAAGGAAATAACTGTTTCTACAATTGCTCAAAAAGTTGCGGATTATTTTGATTTAACAGTAAAAGATTTGAAAAGTACTGCTCGTCAACAAAAAATAGCACATGCAAGACATATTGCAGTTTATTTGGCTAGAGAAGTTTTGCAAATGAGTTATGAAGCAATCGGTGAGTTTTTCTCTAAAAAACATACAACAATTATGTATTCTTGCGATTTGGTCGCAGATAAACTCAAAACGGATGAAGATTTGAAAATTAGTATTGAAGAAATAAAGGCTTCTTTGAGGAATTAATTTATGTACGATTATATAAACGGAATTTTTACATATAAAATGTCTAATTCAAAAGGTAATTTTGCAACTGTTCAAACTCGTGGAGGAGTTGGATATTTGTTCGAAATTATGGATAGAGATTTTGCAAAACTTCCGGAGGAAAATTCTGAATTAAAAATGTATGCGGTTTTAATTCATAGAGAAGATAAAATGAGCCTTTGCGGATTTTTGAAACGTGAAGATAGAGATATTTTCAATGTTTTGACTTCTGTTTCCGGTGTTGGTTCAAAAATGGCACTTACATTGCTTAATTCTTTTGAAGTTTCTGACTTGGTTGGTTTTGTACTCGATGGGGATTACAAGGAACTGACACGAGCAAAGGGTGTTGGACCTAAATTGGCTCAGAAAATAATTTTAGAACTTAAAGACAAATTGAATTCTTATAGCAATATTGCATCTCCTAGAAATAAAGGTTCTGTCGGAGCTGTAAAATCTCAAAATTCAGAAGATGCTCAAATGGTTCTGTTGTCTTTGGGTTATGAAAAGGATGAAGTAAGTAACGCAATTTCTTCTGCATTAAAAACTGTTCTAGGTGATGCAACTGCAGAAGATATTTTGCGAGAAGCATTGAAAGTTCTTTCAATGTAAGTTTTATAGGAATAAATATTATGATTTATGATAAAGAAGAACGAAAACCCCAGATATGGCTTTGTGGAGCTCATTTTATAAATGATATTTATACCGGATTTTTAAATCCGATTATGCCGTTCATTGCTGAGCAGGTTAAAATTTCTATGCCTGTTGCAACAATTATTTTAAGCTGTTCTCATATTTTTTCATCTTTGTTACAACCGTATTTCGGATTCTTTGCAGATAAAATGAGAAAAAGAGCAATGATATTTTGGGGATTAATTTCAACTGCTGTATTTATTTCTTTTGCTCCAGGCATGAAAAGTATTCCGTTGCTTATTTTGTTTATTATTTTGGGTAGTTTGGGTTCAAGTCTTTATCATCCTCAATCTTTGGGGTTGGTTTCGAAATTTACAACATCTAATTCTGCAAAAAATATGGGAATATTTATTGCGATGGGAACTCTTGGTTTTTCATTAGGGCCATTGTTGTCTGCGTTCACTGCACAATATTTTGGATTGGATAAAATGCATATTCTTGCGATTTTAGGTGTTGCATGGGCAGTTTTAATGTTTGCAATGGTTCCTAAATTTTCGGATGAAAAATCAATCAAGGTTGATATAAATTTAAAACAAGCATTTTCAGATATTTTGACTAACAAAAAGTTAAATATTTTAAATGTAATTGCAATTTTGAAATCTTTAATGACAACATCATGCTCAATCTTGTTACCTTTCTTGTGGAAAGCTGAAGGGTATTCAAAATTCCAAATAGGTGCAGCGTTGTTTGCATTTTTGTTTCTTGGAGGAATTGCATCCTTACTTAGTCCAAAATTTGAACGCAAAATTGGGACTGCAAATGTATTTTATTTTTCAATGATTACAACTTGTCCTTTGATGTTGTTGTTTATGTTGACATACAAAACTATGCCAATGGTGTCATTTGCAATATTTGCAGTGATAGGTTTTGTTACAATGTTTGCAACTCCGGTTACGATGAGCATGGCTCAAAAAGTTTTGCCGCAGTATAAAAGTATTATTGGTGGATTTATAAACGGATTTTCTTGGGGCGTTGTTGCAATTGTTATGTCTATCGTTGGTTACGTCGCTCAAGCAACAAGTATTGTTCCTGTTTTGATGATAATTTCTATTATTCCGGCTGTTTCATCAAGACTGGTAAAATATCTATTTATAGAACAAGAATAAGTTTATAATTAAAAATCAAAAATAAAAAAGAATTAAGAAACAACGTCTAAATGTTTTTGACTTTTAGTAGTATCTGGTTTTGGAGTAATAAGGGTTTTAAAAGTTTTGGATAACTTCTTTAAAAAACTTTCATTGTTTGAAGAAGCTACGTTCTCTTTATAGTTACCAAAAAATTCGTTAGGAGAAGCAGAAGATCTAGACTGTGATTTGGTACTATTATTCTCTACCCCATATAAATTATTAGAATTCGCATCGAAATATCCAATTCCGGAAACTAACATTTACCTAACCCCAGTTTTTCTGTATCGCTCAACAATTTTATAACAAAATTTTTAATATTGCAAGGGTAATTTATAATTTTTTCTAAAAAAATCTTGTTAAAATTTTTACTTGAAAAAAAAATATTTTCGTGTAAGAATAGTTACATACGGTTTAGCGGTTGCGAAAATCGTTAGGTATGGCAAGGTAGCTCAGCTGGCTAGAGCGTTCGGCTCATACCCGAGAGGTCGAGAGTTCGAGTCTCTCCCTTGCTAATAAAAAAGAGGGTTTTAAGACCCTCTTTTTTAATGCGTAATTCTGTGGGTAATTGCAACTTAATTTTAAAGCATTAATATGTTTAATCTTGCGAAATTTTTCATGCTATATTAACTAGAAAAGGAGAGGTTTAGGATGAAGATTGGTATTATTGGTTTAGGTTTAATTGGCGGATCTATTTATAGAGATTTAATTAAACTCAATTATGATGTTGTTGCGGTTTCGCAATCTCAAAATGGTAATGGAATTTATAAAGATTATTCTGTTTTGAAAACTTGTGATATCGTTTTTGTTTGTTCTCCAATGAATAGAACTCTTCAAATTTTAGATGAGTTAGAAAATATTTTATTATCCGATACAATTGTTACGGATGTTTGTTCGCTTAAACAATTTGTTTCCATAAAAAAACGTCCTTATAAATTTATTCCATCTCATCCTATGGCAGGAACGGAGCATCAAGGGTTTGAAAACTCTATGGAGGGTTTATTCAAAGGCAAAAAATGGGTTGTTACGCCCGTTTGGGGAAATGAGGGAACATTACTTGAAATAATTGAACAATTGGGGGCAACTCCTGTTATTACAACTCCTGAAAAACATGATGAAGCTGTTGCTTTAATTTCGCATATGCCGATGTTGATTGCCCAAGCGATTTTTAAAACTGCGAGTGAAAATGAATTGGCTCTGGAGATTGCTTCTTCCGGATTTAGAGATATGACAAGATTAGCGATGTCTAATGTTGAGATGGCAAATGATATGATTCAAATGAATTCTGAAAATATACAAACAAGTATTTTGAAATTATACAAATCAATTGGCGACTTAACTAACTCGGATTATCTTTCTCAGATAAAAGAGATTAAATTAAATCGCCAATCGATGTTTTTATAAGTTTTAGGAAAATTTCTATGTCGTTGTTTAGGGTTTAGAAGCCCATATCTAGCACATCATCGAAGCCTGTTGGGTGTGAGAATATATCATCTACTCCTGAGGAATGAGTTAATATATCATCTACTCCAGAATGTAACGGGTCAAAAATATTATTTGATGGATTATGTGCTAAAATATCATCGCACGCTGCAGATTGAAGTATTAAATCATCAAAGTCTTGTTCGTGTCTTCTTTTTAATGCTGCATCTATTTCCTTTTTTTGTTTTTCAATCATTTCGTCCACTTCTTGCAATCTTTGTTGTCTGATTCTTGTAGCATCGGCTTCGCTTTGTGCAATCATTTCATCTAATGCTCTGTTTTCGTTTGCAGCTGCTTGAGTTGGAGCTTTTGTTTTCGGTAATTTTTCAGCAACTGTTTCACCTTGCTTTCTAGCTAAGATTTCTTCTGCTGTTGGCACATTTGATTGTGTATATTCTTGCCAAGCTGCATTCATTTCTTGTTGCTTTTTAACAGAAGGTTTTTTAGGTGCAACAGTTTCTGTTGCAGGAGCTGGAGCAGCTGGTGTTGCCGGAGCTTTAGGAGCCTTTGGAGTTGATGCTGGTGTCAATTTTGATAAATCAATACCGTGTTTGTGTTCATATTTTGCGATGTTCAATTTTTTTGTAATTGCTCTGCCGTCAGGTGTTTGAATCTTAACGATTTTACCATCTTTAAGAGTTAATTTAGCACCGTTGCATTCAAATAAGCCGTTCAAACTTGTGTTAACTTCTGACATTCCTTGTCTTGCAGTTTCTAATGCACCTTTACTTTCAGCAGATGCCAAGTTTTGAATTTGATGTGCTTCACTTGTTGCTTGAGCGGCTGTTGAATTATTTAATGCAATAGCTGCTTTTTGTTCTGCATTTGGAGCTACATATCTGATTGATTCATTGTATGCTGCCTGTTGAGCTTTTGTTGGGGTGTCTTTAATTGCTTGTTCTACAGCTTTTCTTGCACTTGAATTTGCTGTGCTAGTTTCAAGTTTTCCAACAACTTCTGCTGCCGGTTTTGCAGGTGTGTTTACTTTGATTTTAGTCCCAGGAGCAATGTAATCTTTCCCTGGTTTAAATTCAATTGCTTTTCTTCCTGCTGTTTCTGCGGTTTTAGCACCTTCTCCTGCAACTTTACTTCCTTTGTTGAAGAATCCTTTAATTTTGTTCCAAATGCCTTTGCCGTGTTTTTTAAGGAATACGGCAGTACCAACTAATGCGGCAACTGTAACGACTGTTTTTAATACAGTATGTTTTTTCTTCTTTTCAGGTTGCTCTTGCGGCATAATAAACCCTGCTTCAAAATCTTCTGTTCCATGGTAGGGTTTTGCCGTAAAAGAGGTTGATTGTGGTTGGTAATTATAACCAACTGCACCTAAACTCGAAATTGACATAGTACTTTTCCTTTCCACTTTCTATATAGTTTTCCACCTATGTATTTATAAAGTTTTTTTTGAGGTGAGAATTGCCTGAACCATGATTATTATTGAGTTTGCCGAGGTTCTATAATTCACAATTGACAAGTGTTTGAGCGATTACTAATTACTTCTTAACATGTCGTTACAAATTTCAAAACACATTGACAGGATATGCTTTGCTTGCTACAATGATAGCAGGAGTGTATATGGTAGTAAATTTGGCTTCAAAACAAGAGATTATTAATAGAAATTATAATCACATTTACGCACATGAGATGGCTCACAAGTCTGCTGGTGGGGTCTTTGCAGGTGCAATTTCAATTGAACGAAATGCTGATGGTATCCCTGTTTCTGGACATGTGCCTATTCAGATGCCTGTTTTGAATAAAAAGAATCCTCAACAAACAATTGACCATGCTAATACTGTAATTCGTGCTGCTTTAGCTCCTTCTGATCCGTCTGGTCAAGATTATAAAGTTGCAAATCAAGCAAATCAGATTAAAATGAAAGCTCAAGCTCTAAAATCAAAATCTCAAGGGAATAAATTGGATTTACAAGCCTAGATGTTGGAAATATTTCTGTTGCACTCTTTTTTGAATATTATTACAAAATATTCAAATACGTGAAATGTAAATTTTTTAGTATATAATATAAATAAAAATGAAACGTAGGAGGTACAATGGATAATATAGTTTCAAATTATGATAATAATAATCAAAGATCGAATATAAATCCTACCAGAATCAAGGTTATTGGTGTCGGCGGTGGCGGCGGAAATGCTGTAAACCGTATGATTAAAGCAAAACTTGCAGGCGTTGAATTCTGGTTGATGAATACAGATTTACAAGTTTTGACATATAGCAATGTTCCTAACAAATTGCAATTAGGTGTTGCAACAACAAAAGGTTTGGGTTCAGGTGGCGATCCTTCAACTGGTGAAAAAGCTGCAACAGAAATGAAAGATGATATCACAAGAGCTTTAGATGGTGCTGATATGGTATTTATCACTGCCGGCATGGGTGGTGGAACAGGTACTGGTGCAGCTCCAATCGTTGCTCAAATCGCTAGAGATTTAGGAATTTTGACTATTGCGTTTGTTACAAAACCTTTCTCTTGGGAAGGTAAGAAAAGAATGGCTCAGGCTGAAGCAGGTATTGAAAAACTTAAAAAATATGTTGATGCTATTCTTGTTGTTCCGAATGATAAGTTACTTCAAGTTGTTGAACGCCAAATCGGTTTGAGAGAAGCTTTCTGTGTAACAGATGAAGTTCTATACCGTGGTATTCAAGGCTTGTCAGATATTATCACTATCCCAGGCATGATTAACATTGACTTTGCGGATGTAAGAAAAGTTGTTAAAGATTCTGGTACTGCATTGATGGGTATTGGTAGAGCTCAAGGCGAAGGCAGAGCTATTAAAGCTGCTGAAATGGCTATCAATTCACAACTTTTGGAATCTTCAATTGATGGTGCTTCCGGTATTATTGTTAATATTACTGGTAGTTCAAATATGACATTGTATGAAATCAATGATGCTACAACAATTATCAATAACGTTGTTAAAGATGATGCCGATGTAATCATTGGTACTGCAATAAACGAAGCATTCCAAAACGAAATTCAGATTACCGTTATCGCAACAGGTTTTTCTGAAAAACCAAACCAAAGTTCAATTAATACTCCGCAATTGTCAGCCGCTGAGTATTTCCAAGGTAAAACAAATTCAAATCTAGGAAACACAACATCTACAAATTCAGCATTTCCTCAAATGCCTCAAATGAAGTTAGATGTTCCTGATTTCTTGAAAAAAGACTAGGTTTAAATTTAATTGCATATAAAAAAGAGTAAGTTCAAATTGGGCTTACTCTTTTTATTTTATTGTGTTAAATTGTAGTTACGAGTACAGAAAAAGTGAGGAAAAGATTATGACAGATAAACCGGAAGTTATTCAATACAGAACAGTTGGAACTTGTTGCCAATTAATGCAAGTTGCTATTCAAGATGGAAAAGTTATTGATGCAGAATTTCTTGGTGGATGCAATGGAAATTTAAAAGGCATTAAAAGTTTAATTAAAGGGATGGCTATTGATGATGTTATTGAAAAATTGCAAGGTATTACTTGCGGTTCAAAATCAACAAGTTGTCCGGATCAATTGGCAAAATGTTTGATTGAGTATAAGACCAAAAATCTTTCAGCTGCAAAAAGTGAATAAGATCGTTGGAGTTGAAAGTCTATAAATCTTTAAAAAACACTTTGTAATCTCTTATGTTTCAAGGATGTCAAGAGTCAAACTCCCCCAAGTGGCTAGTCGTATTTTTACGTAGGTAAAAATACGGATATTTACAAATTCTTAAATCATATGGTATATTAGGAATGTCGGTTAAGGCTCACACCCGAGAGAAATAAAAACTCTTAAAAGTCTTAGATTTTTCGATGGTAAAGCTGTTTGCCGATTTGTGCAGGTTGTTTCTTGCATTAGTAAAAACTTATTTTCAAATTTTAATACTTTTATTATTTTATTCTCCGTGATAAAATTCGGGTATGGATAGATTTGAATTTATTAAAGCAAAACGTATCGTTTTCAAGTTAGGAACTAATGTATTAAGAAATGACGATGGCTATGTATCTTTGCCACGAGTTTACACATTTATTGAGGATATTGCTCGTCTTGTGAAATCTGGGAAAGAGGTTATTATTGTAACTTCTGGTGCTGTAGGTTTGGGCAAAAAAAGACTTGGCTTAGAGGATACAAGCGGAACTGCACTAAAACAAGCCTGTGCTGCAATTGGGCAAGGTAAGTTGATGTCAATCTATGAAAATGGTTTTGACACATATGGTTTGACTGCTGCACAAATTCTTTTAACAGAAGATGATTTTTCTATTCGTCAAAGATATTTGAGCTTGAGAACCACTTTTAACAAATTGCTTGAGTTAGGTGTAATTCCTGTAATCAACCAAAATGATACGGTTTCAACTCTTGATGTTGCACTTCGTTATGTCAAAGATGATATGCAAGTTTGTTTTTCTGATAACGATAAACTTTCAGCCCTTGTTGCAAGTGAACTTGATGCAGATTTGTTGGTTATATTATCAGATATTAACGGGTTGTATGACGATAATCCAAAATCTAATCCAAATGCTAAATTAATAAAATCTGTAAAAGAAGTTAACGATGACATTCTTGCTCTAGCTTCCGGTGTTTCAGACGGTGGTAGAGGCGGAATGGAAACAAAACTAAAAGCAGCAAGACTTGTTACAAGATTTGGCGGCAAAGTTCTTATCGCAAATGGAAAACAACCTTACATTATTAAAAGAATTTTTGAGGGTGAAGATTTAGGAACTATGTTTTTACCGTCAGACGAAAATCTTTCAGATAAGAAACGCTGGATTGGTTATGCAACAAATATCGTCGGTAAAATTATCGTGAATGATGGTGCTAAACATGCCTTGATTTCCAAAGAAAAAAGTTTGTTGCCAATTGGCGTAATAGGGGTTAAAAATCATTTCCAAAAAGGAGATGTAATTTCTATTCTAGATGAAGACAAACATGAATTTGCCCGTGGTATTGTCAACTACGATTCAGAATCTTGTAAAAAAGTTATAGGTTCTCATTCAGATAATATTGCAGATATTCTAGGGTTCAAAAACTATGATGCAATTATTACTCGTGATAATATAACAATTTTATAATCGCTAAAATTAGGAGAGAAGATTTGGAAAAGAATTTTATCGAAATTGCAAAGCAAGCAAAACAAGCATCATTAAAAATAGCTGAATTAAATACAGAAATTAAAAATTCTGCACTTAATAAAATTGCAGATTTTTTTGAGACTTGTAAAAACGAAATTTTTGAAGCAAATAAAAAAGATTTAGAAGAAGCTGAAAAATTAGTTAAAGATGGTGAAATTACAAAATCCACTTTCAACCGTCTTAAACTAGATGAAAATAAAATGCGTGATATGATTCAAGGCGTTCGTGATATTGCAAGTCTTGAAGACCCAATTGGTAAAACTCTTTTCAAAAGAGAGTTGGATAAAGATTTAACTTTGTACAAAATATCTTGTCCAATCGGTGTATTGGGGATAATATTTGAAGCTAGACCAGATGTGATTTCACAAATTTCATCTTTAGCGATAAAATCTTCTAACGCTGTAATTTTAAAAGGTGGAAAAGAATCAAAGCACACAAACGAAAAAATTATGGAAATAATTAACTCTGCCCTTGCTGAAGTTAAAGAGTTTCCGAAAAACGTTGTGCAGCAAGTTTTTACAAGAGATGATGTTGCCGAAATGCTAAAATGCGACAATTATATCAATCTAATTATCCCACGTGGTGGTAACAAGTTGGTTAAGTTTATCAAAGAAAATACAAAAATTCCGGTACTTGGACACGCAAGCGGAATTTGTCATATTTTTGTAGATGAGTCTGCGGATATTGAAATGGCATCTCGAGTTGTGATTGATGCAAAAACTCAATACCCGAGTGCATGTAACGCTGTAGAAACCCTTTTAATTCATAAAGATTTTCCAAAGGCAAATGACCTTTTGGCATCTTTGCAGCTTTCAGAAATTAAACTTGTTCCAAATCCTGATGATTGGTCAACAGAATATGGCGACAAGATTTTGTCCTACAGGTTTGTAAATTCTGTCGATGAAGCAATTGAACATATAAATACATATGGTTCAGGGCATACAGATAGTATTATAACAAAAAATGCTGAAAATGCTGAAAAATTTATGAATAATGTTGATTCTGCTGGAGTTTATATGAACGCATCAACTCGTTTTGCGGATGGTTTCCGTTATGGATTTGGAGCAGAAGTCGGAATTTCAACCAATAAAACTCACGCAAGAGGACCGGTGGGACTGGAAGGTTTGACGATTTATAAATATAAACTTATTGGTAATGGCAATATTGTAGATGATTACGTCAAAGGTGTAAAACATTTCCACCATAAAGATATTGGTTAAAGTTGATAAGTTCATTAAAAGTCTATAAGTCTATAGGTCAATAAGTTGATAAGTCTATAAGAGGATAAAGGCAATAGGGAACAGTGGAATAAGGAAATAAGTTCGTTACAATTACGTCATTCTGAGGGGTTAACCGAGGAAAAGAAAATAAAATATTTCAAAATTACCCGAAGAATCTCTGACTGGACGCAATGTATTGTATCCGTACTGTCATTCCGAATTGACTAGAAAATAAGTTGAGATGAAATCGAAACGTAATTTTCTGTTCCTACTTGGTATTTCGGAATCTCTATCCGAACGCATTAGCTAGAGATGCTGAAACGGTCTTGGATTATTGGCGGGTCGGCTGGCTCAACGCAATCCTCCCCTAGACGAGCTTCGCTCTTGCCAAAATCCGCAGTTCAGCATGACATTTGCGATTAGTTAGTTCCCTCGCCCCTTGTGGGAGAGGGTAAGGGAGAGGGGTTGATATTTCTAACTGTTCACTTTTTCTTTTTTATTTCGATGAAAAAAGAAAAAGTAGAACCGAAAAAGAAAAACACGAATGACCAAATGGCTCGAGTCATCAGGGGCAACGCCTCCGAACCCCCTATATAAGTTTGTCCCCCAAAAGTCGTATTTCTCCGAAATAAAAAGTGTCCTATGTAATTTGATTATTTTTCTTTATTTTTTATAATTTTAATAACAAAACTTAAAACTAGCGAGGTATGAATAGCAATGATTATAATTATGGAACGTGATGCTACGGCTGAAAATATCAAGGCTGTAACCGATTTACTAAACGAACATGAATTTCGTGTAATTGTTCACGAAGGTGATGTGCATACTGTCATTGATGCACTAGGCGATAAAACAACACTTTCGCCAAACAGAATTGACGCAATGGATGGAGTTATGAAAATCAAATTCATCCGTGAACCGTTCAGATTGGCTTCAAGAGATAGAAAATCCGATGATACCGTTATTGAATTTTCTAACGGTGTAAAAGTCGGAGGAGCAAACAGACCGGTATTTATGGTTGGACCTTGTTCTGTAGAAGAAGATTATGAAGGACTTTTGGAAGTTGCAACCGCTGCAAAAGAACTTGGCTGTCAATTTTTGAGAGGTGGAGCTTTCAAACCAAGAACTTCACCTTACGATTTTGACGGATTGGGCGAAAAGGCTCTTAAATACTTGGCTCAAGCAAGAGAAGCAACTGGATTGCTTGTTGTTACAGAGCTTATGGATGTTGAAGATTTGGATTTGGTTTGCGATTATGCTGACGTAATTCAAGTTGGTGCAAGAAATATGCAAAATTTCCGACTCCTTAAAGCTGTTGGTAAATGTAACAAACCTGTAGTTTTAAAACGTGGACCGGCAAGTACAATTAGAGAATTTTTACTTGCGGCTGAACATATTTTGTATAACGGGAATGAACAAGTAATTCTTTGTGAAAGAGGATTGAAAAGTTTTGATAACGCATTTACAAGAAACTTGATGGATATTGCTGCCGTTCCTGTTATCAAAAAATTATCACACTTACCAATTATTGTTGACCCTAGCCATGGAACAGGTCAAAGATATTTGATTGAACCAATGGCAAAAGCAGGTTTGGTAGTTGGTGCGGATGGCGTTATGGTTGAAGTTCATCACAATCCGGCAACCGCATTGAGTGATGGAAAACAAAGTTTGTCTATTCCACAATTCAGAGAAGTATTTACAAAATTAAATAAAATGATTGATACTTTGCACCTCGAACGCAGCATGGCAATTCCAAATGTGGAATAGTCTAGAAGCTAATATTGGGGCAATAAGGAAAAAGGAAATAGGGGAATAAGTTCAATAAAGAAGGCTCTAAGGCACTATGGCATTGAGGTACTAAGTTCTTTATGTTTTTACGTCATCCTGAGCTAAGTGAAGGATCTCTAGCTAGTGCGTACGGTCAGAGATTCTTCGGGTATTTGCTAAATAATCTTACTAATTCAACAGTTTATCCCTCAGAATGACGGAAATTGGATAAGGGGTTCGAGGGCATAGCCCCTGATGACTCGAGTCATTTGGTCATTCGTGTTTTTCTTTTATTAATATTTTCCCTCGCCCTTTTTAAGAATGTAGGTATGGGTTTCTACTCCAACATTTTATGTTTGAAAAAATGAGCAATCAAACTAGCAAATTTTATTTTTATGTGTGTTAACATGAAAAAATAAAATTACTTAACTCACAAAAAGGAGAAAATATGAACGTAAATTTTAACCCTAATGCTCAATCAACAAACTTCGGAATGGCTATTAAAATAGATCCAAATGCAAAAGCTATTCTTAAAAAACAAACAGCAGACCTTTCTAGTAGTAGTTTTGAAAACTTTTGGAAATCTTTTGATGAAGCTATTGAAAGACAAGCAGAGAATCCTGTGGATATTATTATTAGAAAATGCAATCATCGCAAAGCTTTAGCTGCTGAAGTTGTTGATAATGGCCGTGAACCTTTAGAAAATACAGTTTATTCTCAAGGTTTTATTTTCCCTAGCAAAATGAAATTTATAAATAAAGCTGAAAAAAGAGCAGACACTCTAAAGGATTTAAATCAACGCTTGGATAAATATACTGAAGCTGTTAAAGATGATTATTTAACTGCGATTGAAAAACAAGCAGGTGAAGGGCTAGACCTTGAAGTTTAGTCTTCTCTTGATGGAATAAAAGCCAAAACTAATACCGGAACAACAAAAAGCAAAACTACAGTCAAGAAAAATAACCAAATAGAACCTCCGATTTTTGGTAAAAGTGGAGAAATAATTTCCGCATCAAAACTTAGAACAATGGCGATGAGTATTGAAATTGGAAGATTTTTTATGCAGTCAAAAATTCTTTTTTTGTAATTGAAAGTAACAAATATTTTCATCAGGAATAAAACCCCGATTGTCAACGGTACAAGTCTGAAATTGTGCGACATTGCAGCGAATAATCCAACACCAAGAATGATATACAAACTAACTAAAATAATGTAATTTATAACAAATGTGCTTTGGTCAATTCTACCTTTTGGGTTAAAAATATTATTACTCATAATTTCTCCTCGTGAATTGATTATAACACTTTTTAAAAATTTAACAAACATGTAAAACAAAAGGTCGGACTATATAGCCCGACCTTTTAAATTTTGGTTTCAACTCAATTAAACTAATTTAACTGTAACTGATTTTGGTTTTTGAGTATAAGAGATTTTGTCTTCTCTTGATAACCAACCTAAACCCATGTAAGTAAAGTTATCATCTAAATCCATATCTTTTCTTAATTTGTTGATAGTAACTTCACCTTTGTCAGATAGGTAGTTGTAAATTTTACCTGCTGATTCAATAATTTGAGTTTGCATTTCTTTTTGTTCTTTTCTGCTTGTAAACATTTTTAAAACCTCCTTTAAAATCATAATTTTATACTACTACTTTTTTTTAATTAATGGAATATGTAATTTTATAAAAGTTTAAAAACTCTGTTATATCAAGGCTTTAAGTTCTTAACATTTCTAAACTTTTCTTTATTATAGCGAAAAATTTAAAAAAGTTTTCATTAAAATAATGTATTTTTTATCAAAAACTACACCATTTTATGTATTGATTGGGAAAAAGTGCTAAAATTTAGTAAAAAATACAAATTTTTTGACATTTATTTTTCAAAAATAAAAATTAAAATGCCCTTATAGTATGTCTTATAGGAATATCCTCAGGATATAATTTTGTCAAAATTTTGAAAATGAAAAAATTGTTCTTAAACAATCAAAAGATTGATTTTTGAATAAATTAATACTCTCTTTTCAAGGTTACTATATCAGAATTTGGGTCTTCCATTTGTTTTCTCACGTTCACTATATCCTTGTCAACGTCTGCTTTTTCGTAGTATTCACTTTTAAAAATTTCTTTAGGATTATTATCTTTCAGAATAAAAGTCAAAAGATAAAAAGCATAACCTTTTGCGTATTTATTTCCTTTAACTTTTTGTTTCATAAAACTAACGGTGGCAATGTCAGAATATTTTACCAAATTTTTAGTAGATTTAAAGTTTAAAAGATTAATTTTTTCTACAGTACAAATGTCTTTGGATTTTGAGCAAATTAGAGTTTCATTTTTGTAATTTGTGAGTAATCCTGTGATAATCGCAAGAATTGCAAGTCCGCCTAAAAGTATCATCAATATTGAATGTTCACCTTTTTTATCTTGTTCAAGTGTTATTTTGTCCATAGATAACCTTCTTTCAAAATATCAACATTATCCGCTGATACAACAATCAATTTATCACAAAAAAGTTCTTGAGGTATAATAAATTTTGAGGATTTTATTATGAAAAAAATTGTTATTTTTGATTTAGATGGAACGTTGCTAAACACATTGGATGACTTGGCTGACAGTACTAATTATGCCCTTGCAAAGTTTGGTTATCCGACAAGAACAATAGAAGAAGTCAGACAATTTGTGGGAAATGGAGTTGCAAAGCTAATTGAACGTGCTATTCCGGATGGAAAAAAGAATCCGAATTTTGAAAAATGTTTGGCAATATTTAAAGAAAATTATGCCCAAAACATGTATAACAAAACCGCTCCATATGTGGGAATTTTAGAGATGTTATCAAATTTAAAATCTAAAGGTTTAAAAATTGCAGTTGTTTCAAATAAATTTGATTTAGCGGTAAAAGAATTGTGTAAAAAATATTTTGATGGATATATTGATTTTGCTGCCGGTGAAAACGAAGCTCAAGGAATTAAGAAAAAACCAGCTCCTGACACAGTTTTTACTGTTCTAAAAGAGTTTGAATTAAATCCTGAAGATGCAGTTTATGTTGGGGATTCCGATGTTGATATTATGACGGCAAAAAATTCTCAAATGCCTTGTATCAGTGTAACTTGGGGATTTCGTGATGAAGATTTTTTACTCAAAAATGGTGCAACGATTTTAATTAACACCCCGTCAGAGATTTATAGTCATATTGGTTAAGAGTTTCGGCTAGTTGAAACTAACATAAATTTCCCCTAAATTTAAACTACAAATTTAGGAGAAAAATTATGTCATCAGCGATTAAAAATATACATTCCCGTCAAATTTTAGATTCTCGTGGAAATCCGACTTTAGAGGTCGAAGTTGAATTATATTCTGGAGAAAAAGGGGTTGCATCTGTTCCGTCAGGAGCTTCTACCGGCAAATTTGAAGCGGTAGAATTACGTGATAAAAACTCTGAAATTTACGGCGGGAAAAGTGTAATGCAGGCAGTAAATAATGTGAATAAAATTATTGCCGCAACGCTTATAGGTGATGACATTTCAAAGCAATATGATATTGATAAAAAAATAATCGAACTTGATGGGACTGACAATAAGGGAAATTTGGGCGCAAATACAGCTTTGGGGGTGTCGCTTGCGTGTGCAAAAGCTGCATCAAAATTTTATGGACAGGAATTGTATGAGTATATCGGCGGAATTTGCGGAAATACTCTTCCTGTTCCAATGATGAATATTCTGAATGGTGGAGTTCATGCGGATAATGGGTTGGAGTTTCAGGAATTTATGATAGCTCCTGTTGGGGCTGAAAATTTTTCGCATGCAATGCAGATTGGTGTCGAAATTTTTCACACCTTAAAATCAATCTTGAAAAAAAGAGATTTGCCGGTAGGAGTGGGTGATGAAGGAGGATTTGCCCCTCGGCTAAAAACAAATATAGAGGCAATTGAGCTAATAATTGAAGCAATTTTAGCAGCAGGTTATTCTACCGATAAAGTGAAAATTTGTTTAGATGTTGCATCGAGTGAATTTTATAATGGTAACAAATATTTTATCAGAGGTCAGGGTTACTCCAGCGAAGAATTTTTAGAAATTTTAATAAAGTTAGTGGATGAATTCCCGATTATATCTATTGAAGACGGTTTGTCGCAAGAAGATTGGGGTGGTTGGGAATTTTTGACAAAGCAGTTAAACGGAAAATGCCAACTTGTCGGAGATGATTTATTTGTTACGAATTTACGCAGAATCAAAATGGGTGTAGAAAAAAATTGTGCCAATTCTGTCCTTATTAAGCCAAATCAAATTGGTACACTTTCAGAAACTTTAGATGCTATAAAATTTGCAAAATCAAAAGGTTATACAACTGTAATTTCGCATCGTTCCGGAGAAACTACAGATACCCTTATTGCAGATTTAGCTGTTGGAGTAAACAGTGGGCAAATTAAAACGGGTTCACTTTCTCGAGGGGAAAGAATTGCAAAATATAACAGGCTCTTAAAAATTGAAGAATTATTAGGAAATTCTGCAAAATATTTGGGTTTATCTGCATTTAATTTACTCTGTCATTCTGAGGGATAAACTGTAGAGTATGTAATGTTATTTTGCGTTTTACCCGAAGAAGCTCATGCATAGGGAAAAGGAAATAAGGGAATAAGTTCTTTACAATTTTATTTGCTTTACTAAGCCGACATTAAAAATAAGCTGGATTGCTTCGCCTTCGCTCGCAATGACAGAATTTGAAAAAGGCTTTACACATCGTCATTCTGAGGGCTTTTGCCCGAAAGAATCCAGCTTTTAATTAGGATTTTAAATGATAATGTAGGTTGGGGTTTCTACCCAAACGTTTAATAAGTTCCCTTGCCAAGGGACACTAGCTGAACCGACGAAATGAAGTTGAGTCGCGAGTGTGTCGTATGGCTGAGGGTTAGGGAGTTGGTTTGATAATTCAATTGTTCACTTTTTCTTTTTTATTTCGATGAAAAAAGAAAAAGTAGAACCGAAAAAGAAAAACACGAATGATTGAATGGCTCGAGTCATCAGGGGCTATGCCCCCGAACCCCTATCCAAGGTCGTCATTCTAAGGGGTAATTAGAGAAAATGAGAATAAAATATTTCAAAATTACCCGAAGAATCTCTGACCTGTGCGTTTAGCTTAACCCCTCACCTCAATCCTCTCACCAAGGAGAGGAAGATATTCTCAAAAGATCCTTCGCTTTACTCAGGATGACATTTGCGTTCTATTTAGTATAGTGATGTTGGAAGAAGAATTTTGTAAATTATTATTAAAAAACGCAATTTTTTTAATTTTGAGTTGTTTATAATTACATAGGTGGAAAATAAAGGAAAACTATGACTGAATCAAATTTGTCCATTGGAAATTTTAATCCCAATGTAAAACCTCTTGATAATGAGAAAAAAGAAGATAAAACTAATGCAACTAATCTTTTAAAACAAGATGCTCAGCCTGATACAGTTGAAATAAATGGTGATGTCAAAACCCTTGATGAACCAAAGAAGAAAAAGAAAAAATTTAAGCTGGAAATGCCACAAATTATCGCTGCTACAGCTGCGACTATAACTTTGGCGGGAATTGGTATCGGTCTTGCCAAGGAAATAAAAAGAGGCAAGTTCCGTATAGGAAGACCTCCATTTTCTCATGAGCCTTTAATGCCAAAAATGCCAACTTTAAGCGAATTAGATGCTCATATAGCAAAAAGAGTTGATGGGGTTACATTAAATTATGGATTCACTGATAAATTGACAACTAAAGCTGGATTGGAAAAAGCACTTGAGCCTTATACCCTCGGCGGTACAGCTTCTAAGTTAGCTGAGCGTGCTGAAAAAGATTCTGAATTTAGACAAATTCTTCGTATTCTTACCGGTTCTAATTTCTTAGAAAATAAAATCAAAGTTCCATTGGGTTCATATGATATATCATATGGTTCTTTTTTATCTAATATTGATACAACAAAGACAAAAGCCGCAGATGTTGAAACTTTAGTCAAATATATAGTTAGAATGAATACTGAAAATCTGGATGCTTTCTGTGCTATTCACTCTTATGATGTGCCTAAGATATTGGAAAATAATCCTAAAAATGCACAAAGAATAATAGCTATTTGTGAAAAAGTTAATGAAGCACATAATGTAAGTAGAAAAATGTTTGAATCTCTTGAGCCTATAAGCATTCTTAAGGGAAATCCGGATTTATCTTCAAAAGATTTGTATATATTAATAAAATCTCTTAAAAAAGGCTCTTTTGCTAGTTATTTTGGAAACAGATTAGAGCTTTACAGTCTTTCTCACAAGCTAGAAGACAAAAATTTTGATATTAAAAAATTTACTAAGGCTTATACTTCATTAAAAGATAAAGCATTAGAACATGTTATGCCCGGAACTTTAAGCACTATTATTGAAGAATTTAAACCATCAGAGGTAATTGCTAAAATCAATGCAATTCCTGATGAAACATTATCGAAGTTTAAAGGTGATAATGATGTTTTGACATATTTAAGATTTGAAGATTTTGTTGGCAAAAAGAATATCAATGAACTTAGCCAAGCTGAAAAGAAAAAGTTGATGGAAAAATTGGTTAAGAACAATGCTAATTCTTTTGGTTTTGGTGCTTCTGATATGTGTCCTTTGCTTCCTAAAAACCAAGAAGAATACTGCGGATTGTTAGCAAAACTTGCTAAATCAATCGGTATCAACACAAAACCTTTAACTCCTCAACAAATGGCTTTCTTTGACCAAGGTTTGCATAATTTGGATAAATCTGTCAAAGATGTTGATTTCAATAAAGTTAAGTTGGAATTAAAAATTCCTCGTTCTGAATTTGTTACAAAAGTTACGGATGCAATGAAAAACTTAGAACCATTAGAACAACAAAAAGTAATGGACTACTATGGTTTTGAAATTGAAAATGGGGTATTGAAAGGTTATCCAATCAATCTGAATAATGGCGACAAGTTAGCTGAAATTTCTGATAGAAAAACTAAAAATGTTGTTGAAAAAATAAGACCGTTAGTTGTGGAATTTTCTGAAAAGAACCCAATTAAAGTAACTAACGCAAGTCCTGATTTTGAACGAGATTTGAATGACATTTTGCAAGGTTTACCTGAACTTAGACCAATGATTGGTAAAGCTCAACACCGAACTCATGCTTATACTCTTGATAAACATACATTGAAAGTTTTACAAGGTGTTGTTTCTAATCCGAAATTCCAAACTCTTTCAACAGAAGATAAGAAAATTTTATCTATCGCATCTTTACTTCACGATATTACAAAAACAGAAGGTATGCGTGATTTGGCTCACCCTATGGAATCTGCTTTTGATGCCTTTTACATCATTCAAAAGATGAATCTTCCTGAAGAACAGCAATTGAAAATTTATGAACTTATCAAATCTCACAACTGGTTAGATAGATTGAACAATCCTAAAAATACTCCGGAAAAAGTCCGTCAAATCGCCCAAGATGTTGCTTTTGATTCAAGACATACAAATACATTTGAACTTGCAAAAATTCTTTGTGAAGCTGACATGAAGGCTGTTAAAAAAGATAGTTCATTCTTTGAACATCACAGAAAAACATTAGAACAAATGAGTGAACTTGTTGATGGATATATTAAGCGTATCCACTCAACTCAAATTGTCCTTCCTCAAACGGTTATTCCAAAAGCCTCAAAACTTACAGGCGGGGTAACAAAATCTGCGGATGGTATTAAAAATACTGTTCTTTATATGGATAAAGCCGCAGATGATTTAAGTGCATACGGTTTTGCTTCCGGTACAACAAAAGATAATTGGAGAGGCATTGTTCACGCACTAGATAGAGAAGATCAAATGTCAAAATTCAATACCTTCTCAACTATTGATACAGAAGCATTATTGAGTACTTCTTATATTGATACAAAGAGTTATAAAGTATTCAGAAAACAAGGTTTCATCTTGGATGTAAATACAAACGATATTCACGCCGGTTATTGCTCAGATTTCGGAACCGGATACGAAAAATCAATAGAACTTCTTAAATCCGATTACTTATTCCATGGTCAAAGAAATCCAAAAGGATTGGACCGAAATGCTTGGAGATCTGACCGTTCAGGATATAGAGATTACATTCCTGATTTAATTAAAAAGAAGATGGGAATTGATGATGATGAATATATTCGATTACTTGAAAAAATCCAAGGTTGTAAGTCTTTGACTGATATTGAAAAAGTCGATAGTAACTTTGCGGAAAAATTAAAACAAGTTTTTGAAGAAATGGAATCACGTAAACGTTCAGGTGGTCGTCAATATAATGAGATGTTGGTATCTCGACCAAAAATCCAAGCTGTATTTGCTTATGACAAACCATATGAAAGAATTCCAAAATTCTTGAGAAAGTATGCTCAAGATAACGATATTCCAATTATTATTTTCGGAAAGGCTTAGTAAATAAACGATAAAAAAAGAACCGGATTTTCCGGTTCTTTTTTTATTTGCAGGCAATATTTTTATTCCCAATAATTCAAAAATATTAGCGGGCAACGAGACTCGAACTCGCGATCTTCTCCTTGGGAAGGAGACATTCTACCACTGAACTATGCCCGCATTAAATTTTACAACACAAGTATATCACAATTTGCGACTCATTGCCAGACGAAAAACAATTTCTAAATTTCTTTATTTCTAAAATTTTCTTGTTGAACAATACAAATCAATTTATTCAAAAAAGCTTTATATCTAGCTCTTACTGCTTCTCCTGACAATACAATATCTGCTTCAGCCTTACAAGGTCTGATATAAATTTCAGCCTTTTGTGATGCGTTTTTGTAAATTCCATCTGCTGAATCGCCTAAATCTCTTTCTTTTGCCCTTACATAAAATCTTTCTTTTTGAACATGGCTTCTTACATCTACATAAATTTTAAAATCGAAAGCATCTTTAATTTTGTCTGTAAGCGTAAATAATCCTTCCGAAATAACAATTTTGGAAGGATTGGCTAATGTATAATTATCATATCTTTTTGCAGTACCTGACATGTCATATTTTGGCAAGTAAACAGATTTTCCTGCTAATAATTCTTTGATATGTTTGCTCATAAGTTCCAATTCAAGAGCATGAGGAACATCAAGGTCATAATTTTTTGCAAACTCTGCAAAACT
>CAKUTL010000022.1 GCA_934692295.1 uncultured Candidatus Melainabacteria bacterium
TCATTCTTGTACCTTTTCCTGCTGCAAGAATTACTGCTTTTATGTCTGTCATATTTTTCTCCCTTTTATTTTTATTTTTATTTCTATGTTTTAATATCCTTCAAATAAACAACTTATGCAACAATGTCACATTTGATATTTTGAGGATTAGTGAATTCTTTTTCTAAATCAACGTTGTTTTGTTTAATATTCAATTTTTTTATTTGGAAGTTTGAAACAAAAATATTATCTGAAACGCAAGTTAGCATATAATTATCTTCTAAGATTTCGGAAAACAATGATTTAATATTGCGGTTTCCAAGTTTAATTTCTGCTTCATGTCCTGTCCAAAACCTGTAAAATTCTTTAGCTGTCGGGTTTGAGGTTTTTATTCCGTATCTATTCATTATAAGTTTAAAATTTTTACCGTTTTCCATATATTCAATATCTGCACCAATATTGCTATTGTTGAATACTACAAGAACAATATCTTTGGAATGCGAAATACTGAAGTATAATTTTGCATTTTTGAAAACTGGTTTTTTATTTATGATTTCAATTTCTGTATTTTGAATATCGTATATGTGTTTTGCAATAAATTTAGTTAGAAAAAGTCCCAAAAGGTGTTCTTCTTCCTTTTCTTTGGAATTGAATTCCCTGTTGTCAGAAAAAGTTTTTAGTGTTTTGTAGTCAATATTTTCTAAAAATTCACTTTTTTTTAAATAAAAAATATCCATAATAATCTCACTATAAAATCACACTATCAACTAATGGTTTGGCAATTAAAAGAGCATCATTCACAACATTTGGATTTGTCCAAAAATCTTGTCTTTCTATATATCTTCTAACAATTTTTCTCGCATATGACCCTATTGCAATTCCGTTGTAGGAGATTTCGCACATTTTTGCAAGCTCTGAAGTCTTACCATTTGTGCCTCCGGAAAGGATTAAATATACGGGAAGTTTTTCGTTTTGGACAATTTCGGCTGTTGCAATTGCTTGGAGGGTTGATTTGTAATTGTCATCTCCGCCGCTCATTGGGAATCCGTCAGCTTGAATAATTGTCGTGTATGGTTCTCTATTTGCAGTCATGTTTTTAATTCTTTCAACAAGGGCTTCATCGCTCAGTTTTCCACGACTTGTACAAATACTTAATAATCCTTCGTAATTTTCGTTAAGGTATTCCCATTTTGTGTAAATTTCTTTTTCATCAAGCCCCATTGCATGGAATTCTATGCAATCAATTCCGTTTTCAACTATTGGAGGAAGGATTTCTTTTAAATCTTTTTCTTCAGAAATATATGATATTGCAGCCCTTGAACATACTTTCCAGCATTTCCCACAGCCGATACATCTTTCTTTTTTCACTTTCGCATAGTGAATTGCTTTCTGCGGGCAAATTTCTTCACATGCTCCACAGTTTACGCATCTTTCGTAATCAATTACGGCTTTTTCCACGTGTGGATCATTTTTTATCCCAACACTTACGCATAAATAGGCATCATAAACTTTTGCCATATCAAGAGCTTCTCTTGCAGCTTTGATAACTTCTTCATTTGCAGATAAATCAAAAAATCTGCAACCCGCAATTGCGTAAATATATACTAGCCGTTTAATTTCTTCTATATCTTCATTTCCGGCTCCACAAACTAACTTAAAACAATGTTTTGTTTCCAGTAATTCTTTTAGCATTATTATTTCACCATGTAGTTATAAATAATTTCAGATGCGTGAACGATAAAATCTTTTCCTTCAATTGCGTTATGTGGTCTGTTTGCAAGAATTACAACGATATATTTTTTCCCGTTAGGAGCAATTACAATTCCTGCATCTCCAAGCATTGTGCCAATATCGCCAGTTTTGTGTAAAAATACAGCTCCAGCACCTAAACCGGCATGGATTAATCTATTATTATGAACATGACCCATATAGTTCAAAATTTTAGCTCTTGATTCTTGAGTTAAGAACTTGTCATTTTCATCAATGTTATAAAGCATTCTACCCATTTCTCGAGCGGTTGTATGGTTTGTTCCTGCATAATCAGGTAACCAAGTTTGAACTTCGGTATTTTTTAAACCCCAATCTCTAATAGCTTGGTTTACATCAGCCATAGAACCTACTCTTGTCATAAGCATATTTGTTGCAGAGTTATCGGATTCTGTTATCATAAGTTCTGCAAGTTTATCTATTGTATATTCAGACATTGCTGCTTTGAATTGCAAACTTCCGGAACCTTCAGTTCTAAAATATTCTGTTAAAGGCATTGTTTCATCTAGTGAAACTTGCCCTGCTTCAATTGATTTGAATAAATCTATGAGTACAGGAATTTTAATAATACTTGCTGTTGCATAAACTTTTGAAGCATTAATATCAACATAATTTCCTGTTTCATAATCCCAAACATATACAGAAGGTTGAATGGTTGGGTATTGAGCCATAAGATTTGTTAACTCACTTTGAAGAACCGGCATGTTAACATTTTCTTTTACCGGAATCATTTGAGCATCTTTTTCATTGGCTGCAAATCTGAAATCTCTATTCCCCATAGACCAAGCATTTGAAAGATAGTTATGTGTTGGGAAACTTAAATCTTTTAAATCTGTTTGAATATTTTTATATGGGGTAGGAGCAAACATTGCTTTTGTAATGTTATTGAATGAAAAAGGCATAACACAGGCAAGTAAGAATAAAATAATCAAACCCGACACCATACTTTGGGCAAAAGTTTTACGTTTGCGAGGGCGTCTGTTATGTCTGTTTTCTTCCCTTAAATGTTTGTAACGTTCATTATATTCAGTTTGTGAAGGTCTTCTATAAGAAGAATGACCGTAAGAATAACTATCAAACTGTGAGTGCGAGTAACTTAATATTTCTGATGTTTGACCATCTCTATTGTTGTATGCTCTTGCTATTTTCGGCATTAAACCTGATTCCTCCCCAGTATTATTCTTATTTTACCCTAAGCACATGTTGTAGGCAAGTAATTTACATTTATTGTAAATGTAAATAAATGTAACAAACTAATCCTTTTGTGAAATTGAACATATTCAAAATACTTTATATAGGAGAGAGCAATAAAAAAATAAATAAGGAGACGAGATATGGCATTTTTAGCATTAGCAAGTCAAAAGAGTTTATTGACTTTACAAAAAAACTTTTTACAATTTCAACAAGTTGGTATTCAAAACCAAATTCAATTAGCAGAATCACAAATGAGTGCAATTCAAAAAAGTTATGATAACAAAGATTATCAAGATGATGCTGATTACATTTATTATGAACAGTTAGATGAACAGTTAGGTTCCGAAAAAGATTTATTAGATTCTCAAATAACAGAAATTGATAGCCAAATTTCTTCAATGAAGACACTTGTTCAAAACAATATCAAATCAAGTTGTACATTGAACCTATCAGGCAGCAACTAATAAGTAGTTGTTATAGAGAATTCTTTTCAAAAAGTTCCACAGTGTTGAGCATTAATGATGCAATTGTCATCGGACCAACACCCCCAGGAACAGGTGATATGAAAGATGCGATTTTTGAGGCACTCTCAAAATCTACGTCTCCTCGGGTTTTCCCGTTTTTATCCTTAAAAATTCCGACATCTACTATCACACAATTAGTTTTTAACATTTCCCCTTCTATAATATTTTTCCCCACTGCAGAAACCAACACATCTGCAGTTTTTGTTATTTGAGAAAGATTTTTTGTATGGCTATGGCAAACTGTTACTGTCGCATTTCTATTCAACATCATTTGTGAAAGAGGTCTGCCAACGATGTTTGAACGTCCGACAATTACAACATGTTTGCCTTCGAGGTCGATATTATATTCATCAAGCAAAAGTAAAATTCCTTTGGGCGTACAAGGATAGACTGTAGGAATTTCGCCTGAAAAAAGTTTTCCAAAATTGTAAGGTGTAAATCCATCCACATCTTTTGATGGTGTAATTTTGTTCATTACATTATCTTTTGAAATATGGTTTGGCAGTGGCAATTGTACTAGAATTGCGGTAACATTTTTATCATTGTTAAGTTCTTCAATTTTATTCAAAAGCTCATCTTCGGTAATATTTGCAGGATAGTTTATTACTTCTGAATTAATTCCAATTTTTTCTGCCATTTTCTTTTTGTTGTTTACATAAATTTTGCTGGCAGGATTTTCGCCAACTAAAATTACAACAAGAATTGGTTTTTTATCAAACTTGTCAACTTTTGTTTTTAAATTTTCAATTATTTTATCTCGTAACTTTTTCCCGTCTAGTATTGTTGTCATTTGTTCTCGCTATCTATTGTTTTGCTTGAGGTAAATTTAATCTAAAATAAAATTCTTTTATTGCATTTTGTACTGCTTTTGAATCTCGTGTCATTGGATTATTTTTTAGTTCTTTATCAAATGGGATAATTCCAAGAACATCAAGTTCATATTTATTCAAGAGTTCGTAAACCGAAGACAGGTTGTCGTTGTCAACTTTGTTGATTACAACTCCTAATTGGTTTCCTGCAGCATATTTTGCACTAAATTCTTCAATACGCTTTGCAAGATGTGCTGATTCTTCTGACGGTTTTGCAACAATAATTGTACAATCCATTTCTGTATCTACGAGTTGATTTAAGTATTTTAAATCAAATTCGCAATCAAAGATTACAATATCGTATCTGTTAATTAGTTTGTAAACGGCATCATTGATTTGTTTAGTGATTGGGCATCTGCAATCTTTTGAGCCAACAAACCAAGAAACTATTATATCAACATTATCGCTTAGTGGAACAAGAATATCTTCCATTGCCCATTCAATATATTCTTGTTTGGTCATATCTTCAGGAATACCCGTTTTATATTCGTGTTTTCCGCTTCTGATACCATAAATAGTGTTTCTAATATCTAAACCGAAACTATGTCCTAATTCTCCTGTCAAATCATTATCAAATAGTAAAATTGATTTTTCCGGAAACATTTCCTTAAAAAGTTCTAAAAATGCTTTTACAATAGTTGTTTTTCCGTTTCCGCTTTTTCCTGTGATTGCTAATTTAACAGTCAAATTTATAACCTCGCTCTTAATTCTTTTGATAATTCTGCTACTAAATCCATTGCTCGCTCGGAGTCATTTATACTTAATGAACCTGCTCCGCAAGAAGATGTGATTAGTGAATTGTCTATAATAAGTTTCTCATCAATCCCCTTATTAGTCAAATATTTTACAGCTTGCTCAAATTTTTTTATCAGAATTTTTAAAGTTACTGTTTTAATTTTTTCATTATCTGTAGGAACAAGCCCCCAAGCTATTTTTCTCCATTGTTCAAGGTGTTTTTTTATCATTGGAGCATAGATACTAAAATTTTCAGCAAATGTAAAAGCATCGGGGTTAAGAATTTCTATTTCTGCATTTATTGGGATTGACCAATCACATTTTCCGCAGCAATGGATTGCACTTATTCCTCCATTTGCTTTTATTATATCTGAAACTCCTTTTAGCATCTGGCTAACACCGGATTTTGAAATTTTTGTATATGTAGTATGTTCGAGTTTTGAAATTGATGGTTCATCAAGAAAAATAATTGGTATTGTTTCCGGATTAGCTTTTTTGATTCTTTTAATTATCCAAAGTGCTTTAAGACTTAATAATTTTATAACAACATCTTTTACTGTTTCATTATTGATTACTGCAATACAATTATTATCCTTAAGTGTTGTTGCAAGTGTAAATGGACCGACAATTTGCCCTTTTGCAAATGGGGGTTTGGTTTCTTTAATTATTTTTTCAAACTCTTCAAAAGAGGAAGAAAACTCTTTTGATATTTTGTAGTTTTCAAGTATTTCAGTATTATTTTTTGAAATTATTTGTTCATAATCTGCTAAAAAAGATTTTAAATCTTGAGAAAATTCTTTACTTTCAGGGTTTATAGACAAATTTTTTAACATAGAAGGCAAAAACGAAGGCAATCCTTCCAATACTTGAGAAATCATGTCTTCGTTTTTGTTGATATTTTTCAATTGTGGGAAAAATGGGATTTGAGAAAAATCTCTTTTCACCACATTCATAGCTTTTTCAACATTGTTGTGTGGAAGTGAACCAATTGCTAATGCTTGTAACTTTAGACCTGAATATTGATTCATTCACACATCCAAAACTATTCAGCTGTTTCTTCAGTTTCTTCGATAGATTCTTTAACAACTTCTGAAGCTGAAACTGAGATGTTTAATTCGCATTTAACTTTTGAAGTTAATTTGATTAACATTACATAGTTACCGATTTTGTTGATTGGAGCGTTCAATGAAACAGCTTTTCTATCAACTTCGATACCAGCTTGAGCTGCTAATTCTTCAGTTAATTTCTTAGTTGTGATTGTACCGAACAATTTACCAGATTCACCAGCTTTTGCAGATAATTCTAATTTACCGAATTTTTCAATAGCTGCAGCTTTTTCTAAAGCTTCTTGGTGTAATTTTTCTTGTTTAGCTTTGATTCTAGCGATATTTTTTTCTCTGTTTTCTAAAGCACCTGTTGTAGCAACTTCTGCTGCACCTTGAGGTAATAAGAAGTTTCTTGCATAACCGTCTTTAACGTTAACGATGTCGCCAGCTTCACCTAAGTTTTGAATTTCTTTTTTTAATATAACTTGCATAATAAAATTCTCCTTTTATGTTTCTGTTTCTGCATGTAGCCCTAATATATAATAAACATAACAATTTGTCGATAGTTTTTATAATTTTGTTAAGTATTACCCTAAAAAAAGGGCAATCGAATTACGATTGCCCGAATTATAAACTATCTCTCTTCTCATACTAAAAATGTCTATTGTAGAGATGTTCTCCACAATGAATCATTAAATTTGCTTTGTTGTGCTGTTGTGTCAGCAGATAATGTTACGTTGCTTGGAGCAAATACGAAAACTAAATCTCCAACTTTTTTAGGATTTCCGTTAAGAGCTTGAGAAGCACCACAAACGAAATCAATAGTTCTTTGAGATTGTTCTTTGTCCAATAAGTGAAGGTTTAGCATAACAATTTTTCTATCTTTAAGATGTTGAACGATAGCGGCAGCATCATCGAAAGAACGAGGTTCAACAACTACAACTTCACTTCCACCTCTGTTAATGCTTGGGTGGTTGATAACTTTTGATTCTTGACGTTTTTCCATCATTGGAACTGGTGTGAATGATGGAGCTGGTTCTCTTAAAGCGTTTCCATCTTCAACGTAATCGTAATCATTATCATCATAATCTTCATCATTTATATCATCAAATGGATTTTCACCACGGAATCCATCCATTACAAAATCTACTACTTTTCTGAAACTATCTGCTATTGCTGCCACCGATTTTTCCTCCGTCTGTTATCTAAATAATTTTCTACCTATCCTTAGCATTGTCGAACCTGTTTGAGCTGCGATTTTGTAATCTTGGCTCATACCCATTGAAATCTCTTTCAAGTTGCAGTTAAATTCTTTTTCTAAATCATCTCTAATTTGAACGATTTCTGAGAACAGTTTTCTAATTTCCTCTTCTGCTATTCCTAAAGGTGCCATGTTCATAACCCCAACTATTTCAATTCCCTTGAGGTTTTTCATCTCTTCAAAATTTTCAAATATCCCCTCTTTTGAAAATCCAAACTTTTGCTCTTCCCCTGCGTTGTTAACTTCTACGAGTACTTTTTGAACTTTTCCGATTTGTTCGGCGTGTTCTGAAATACATTGTGCAAGTTTAACAGTATCTACAGAATGAATATAATCAAAAGTTTTGATGGCGTGCTTAACTTTATTTGTCTGTAGGTGTCCGATAAGATGGAATGTTGAATTCTTTCTCATTTCTTCCGGCAGACTTTCTATTTTTGCCGAAGCCTCAATTACTCTCGATTCTCCAAAGTCCCTCAATCCCGCATTGTATGCCGAAATTATTGCTTCTTTGTCGAAATACTTTGTAACTGCAATTATTTTTGGTTTACAAGGTGCGATTTCTTCTTGTATTTGCAAAAGATTATTTTTTACTGTTTCAAACATCAATCATTCACCTCTACAAGAAAGTAGCTCCATTCATGAGCATACTTTAATTGTACTCTATCTTTGAGCTAAGTCCAAAATATTTATTCGATGTGTTTTTCACTTGTTGTCAATATGGCGGAAATCATGTCAGGGTCATGATTTCCGCCCCATAAAGTCTTTTGATACAATGCTTTACATAACTTAATAATAGAAAATATCAACCCAATGGAAATGCTTATTATTACTGAAAAGCATGCTTTTTCTCAATCTTTGCATCAACTTATTGATGGATACACCATTTGGAGGATATTTTTTAACTATTTTTACAAAAAGTTACAGTTGGACTAATTTTGCTCAAAAACCTTGTGTATTGTTCATTTCGAGAATATCCGAGCATGATACCAAGAATAAAATCTTCTTGGGGTGTAAGTTTATTCAAATTTTGGGAAGAAAAATTTGTCAAAATGTTCAAACATTTTTCATTTCCAAAGAAGATGTTGCACTTGTTGGGAGGTAAATTGAAAATTTTATAAGGCGTTTTTGTAAGTTCTAAAAATTTTAGATATTTTTTAACGCCTTCTGGATGACAAGTGTATAGTGCCAAATCTCGTATACCTTTTTGGTATTCGTAAATCAAGTTTTTAAAAAGCTCCATTTGCTATCCCTTTTCTCTTCTTTAACTATTTAGACGTTAAGTAAAAGAAAAAGTTTCTGAAAACAAAAATGCCCGACTCAAACTGAGTCGGGCGGTAAGTCTTTGTATAAATTACTAACCTTCGATTAGCATACTAGCACCGATTACACCGGCACTATTACCTAGTTGAGCCGGAACGATTTCAACGGCATTACCTGCTACAACCATTGCTCTTTCTTTGATTGTTTTTCTGATTGGAGCAAGTAGCAATTCGCCTGATTCTGCTACACCACCACCGATGATTACTCTTTCAGGGTTAAGAAGGTTGATAACACTTGTTAAACCGATTCCGATGTATTCACCAACGATTTCAAAAATTCTTTTTGCAACAGGGTCGCCTTCTTCTGCAGCTTTGGCAACCATATATGGTGTGATTTCTCCACCTTCAGCGGCAGCCATTTCTCTGAATTTTGTTGACTTTCCACCTTTGATGTAATCTTGAGCCATTGCAACAATTGCAGGACCGGAAGCAAATGCTTCTAAACAGCCTGTATCTCCACAACCGCAAATTGGTCCACCGTTCATTTGCAATTTGATATGACCAAGTTCACCTGCGGCATTAGTTGCACCACGAACAACTTTTCCATTAATAACGATGCCTGAGCCGATACCTGTTCCAACAGTAATGCAAATAAAGTTTTCGCATCCTCTGCCTGCTCCGAATTTTAATTCCCCAAGAGCTGCACATCTAACATCGTTATCAATTCTTGTTGGGATGTGGAATTCGTCTTCAATCATTTGTGCAATAGGAACATTTACCCAGCCTGGAATGTTTGGAGCTAATTTTACAACACCTGTTTTGCAATCAACTTGTCCCGGAAAGTCAAAACCGATTCCTTCAATGTCGGTTGGAGTTGTGTTAGTTTCTTTCATCAAATCACGGATTGCTTGTTTGATGTTGTTAACAGTATATTCGTAACCCATTTTTGCGTATGTTGGAACGCTGTTTGAATATATAATTTTTCCATTGTCGTCAACCAAGGCGATTTTTACATTTGTTCCGCCAACGTCGATACCAATTCTTTTTGCCATTTTTCTCTCCTTATTTCCTATATTAATCATTACAAACTATATTGCTATCTCTCAATCATAACTCAAATTCAGTATTTTAAAAATTGTAAACTTTTGTAAAACATGTTAGATAAAATACTAAAGTTTTATGGTCTAAACGCCGATATAGACCATGATAGCACTAAAGTTACGAGATGATGAAAGGAAAACAATGGGATTATCTGCAGCACAAGCTAGATTATTAACCATCACAGCAAGAAAGTCAGACTGTGAATTCCAATCAATGAGCTTATCTCATCAAAAGATTGCTCTATCTCGTGATATGGAAAGAATTTCTTCTGAATATCAAAACAGTTTGAATAATACAAAACTTGTTTATGATTATACAGGTTCTAATACAAGCAATATGGATGTGTCTTATGGTTTGTTAATGACACCTTCTATTTATAATGATTATTATCCGAAATTAGTTACCGATGCAAAAAATAGAGTTGTATTAAATTCAAGTTACGCAGCAGCAGCCAGAGCTGCAGGTATTCCTGCAGAAGGTTTAACCGGAACTCCATCATCAGATGTTCGTAACAAATTTATTGAAGCATTAGCTGCAAATGATGTTATTACATCTGCAAAAGCTACAACTATTCAAGGTACAACTTATGGAAACACTATTGGTTTAGGTACAACAACAAATGTTACAGTTTCAACTTCTGATTGTTCTTATGACGAAGTTCTTGAATTAATCAAAGCTAATACTTCTTCTACCAGTGATTATGGTATGAGTATGGGTTCTAGCCTTGATAACAACGCTAATTGGAACATATATAGTGATGATGCTACACGTTATGAACACTTAGTTGCTTATAATAGCGATGGTTCAAAATCAAAAGAATATTGTAACTCTTCTGCCGGTGGCTCATTTACATTATATGACTTGTTAACTTCTAAGACTAACTATGTTTTAGCTTATGAATCAGAAAGAGCTGAAAAAACTCCTGTTCCTACAACTGCAATTTTGCAAGAAAAAATTGTTGGTACAAGTGAAAATGACAGTTCATTCTTGAATTGGTTGGTTGATCAGTTCAAAACAGTTTTTGGCGGCTCTACAGCTAACGATGCGGCTCTTCAATTTGCATACAATACTGTTTATGATTTAGTTTATCCAAACAGTAATATTGAAGATTACGCAGAGGGTATGATTGCTGCTCGTCAAGACAAAAACCAACATGAAACAAGAAAAGTTACTCTTTCTGGTTGTACTCCGGCTGGTGGTGATAAAACCTATGGTCAAGTAATGGAAGAAGTTGGTACTCAGTTGAATTGGCATTGTAACAAGGGTTATGATGAAAGTATCCAAAAATCTGCTAAAGATTATATTGGTTTTGTATATTCTGCAGATGCTAATAAACATCACGGTGATGATGGACACAGAGCTACATCAGAAGTTGCAATCAGTTTGACAAACTTGACTGAAGTATTTATGACTGCTTTTGTTCAATATCAACAAGGTATAGACAATTCAAATTACAGCTACAACAAAGGTAAAATTACAGATGCTAATTTGTATGATGATAAAATAAATTCTTATACTTTCACTGTTGTAAACGGTACAGAAATAACTGATGAAAATCAATCATTAGAAGCAGGTTTTTATGATGCATTGTTCAACAAAATTTGTATGAACGGCTGGACTGAAAATGATATGATTGATGATACTTCTTACTTGCAAGAAATGATGAAGAGCGGAATGGTTTATTTGTCTTCAATTTCTACAGATGGTAACTATTACCAAGGAAGTTATTCTACCGATACAAATATTTCAGAAGTAGCTGATACTGAAGCTATTGCTCAAGCTGAAGCTAAATATAATACTGAAAAAGCTAAGATTGAAAACAAAGAAGATACAATCGATTTGAAGATGAAAAATCTTGATACTGAAATTTCTTCTTTGACAACTGAATATGATTCAACAAAACAAATTATCTCTAAATCAATTGAAAAATCGTTCAAGCGATATGATGCCTAGATAATTTAAAAATTACTTAGCTCGTTGGAAAAATCCTGCAAGTTCTTTGTGTGGAATTGTTTTAGAAATCGGTCGTCCGTGCGGGCATGTATAAGGCATTTTTGTTGTTCGCCATTTTTTGATAATATCTTCCATTTGCCAGATTGAAAGTTTTGTATTTGCTTTTACAGAGGCTTTACAAGATGTGGTGATAAGAATTCTTTCTTCAAGATTGTCAATATCTCCTTCAATATTTTGCAAAATATCTGCAATAATGTCTTTCGGATTTGCTTTTGATAATAATTGCGGAACTTTGCGGAAGATAAGTTCTGTATCATTTAGAAATTCAATTCCGTAGCCAAACTTTTCAAACTTTTCTATATTTTCTTTTATGAGTTCTGCTTCTGTTGAAGAAACTTGAATTACATCTGAAACAAACAGCATTTGAGAAATTATATTTTTCTCGGATTTTAATTTTTCGTAAATATATCTTTCTTGGGCTATGTGCTGGTCAACAATTTCTAACCCTTCTTCTGTGTCAATCAGGATATAAGTATCGTGATATTGACCTATAATTTTGTCTGATGGTTCAATTGTAGCAGTTGTTTGAGGTGAAAATATTTGTTTTTGTTGTACAAATGTTTGTTCTTGGCGGTGTTGAGTAGCAAATTGTTGAGATTCTTCAATTTGTTTCATTCCTAAATCAGAAACGTACATTGTATCTTCTTTTTCATCTACATAAACTTCTTTTGCTTGTGGCGTAAAATTTACAATGGTATCGTTTGGTTGTTCATATCTTTCAAAAGAAGAATAATGTGCTTCTTCTCTAGGTTTTTCTTTGTAATTTGAAAGACCAGCTTCAACGGCTGAATATATAAAATTGAAAATTTGGTTTGGATTTTTGTACCTAACTTCCTTTTTGGTTGGATGGACATTTACATCCACATCGTGTGGCGGAATCTCTAGATTTAAAACAACAAATGGGTATTTGTTATTTGCGGTTAGATTTTTATAAACCATATCTATTGATTTTTGAAAAATTGGACATTTAACGCTTCTAGAATTTATGTATAAGTGGTAACTTTTCTTGCTAGAACGGGTATAATCCGGAGTGCTTACAAATCCGCTAATTTTTAGTCCAGAAATCGCATCTGTTTTTAAAACTTCTTTCAAACTGTTAGTAACGCCTGATGAGTAAACCTCTTTTATTGTTTGAGTAAGATTATTTTGTCCTGTTGTTTTTAGAACAGTTTTTCCGAATTTTTTCAACTCAATTGATACTTCAGGATGGGATAGGGCAATAGCTTGAACAATTTCTTGAATATAAGAAAATTCTGTATTTGAACTTTTTAAAAATTTCAAACGAACAGGGACATTATAAAATAAGTCTTTGATGTCCATAATTGTTCCCACTGCACAACCTGTTTCAACTTGTTTTACTTCTGAATTTTCGCAAGTTACCTTTGTTCCTGTTTCAAATTCTTTTGTTCTTGTAATACAGGTTAATTTAGCGATAGAAATTATACTGGCAAGAGCTTCCCCTCTAAATCCAAGGGTATGAATGTCAAATAAATCGTCATCTTCTTTGATTTTACTTGTTGCGTGTTTTGAAAAAGCAAGCAAAATGTCATCAGGATGAATTCCGCAGCCATTGTCTGCAACACGTATATCTCTGCATTCATTAGTAATTTCTATGCTTACTCTTGTTGCTCCTGCATCCACAGAATTCTCTACCAATTCTTTTACAACTGATGCAGGACGCTCAATTACTTCTCCCGCTGCAATTTGGTTGATTAGATGTTTTGATAATTGTCTTATTCTTGCCATTACTCTGCTTCTTGTTTTCCCCCTCAATCTACAATCTCAATCTACATCAAACACAAAATCATCTAAATGTTTGATTACAAATTTGAAACAATTTAATAATATTGGAATGTAAAAGAAGACTTGGATAATTATACGGGGGACATTTTGGTTAGAAAAGCTTTATCAAATTTAAAATTACAGCCAAAGAAAAAGGCAGACTTGCAGATTGTAAAACAACCTGACGTAAAGACTACCAAATATAGTGATATAAATTTAAAAAGATGGAGAGATTATGCTCACATTTTGACCGGAACTCTATGGCAATTCCCTTCAAGATTGAGAGAACATGGGCATTCTAACGAATATCACGGAAATTATATCCCTCAAATTGCTCAACAAATGTATGAAAGATATACAAAAAAGAATGATGTAGTTCTTGATTTGTTCTTTGGTTCTGGAACTTCTGGTATCGAAGCAATAAATATGAATAGACGTTGTATTGGTGTAGAATTAAAAGATGAATTGGCAGAAAGCGTTTCAGAAAAATTTACTCCAAAACAACTTGTAACAGATGTGAATATTATTTGTGCTGATTCTACAAGTGAATTGGCTGTTGAAAAAGTTAAAGCAAGACTTGATATTATGGGCGAAGAAAAAGCTCAATTTTTGATGCTTCACCCTCCATATGATGATATTATCAAATTCTCAGATAAAAAAGAAGATTTGTCTAATTGTGCAACAACAGAAGAATTTTATGATATGTTCGAAAAAGTTGCAAAAAACGGTTATGACTTATTAGAAAAAGGTCGTTTTGCTTGCTTGATTATTGGCGATAGCTATAAAAATTCTGAAGTTCAACCTTTGGGGTTTGAATGTATGAATAGAATGAGAAAATTAGGTTTTATTCTAAAATCAACTATTGTTAAAGATATTCAAGGAAATGAAAGAGGAAAGGGTAGAACTGCTAACTTGTGGCGTTATAGAGCTTTAGCTGGTGGTTTTAGTATTTTTACTCACGAATATATTTTCGTGTTCCAAAAACCATAATGAAGTTTATAAATTTTTATATTTATTTAGAGTTTTTTGAGAGAACGAAGGCATTCGTCATACTGAGCGAAGCGAAGTATCTCATACTAAGCAACTTGTAAAATGTAGAACATTGCTCCTCTTCTAGGGAGAGGTTGGGAGAGGGGTTGATTGAATAAAAGTCTATAGGGCAATAAATTGCTAAGTCTATAAGTTTTTTACAAAATAAGTGAATTAATTCTAGCAAATTCAGTCATTCTTGTATGTGTTAAGTAATTCGTTGACAAAAAGAGCTTTTAACAGAGAAAAAAGAATAAGGAGACGAATTATGCGAAACAACACAAAAGACACAACATTAAAAAAGAATTACCTTCAAAAATGGAGATTCATAATCAAAAAGTATGAATTGGCAAAAGCAGGTAAACACCCTCAATAACAATAAACTCTTAATTGATAAGAAATGTAAATATAAATTTTAAATGGGCTAAACCCCAGTTATAATGCCCTATATGATATGATATGATATGATGTGGTGGGGCGGGGCAATATTCTTTTTCATCCTGTTTTTATATTGGAGTAAGGGAAAATAAATATAAAAGGAGGATTTCTATGAGTACACTTTCACTTACTCTTGATGGGGTGATGAGAACATTCCCAAAAGCTTTTAAAGGTTCAAGTGCAGCAAAAAATACTAAACTAATTGAACAATTGTTATATAGTCGAGGAAATACTTCATTAAAAAAAATTAAAGGTTTAAGAAATGGTATAGTTGTATTAGAAGAACCATTTAAAGAAAATTTTAAAACTACTACTGTTCGAGAATTTTTGGGCTTAAATGAAAATGGCAAACTTATATCCTTAAAAAATAAAGCGATATATAAATGTAATCCATCTAGCAGTGATCCTAGAAGTATCAGTGCTAGGTGGTCATATAATCATAAAACGGGCGAAGCCACAAAAAGACAAGCAATAAGTGTTGCTGGTAAGTTGAAAACAGTTGATAAAACAGTAAAATCTTCTGGTTCTAATAATGTGGCAGGGTATTTTTATGATTTGTCTGATAAAGAAGTTAAGTTATTTGAACATTATGATTTTAATTCTGGCAAATATTCCAAATTGTTAAGAGATCCATCAAAGAAACTTGGTTTAGCATATGAACACGGCTCTTTTAATGGTGGAATTTCAGGTCCAAAATTAAAAGAAGGTTCTGTTGCTTATAGTCCTAATTTAGGAATTTTAGGTAATCCTTGGGGTACAGCTGAATCTGCAAGAACCTCTTTCCATCCATTTTCTGGTTTATTAAAAGAGATAACGAAACTTTTTTCATAAAAAGATAATTTAAAAGCGGTTGGAATTATTTAATTCCAACCGCTTTTGTCTAGCAAAACTAAATTCTGTTGTGCCAAACGCCGCCTTGACGGTCAACGAATGCGTCATAACATGACCAAATTCTGAAAATACCGGTCAAACCTAAAATTGCGTGAGTTGCATTTTTGTCATATTTTTGGTCGTTTACTGCTTGACCAAGTCCTGGCCAAATAAGTAATGATAATGCTGCTGCACCAACAGATCTTCCACTTACTTGTCCATTTGTTCCATGGGTACCTGCCATTACAGGAAGTGGCATTGCAAGCATTGATAATACAATTGTTGATAATAATAATTTTTTCATATTTCCCCCTTATTTTAAATTATAATTAAACGTGAATGAAACCTCTATCAAATCTTTTTTACATTTTTTAGGCAATGGTTGTAGTGGTGAAGATTTTTCGATTGCTTCAATTGCTGATTGATTTAGTGCCTTATTTGTTGATGATACAACTTTGGGTTCAATAATCGTTCCATCTCTTTTAATTTTATATGAAACTACAACTTTCCCTGCATCAGAATTTTCTGTTGGGTGCCAGTTCTTCTTAATAGTGCAGTACATTGTACTCATATAAGAATTAAAATCAGCTCCATCAACATCAGATAGTGAATTTGCCAAAGAAATTCCATTCAAAAATCCAAATGTTAAACACAATATAATTATTAATTTTAAAATTCTATTCATTTTATTCCCCAAATGCTTCGGCAATAGATTTATTATAATCAGGTCTTAAAATACCTTTTTCAGTAATAATACCAGCAATTAATTCGTGTGGAGTTACATCAAATCCAGGATTGATAATATTTACACCCTCTGCACAAATTGGTTTACCGTTAATATGAGTAACTTCATCATGAGAACGTTCTTCAATTACAATATCATCCCCTGTTTTAATACTTGTATCAATTGTAGAAAGCGGAGCTGCAACATAGAATGGAATGTTATGATATTTTGCAGCAATAGCAACTGTATATGTCCCAATTTTATTTGCTGCATCACCGTTTGCAGCAATTCGGTCTGCTCCAACACAAACCATATCAATCATTCCTTTTTTCATAAAATATGAACACATTCCATCAGTAATCAATGTTACAGGAATACCATCCATTGTTAACTCAAGAGTTGTAATTCTTGCACCTTGTTGACGAGGACGTGTTTCATCCGCAAAAACTTGAACAGTTGGATCGTTCGCAAAAGCTGAACGAACAACCCCTAAAGCTGTTCCGTACCCAACGGTTGCTAATGCTCCAGCATTACAGTGAGTCAGAATTGTTGCTCCCTTAGGAACAACTTCAGCACCATAATCTCCAATTTTTTTGTTAATTTCAATATCTTCTAACTCAAGTTTCTTTCCATTATCTGCTAATTCTTTAATTAGTGTTTTTATATCTGATGTTGAATTTTTGATAATTTCCTTTTGTTTTTCTACCGCCCACATAAGATTAACAGCGGTTGGTCTTGCACTTGCCATATAATCAGATTTTTCAAGAAGTTTTGAAATAAATTCTTCTCTCGACAAGTTTTCTTTTTCTAGTTCTTGAGCGTATAGAACAACACCATGAGCTCCCGCAATTCCAATAGCTGGTGCTCCTCTAACAATCATCGTTTTGATAGCATCAAACATCTGTTGTCCTGTTGTAACATCAACATACTCAAAATGCGTAGGGAATTTAGTTTGATCAACCATTTTTGAATATGTTCCCATCCATTCTATTGTTCTTATTTTTGATTGAAATTCTGTCATTCTTTTTTCCTTTATATTTGCTCTGTGTAAATTAATTATTTTTATGTTTATTTTCGTATATGTCACGAATAAGATTAATTATATAATATGTTGCAAAACCTGCAAAAGCATTAGTTGTTGCACATAATACCCCTAAAAATATTATAAAAGTTCCCAATAACCAAACTGGAGAATTTTCTATCATTGCAGTCAAGAAAAAGTTCGGAGTATAATGAAATCCTTTTGACAAAATAACCATTACAACACAATAAGCAATTGAAAAAGTTATATTTGCAATAAACCCTGTTAATGCTCCCGTTAAAATACTATCTTTTGTCGTAGTAAGTTCGAGTTTTCCATCCATAATTAAATAAACCATAACAAGTGGAGCTGAGCCTAACAAAAGGATAAAAAGCATAATCATTCCAATAAAAGGTATTGGAGCTAAAATCCCTAAAATCAGCCCTAAAATAAGGCTCAAAATTGTTATATTTTTAACTAAAATTCTATCCATAATATCCCTTGCATATTAACATTTATTTAATTATAACTCAAATTTTTTCAAATCTTCTATTGCGTCAGTGCTTCTGGTATAAGAAATCGCAATAGCGATTGAATCTACTGTATCATCAAGTTTTGGAAGATTTTCTGTACCCAAACTGATTTTTACCATTTGTTCAACTTCTTTTTTATCAGCTCTTCCATAACCAGTAAGAATTTGTTTAACTTCCATTGGCGTATATTCGTAAATTGGAATATTAAACTGTTCAAGCACGGTTAAAATTACCCCTCTTGCATGGGCAACAGGCATTACCGTTGTTTGATTTCTGAAAAAGAATAATTTTTCAATTGCACAAACATCTGGTTGGTACTTTTTTACGATAGACGTCATATCATTAAAAATTTCTAACAATCTAGCAGATTCTCTTTTCCCTTTTGGGGTTTGAATTGAGCCGGAATGTTCAAGTACAACGTTCTTTCCATCATAATTGACGATACTATAACCAACTATTGCCATTCCTGGATCGATACCTAATATTCTCATACACAAATCTTACCAAAAAATTCTGCATTAATAAATAAATTAAATTTTGAATTCTAAAAATATAATGTTTTTGTGCTACAATCGTATTACGAATTTTATAATAAATAGAAGGTAGAAAAATATGACTCAAAACGTAAAAAATCAAGAAGCTGGTTCTTCTCAAGCTCAAATTCGTAACGTAAGAATTCAAAAAATGGAAAATTTGAGAGAACGTGGCTTAAATCCATACCCATATGGATATGATAAAGACATTATGGCTCAAGATTTGCAAGACAAATATAAAGATCTTGCAGCTGGAGAAGAAATTGAAGATTGCTATCACGTTGCAGGACGTGTAATGGCAAACAGAAATACTGGAATGTTTATCGACTTGGTTGATGCTTCTGGTAAAATCCAAATTTTCTCTCACAAAGAAAACTTGTCAGAAGATGATTTGAAAACTTTAAAATCAATTGATATTGGTGATATTGTTGGTTTCTATGGTTCAGTTAGAAGAACTCCACGTGGAGAATTAACAATCAAAGCAAAATCTTTAAAAATCTTGTCAAAATCATTATTACCATTACCAGAAAAATTTCACGGTTTAACTGACGTTGAAACAAAATATCGTCAAAGATATGTAGATATGATTGTTAACGATGATGTTAGACAAACATTCAAAAAAAGAAGTTTAATTATTCAAAAAGTTAGAGAATATTTAACAGGTTTAGGTTTTATGGAAGTTGAAACTCCTATGCTTCACCCACAAGCTGGTGGTGCTAACGCTAGACCATTCATTACTCACCACAACACTCTTGATATGGATATGTACTTGAGAATTGCACCAGAACTTTATTTGAAACGTTTGATGGTTGGTGGCGTAAGTGAAAAAATCTTTGAAATTAACCGTTCATTCCGTAATGAAGGTATTGACACTCGTCATAACCCAGAATTTACAATGATGGAATTATACCAAGCATATGTTGATTATAACGATATGATGACATTAACAGAAAACTTGGTTGCATATGTTGCTAAAGAAGTTCTTGGAACAACAAAAATCCAATATGGTGAAAATGAAATAGATTTGACTCCTCCTTGGGATAGAAAAACTATGTTGGGTGCAGTTGAAGAAGCAACAGGTATTGATTTTAATAAAATTGAAACTGTTGAAGAAGCTAAAGAAGCAGCAAAATCTGTTCACGTAGATGCAGATGATTGTGACAAATGGGGACAAGTTATTGAACGTGTATTTGAAGAAAAAATTGAACCATCATTGATTCAACCAATTCACATTTATGACTACCCAAGAGATATATCTCCACTTGCAAAAGTTCATAGAGATAATCCAAGATTAACAGAACGTTTTGAAACTCGTGTTAACGGTTGGGAAATCAGTAATGCGTTCTCAGAATTAACAGATCCAATTGACCAAAGAGCTAGATTTGAAGCTCAAATGGCAGCAAAAGCAGCTGGTGATGAAGAAGCTATGCCAATCGATGAAGATTACATCTGTGCTTTAGAACATGGTGTTCCTCCAATGGGTGGCTTAGGTGTTGGTATTGATAGACTTATTATGTTATTGACCAACTCTCCTTCAATCCGTGATGTAATTGCATTTCCAACATTGAAGAAAAAAGACTAATTTAAGTTTTTTAGATAATATTGAAGTCGGCAACCAAAACTTGGTTGCCGACTTTTTGTATGGTTGAGTTAGCATATTGTCTATTCTGTATTTAGAAAAGTAGGTCAGTGTTGCTACGCTGATCCATACAATTGTTCACTTTTTCTTTTTGATTTCAATGCAAAAAGAAAAAGCAGAACCGAAAAAGAAAAACACGAATTACCAAATTGCTCGAGTCATCAGGGGCAACGCCCCCGAACCCTTGATAATCTCGAACAGTCATTCCGAAATGAGTTCAGCATGATAGTTGTGTCGAGTTGTTCCCTCTCCAAGGGAAGAGGGCTAGGGAGAGGGTTTGATTTGTAAAATGAAAATTATTTCGCACAGAATTGTAACAAAATGTAAATGCAAATTCCTAATAGGATGAAACCCAGTTATAATGCCCTATATGATATGATATGATATGATGTGGTGGGGTGGGGCAATTCTTTTATTTTAATTCTTTTTATATAAATACGGGAAATCGATTTCAAAATAAGTATTATTACTAGAATTTAAAGGGGATTTTAATATGGGGATTAATTTAAATTTATTGAAAACAGTTACAAAACGTTCTTCAAATGTAGTTAAACAGTTTGTATCAGATTTAGAAAAAGGAAACGTTAATGTTGGAGATGTTTGGAGCTCTAAAGCTGGAAGTAAGAATATTTACTTAAGAGTTCTTGAAGGCTCAGAAAATACTATTCTTTTAGATAAACATGTTGGCTCAAAATTTTTATCGCAACAAACTAGATTCCAATTTCATCCTCAGACGGGGAATTTGATGAATACTTGGCGTAAGGAACAATCTGCAAGAGGTTTTATCGAGCAAACGGGTAGTACTTATAGCGGTATTGATTATGGCATGTATGAAAATGGTATTGGTAAATTGCGTATCATGTTTGATGGAAATTTCAAAAATCCTGGACATTCAGTTAATTACTTAACAGGAGAAAAAGTTGCCCCAAATGTCATAAGTGATGGTTTAAAGGCAATTAGAGGTGAAAAGTCGGCTTTAAATATTCACTTAGATAAAAGCTTTATTTAGCAAAAGGTTTTTCTATAAGGAGTAATGGCTGGCAAATCTTTGATAGGGTTTGGAAAAGATAAATTTTATTTTAAAAAGTACGATGTAGTTTATAACCTCATCGTACTTTTAATATTTAATAACCTAAATTTATTCTTCTTCATTATCAATTGGAATCGTGATGATGTAATAATTCCCATTTGTTGATTTGGTAAGTTCTTTAAGCTTTACATTATTGCCGAACATGTAATTTTGCTGAAATTCTGAAATTTGTTCATTGTGTTTAGATTTTTTTATAGTGCGTCCGTTGATTGTTAACAAGTTTCCATTTGTTAAAACTTGGACATTGTTTTCATTATTATCAAAAGCTCTCAAATCTATTAAAACTTTATAGGCATCTTTAGATTGCTCAAGGTGGATTACTCCTGCGGATTTTTGTGGAATAAGTCTTTCATTTTTGAACATTCTATCCATTTCTCTCATATCATTTTTGAACATTTTTTCCATCCTAGGTGGAAGAGGTTGAAGAGCAAAAAATTTCTTCATATACCAATCTGCTACGGTGTAAAATGCACAATAGGCTCCTGCAAAAATTAAAAAACCAATGAATAATGTTTTCATCAATGGGTGATTTGCACACATTGGATATTCTTTTGTTGTTTGTTTTGTATGTTCTTCTTTAATTATATTTTCGTCCATGATTATCTCCTTTCAGAATAATTTTATATTTTTAACTTCATTTCGCAATACCGAATTTGGGCTAATCAGTTGGGTAATTTTAGCTTGATAAAATATATCCTATATGTTATAATTCTAGGAAAGAAAGGGTTATTATTTATGGCTAAAGTTTTAGTAACAATGCCTGATGAATTTTTAAACAAAGTAGATGGTTTGGCTGATTCTGAGTGTTGTTCAAGAAGTGAGTTGATTAGAGAAGCTTTGAGAAATTATATGCGTAGAGTTTCAAAGCAACAGTTGAAAAATGCTTCTCGCAATGCTGAGATTTTGGAAGATATTTTAGGCTAATTATTTTTTAATTATTAAATTCTTTCATAAAATTATCAACCCACTTGATTAGGCTCGAAATTTCATATGGTTTTGGTAAGTATAGGTCTGCACCTGTATTCAAAACCAATTCTTTGTCGTGGATTATTGATGTAACAATGATTTTTGTATTTTGGAGTTCTTTGTGTTGTTTTAACCCATAGCACAAGTTTAAACCATTTTTGCTTTCCAAATCGCCTGCATCAATGATTATGAGTGCAGGAATTTTATCTGCTTTTGGAAGGGAGTACTCATTGAAAACTTGAGTTTCGTATCCTTGAAGATTTAAGATTGTGTTTAATAGAGTACTTAGGGCCTCATCTGTTTCAAAAATCATAATTTTATTGTTGTATTCTTTTTCACAAACGCAATTTTCACCTGTAATTTTAGGCCT
>CAKUTL010000023.1 GCA_934692295.1 uncultured Candidatus Melainabacteria bacterium
TTCAAAGAGTTTTCAGATGAACATAAAGGTTTGGATGTTGCGGTTGAATGCGTTGGTTTGCCAGAAATTTGGGAACAGATTTTTGAATGTGTAAGACCAGGGGGGACAGTACATTTCTTCGGCGGTTGTAAATCAGGTTCAAAAGTAACTTTTGACACGACAAGAATGCACTATGGCGATATAAAATTGATGAGTGTTTTCCACCATACTCCAAAATATTTCAGAATGGCATTGGATTATATCGCATCCGGCGAGATGGAAGTTGAAAAACTAATAACAGATACCCTTCCACTTGAAAAAGTTGAATATGCAATGAATGAACATATCCAAGGTCGTGCGATTAAATTCTTAATAAATCCTTGGGCATAATTTGATGCTATCAGACTTTTATATTTTAAACACCAATCCAGTTGAAATGACCGATTAAAAGCCCTAATATTGCAGAAATACCAAGATAAAATAGCGGGTCTTGTTTTTTCTTCACGCTTAAAATCAAAAAGCCAAGTAAAATTAGGGTACCTAAAAGGTGTAGGTTTGATGTGAATAATAATTTTATTCCAACAGCAGAAAGCAAAGCACATCCTGCCGGTTTTAAACCTCTAATTGCCCCTTTGACATTTCTATTTGTACGGAATTTGTCTATAACTTTGAAAACTATTGTTACGATTATATAAGAAGGCAAAATTATCGCCGTTGTAGCAACTAATGAACCCGAAATTCCAGAGGTTGTGAAACCTGCAAATGTCGCAACATTCACACCAACAGGTCCCGGGGTGATAGATGAAATTGCAAGCATATCGGTTAACTGTTTTGCACTATACCAGTGGAATTTGTCCGCAATATCATACAAAAACGGTAATGTTGCATATCCTCCGCCAAATGAGAATACCCCAACATGGAAAAACTGTAAAAATAATTGAGCAAGGAGTTTTAGCATTGTTTTTCTCCTTCCTGCTTTTTAGCGTTTCTTTTATCTTCAATCTTTTGGAAAATAATCCCTGAAACAAGAGCTAAAATTACGATTAAAGATAATGGGATTACTCTTGTGAAAGCTAAAATTAAACATACACTATAAACGCATATTGAAAATTTATCCACAACACATTTTGTCCACATTTCTTTTACGGCAAGGAATAATAAGGCAATTACACCAATTCCAACGCCCCAAAAGATATGTTGAACACTTGGTTTGTTAACGATTTCACTCAAGATTGAAGCAAGTAAAACAATTGCCAAAAATGATGGAAGAACAATACCAATTGTTGCGGCGATAGCGCCTTTTCTTCCTAGCAATTTTCTTCCTGTAAAAATTGCGGTATTTGCAGCGATAATTCCTGGTAGGCTTGCTCCAAGTGCGTAAAACTCACACAACTCGTCTGATGTAATCCAGTGTTTTTTATCTACAAGTTCACTTGTCAAAAGTGGCAAGATTACATATCCACCGCCAAGTAGTAGCGTTCCAACTTTGAAAAATGTTTTAAATATGCTCCAAAATGACTTTTCCATATCTTTAGTATCTCATAAAATCTGTTATCGGCAAAATTAATTATATATGTTAAACTTTGTTAACATTTCGAAATTATAGGCAATTTTTACATCCAAAAATACTTTATATAAGTGGTTAGGTTAAAGGTAATTTATTTTATTAGGGAAGGTTAATAATTATGGTTTCACAAGTTGGTTCTATTACATCAGCAACAAATAATAACTCATTAGCACCATTAAATCCAATGGATGCAATCTCCGGAAATAATACAAACGTTAATTCCGTTTTTAATTATGGTAATCCGTTAACAAGTGGTACAACATATGACAATGATATGTTCATGCCGGCATATTTAAAGACTCCGGCAATTACTGCTCAAGGTCAACAAGTTCAAGCACAAAATCCACAAATGGGTCAACAAGCTATCGCTCAAAACCAAGCAGCACCCCAACAAACTGCTCAACCACAATACGATATGACTCAACAACAAGCAATGCAGCCTCAATATAATATTGAGAACCCTCAACAACAAACCGCACAAACTCAAAATCTTCAAAACCCACAATTCACAGGTCAATCAGATTTGAATGGCTGTTTAACAGATCAAGACGATAATGTAGCTTATACTCCAAGCGGAAATGCTTACCAAAAAGCATCTCTTGGTAAAAAATCAGGAGCAATTTTAGGTTTCTTAGCTCCAATTGCAAATACTTTAATCAGAGGTTCAAAAGACTATAAACAATTACTTAAAACTTGTCCATTACTAGCAATTGCAGGTTTTGGCATCGGTTATTTAGTTGATAGTTGTACAGAATCCAACCGTGCAAAAGCGGCTGATGAAGCAGCTAAACAACCTCAAGTAGCTCCGGCTCAATATCAACAACAAATGAGCGCGGTTGCATAATAAAAGATTTTCCCCAAACTTACCCCCCTTTCTCTTAAATAAATTCCCCAAACTTTAACCAAAAAGACCTCTGAAAATATCAGAGGTCTTTTTTAAATTTCTTAAAAGCCAAACATTGTTTTCTTTGAGAAATCTTTATCGCTTTTGACTTTACTAACCAACTCTTCTGCTTTATACGGCTCTCGGCAAAAACTAAATGGGATAATCACCGCAGAACCATCTTTCATTTCAAGAACCGGAACGTAATCCGTATGGCTGCTATGAATATAGCGGGCTATATTTGTATGCCTGAAATCTTGAAGATGATATTTAACAATATTTGTTCTATCAAAAATCTTTTCAGATTTACTTATTCCAACAAAACCCAATTTTTGATTTATGGAACAGATATTACCTGAACAATTGATTGAACTCGTTGGCGTAAATAACAACAACCCAAGTATTACCACGCCTGCTCCTACTATACACAAAATTTCTCTTGTTTTCATTTCATCTCCTTGATGTTTTGATTACCGAGATAATTTAGCTTTCAATCTCGCTTCAGCTCTTGCAATGGCTGCTTCTGCTCTTTTAGCATCAAGTCTTGCATTCGCTTCACGAAGTCGTCTTCTCGCTCTTTCAAGTGCATCTCTTGCTCTTGCTTCGTTAATTTCTTCTCCGGCTTCTGCCAATGTTGTAAGAATTAAGCATTCCTCATTTTTGAATTGCAAAATTCCACCCATTGTTGTAAAAGTCTTGAAGTCATTACCTTGTTTTGCTCTGGTAACTCCGATAGCAAGGGCAGTCATCATTGGGATATGCCCTTTCAATATACCAAACTCGCCATCTGTTCCTACAGAATAGATTTCATCGACTTCTTCATCAAAAACAACTCGTTCTTGTGTAATAATTTTTAATTTCATAAATTATTCCTCAGCGATAGTCTTTGCTTTTTCAACTGCTTCTTCAATAGTACCAACCATGTAGAAAGCTTGTTCTGGTAAATCATCGTGTTTACCTTCAATGATTTCTTTGAAGCCTTTGATTGTGTCGGCAACTTTTACGTACTTACCAGGAATACCTGAGAATTGTTCAGCAACAAAGAATGGTTGAGATAAGAATTTTTGAATTTTTCTTGCTCTGTTTACTGTTTCCTTATCTTCTTCTGACAATTCATCCATACCCAAGATTGCGATAATATCTTGAAGGTCTTTGTATTTTTGAAGAATTTCAAGAACTTTTCTAGTTGTTTCGTAATGTTCTTCACCTACGATGTTTGGATCTAATGCTCTAGAGCTTGATTCCAATGGATCAACAGCTGGATAAATACCTAAAGATGCGATATTTCTTGATAATACTGTTGAAGCATCAAGGTGAGAGAATGTTGTAGCCGGAGCCGGGTCAGTCAAGTCATCTGCTGGTACATAGATTGCTTGAACAGATGTAATAGAACCATCTTTAGTAGATGTAATTCTTTCTTGCAATTCACCCATTTCAGTCGCAAGTGTTGGTTGGTAACCAACGGCAGATGGCATACGACCTAACAAGGCTGATACTTCTGAACCTGCTTGAGTAAATCTGAAAATGTTATCGATGAATAACAATACATCTTGTTTTGAATAATCTCTAAAATATTCAGCAGCAGTAAGAGCTGACAAACCAACTCTCATTCTGGCTCCTGGTGGCTCGTTCATCTGACCATAAATCAGACCAACTTTATCTAAAACTCCGCTTTCTTTAAATTCGTTCCAAAGGTCGTTTCCTTCACGTGTTCTTTCCCCAACACCACCAAAAACAGAAACGCCGTTGTGAGCCATTGCGATATTGTGAATCAATTCTTGAATCAAAACTGTTTTACCAACACCGGCACCACCGAACAAACCGATTTTACCACCCTTTTGATATGGTTGTAAAAGGTCGATTGCTTTGATACCTGTTTCAAGGATTTCAATATCTGTATTTTGGTCAACTAATTTTGGTGATTCTCTGTGAATAGGTAAATAAGTATCTGTTTGAATTGGACCTGCATTATCTACTGAATCCCCAACAACATTAAGTATTCTACCTAAAATTGCGTTACCAACAGGAATTTTGATAGGTTCATTTGTATTGATAACCTTCATTCCTCTTCTTAAACCGTCAGTTGAAGACATTGCAACTGTTCTTACTTTGTTAGAACCTAGCATTTGTTGAACTTCTGCAACGATTTTTGTTCCATCATCTTGGAACATGTTTAACGCTGTATATATATTTGGTAAATCTCCGCTAGGAAATTCTACGTCAACTACTGGTCCGATAACCTTGGTAATTAAACCTTCTGTAGCGGTTAGTGTTTCCATAAACCCTCTCCTTATATTTGAATTTCTTTACTTAAATATTATACAACAAGAAAAATTTTTATATAACACAATATTTAGATACAAATTTAATGTTACTTAATAGATTTTGTTATCCGTTTAAAATAATCTGGATCAGTTTTGGCTTTATTTGTACAAGACATACCGTTTCTCCAATCAGCAGACGAGGAATTAATATCGCAAAATTCCTCCCCAACATATGCTGTACCTTCTTCCCCCATCGGTTTTATTCCATCTTCAAATACTTGAAATAAAAACAAATCAACACCAGCAACATTTGGCTGACTCTTTACCCCGTTTATATCAACACAAACAAAAACAACACCACTATTTCCACTACTATTTTCAAACATAAACAATGTTCCATCCGGAAGGGCAAATTGCCCATCATCTAAATACCAATTAGGAAAAGTTGATTTCTTATTAAGAGTTTTATAAGAATACTTTGAAGAGTTAAAACACGGAGCATCTTTATTATTCCAACAACGAGTTGTCCCTCTAAAATTCTGTTCAAATACATACCAGAAAGCAGTTAGAGTAGAGGTTCTAGTGTAATAAGTGGGGTCTAATGTTATATCATCCGTCTCCATTTGTTTTGCCGCCTGTTGAATAATGGAATAAGATTTCAAAAATTGACTTCTCAAGGTTCTAGCTTTATAAGCAGTCATAAGATTTGGAAGAGTTATTGCTGCAACTACTCCAATAATCCCTAGAGTTATTAACACTTCTGCTAGTGTGAAAGCCTTAAAAATGTTCCTTCCTCTCCGGTTGATTAATGGATTAAGTAAAACATTTGCCTTTCCATCTCGTAAAACCTTATTCATAATATTCCTATCTGCTATTTTTATAATACTTACTATGAGTAAACTATTAGTAAGTATTAGATTACTCTCTTATATATTAAATGTCAATAAGTATAATTATTACTAATATGAAAGACGAGAGAAACAAAATTTTAGCAAGAAATATCAAAGCCGAACGCTACAGAAAAGGTGTTACGCAAGCAGAACTTGCTGAAAAAATTGATGTTAGCGAAAGCACAATTAGTTTAATTGAACGAGGAGTGCAAACGCCCTCAATCTTCCTCGTATATGACATTTCTAAGTTTTTGCAAATTGATATAAACGACCTCTTAAAAAATATTGATTAACTATTGTGAACATTCTGTTATATTTTTTTTTTAACACTAGCAAAAAAAGTTTTTCTCATGTATTATGACATGCATATCCCAAAATTATGGAAATGAATATGCAACTATTAATAGAAAAAGAATTGAAATCTACAGATAAGATTTTAAAGCCCGACTTTAATTCTAAATCTGGACGAGAATTATTAGCGTTTTACCTGCAAACTAAATTTAGACAAATCTATTTGTATGATAAAAAACAAGAAGTGCCAATTATTAATTTAATTAATGCTGACTTTATCAACAGATTTTGTAGAAGATTGATAAACAAACCGACAAAACATTTGTTGATTGGTATTACCGGAGAATCAGCATCAGGCAAGTCAACAATTTGTCGAGAAATAAAAAATGTAATCGAAAGATTTCACATGCCTGTAACAGTATTAAGTACAGATAATTATTTTAACGATATTTCTGCTCTTATTAATAAATATGGTTCTTTTGATAACTTACGTGATAACGGTTACGACGTAGATGCTCCGACTAGTTTTCAGCTTGATATTTTGAAATCTGACTTAGAAGATTTGGCTAATGGTTTAGACATAAAAGCTCCAATGTACCTTCCAAACGGTACAGGTGTTTCAATGCCAAAAGCTATCGACGTTTGCTCTCAAAAAATTATCGTTGTTGAAGGGATTGCAACAATGTATGAACAAGTTAAAGATGCTTTTGATATTAAAATCTATGTTGAAACAGATAACGAATTGAGAAAAAGCCGTTTCATGAGCCGCGCAACTGAAGAAAGAAACCAAAGCGAAGATAATGCTCTAAAACATTGGCATTATATTACAGATGCCGGTGAAAAATATGTTAAACCATTCCGCTCAGAGGCAGACTTAGTTTTGAATGGTAATTCTGATTTGAATTATTTTGCAAAAACTTTGGAATATATTTATACAATTACAAATAATTTCCAATAGGTTGAAATCTTTGCGACAAGGCTTATTTGCCCTGCGGATTTCTACGTCCGATTCAAATAATAATATTTGTAAATAAGACCGGATAAGTATTTCTTTTTTTTAAGAAAAAATATATAATCTTTACAAGAGTGCATGTTTATTCTAAAAATATGGTATAAAAAGGATACAGAAATTGCTAAATAATTTTGAAAGTTTTGACAATTCAGAAACAGCAACTAAAAAGGACATTGTTATTCAAGAACGTGTAGAGCTTGTTTCTTCTCATATGTACAAGCAATTTTTGGATTATCAGCACGCAACTGTTAATACCAACGAGATTTTTGCTCGTATGGTTGATTGTTTGGAATTGGTTTCTAACAATTTAAAACAATCTTTCTCTTCTCGTGGTGTTACTACTCAAAATATCTATGTTGATACTGATGCTTTAAAATCTGTTGCGATGATTAATATCCTTTGGCATAGTATAAGTTTTACTACTCGTTGTAATTATAAGCCTCAAGCATTGTTCAGAGATGATGGAAGACACATTTTTTCAAACCGTATAATGGCAATCAGAGGAAATTATAACGAAATTATCAAAGATGCAAAAGATAGAGATGAAGAGATTGTTAAACTTTTAGAAAACGAAATTGCATCACTATATGTTCCCGCTGATTCAAGCAGAAAATGCGTATTCAAGATTAAACATACCGGTCAAGAATTTGCACTAAATCAGGTTGATGCCCCACGGGAAGTTGTTTTAAAGGTTGTTGAAACCGTTTGTGGCGGTGGTTTGTATCACCAAGACGGATCATTAAAAAGTTTTATCGTTTAAAATTTTTGACATATAGTTAAAAATTATTATTATTGTATTTGTAAGGGTATTAGGTGTATTTAATGAAATTACAAGAGAAGCTTAAAGAATATGAAAATCAATATTTGTTCCTAAGATGGGCAACAGGTGGTGAATACGGTAAACTAATGTATGTTGGTGAAGATTTTGTTGAATTCAATATTATTGATGTTGATACAATGTCTTACCGTGAAACAGCATTGATTTATGCACCATTGATTTTGGAAGCATCTATCGGCGGTGCTGATGTGGCAAGAATCCTTGCAGAAGTTTCTTCCAAAATGACAACCCATGACTAACCGAATTTCCGAAAAAGAGCAAAAAAAAAGTCACAACTTATTGCGACTTGAACAATAATCTTGGGAGGAGATTTTGGGATAGTTTGTACATGCATGATATGTCAAGCATGAAATTTTGGTTATTACATGAGTCAAAAATTTAACAAAAATTTACAAATCAAGAGTTTTATGGTATAATATGGCTATGGAAAAGAATTTGAATATATTAATAATTAATGGTCCGAATATCAATATGCTAGGGGTTAGAGAACCGGAAGCGTATGGTTCTAAATCGTATAAAGACTTAGAAATGGAGTTGCATGAATACTCTTTTGAGCTAGGTGTAAATTTGGAAATTTTTCAGAGCAATTTCGAGGGCGAAATTGTCGAAAAAATTCAGTATGCACTAGGTAATTATGATGGTATTGTACTGAACGCAGGGGCATACACTCACACGAGTATTGCGATTCGTGATGCTTTGACTTCTGTTAAAATTCCGACTGTTGAAGTTCATATTTCAAATATTTATAAACGTGAAGAATTCCGCCACAAGTCAATGTTTGCAGATGTTTGTGTGGGGCAGATAACGGGGTTCAAAATTGATAGTTACAAACTTGGACTACAAGGGCTGGTTAATTTCTTAACCAGCGCTAATGACTAAAGTAGTTCAGTCTTATTTTTTTGCAACAAATTCTTGGTGCATTTTTTCAATCATTTTCAAAGTATCTTCTTCGCCGTGAGTTTCAGCGTATCTGTCGATAGCTTTGTTAATTTCTTGAGCTAATTTTGGATTTTTCTCCAAGAATTTCATATCACTTTCAATAGAATCTGATGCTATTTGGGATTTGCCAAGAGCAGCAGCAGGCATATTAGCCAAATCTTTGATTTCCTTAGTTTCAGCATTAGAAGCAGGAGCAACTTCTGGAGTTGTAACTTCTTCTACAGCCGGCTTTTGAATACCTTTGAAATTCACGCTGTTTAGTTTGTTGTCGATTTCTCTCATAGTATCACCTTACTTTCAGAAAATTTTTCTTTTTCTATCGTCATGTTTTTTGGTTTTTGTTTAGAAAACCCCTAAATATTTTTTTTTGCTACTTTGGTAAACAAAAAATTACAAAAATTTACATGTAATTTTCAAAAATTTTTCATGTTATGATGTATTATATACTATAAAAGGATGTAATGCAAATTATGAACTTAGAAAAATTGGCAAAAGAGTTATGGTGGTCTTTAACAGCATTTAGAGCAATCAATGAATTGCCGGATTCTGTTATTTTTGTTAATGATGATGGGATTATTGAGAGAGTTAATTCAAAAGCGAAGGAGTGTTTTGGCATTATTATAGATGAATTAAATCCTCCAAAATTGAACGATTATATCAAAGATGGTATGGATATGATTAATTTATCGATTAAAAGTCAAAAACCTGTTGCAGCGGTTGCAACAATTCCAGGACGAGAATTTCATATTGAATTGAATGCAACAAAACAAGGGCACGGTTATTGTTTGTCAGTTCGTGATTTGACAAAACTTACAGATGAAATTGTTACAGAAGAAAAAATTGCACGCTTCAATGGCGAAAAAAATGCAATGCTTGTTAAACTTGAAGGTGATATAAAATCTCCAATTTCATCTATCACAGGATTTTCACAAGGTTTGATTGACGGTATCGGCGGAGATTTGACTGAAAAACAAGCTAAGTATATAAAAATTATCAACTCAAATTCTAACGACTTGTACCATTTTATGGATAAATTATTGGAATTTACAGAGGCTGAATCTTCAATGTACAAGTCCGAGTATCAAAATTTTGACATTGTTCAAACAGCAAAAGAAATCGCATCTGACTTTGAAAAAGAAATTCAAAATAAAAAAATCACATTTGAAATTGAAGCTGACGGTTTGGAAAAAAGAACTGTTTATTCTGATTTAAAAGCGGTTGAAAAAATTGTTCGCAATATTTTAGAAACTTCTGTTTCAATGACAGAAACTGGTTTTATTTTAGTAAATATTTCTAGACCAGATGAAGTTACTGCTTCAACTTTTGGTTTGTCGGCTGAAAATATTTCAAAATCACATGTTCAAATTACATTGAAAGATACAGGTGTTGGATTTGCAGAAGAAGAAATGAAATATTTGTGTGATCCGTATGCACAATTAGAAAAAGGGAAGAAAAATTTTGTACGCTCATTGAATTTGGGTAGTGCAAGCATTTTGACAAAGAGAGCTAACGGGTTTATCAATATCCAATCAGAAGCCAATAAAGGCACTCGATACGATATAATTATCCCGACTGAAAAGGATTAAGATGAGTAACGTAATTCTAAAAAATGTTAGAAAAACTTATGACAATACTAAAACCGTAATCAATAATGTGAACCTTGAAATTAAGGATAAAGAATTTGTTGTCTTGGTTGGTTCATCAGGTTGCGGAAAATCTACCCTTTTGCGTATGATTGCAGGGCTGGAAGATATTACTTCTGGTGAAATCTATATTGGCGACAAAAAAGTAAACAATGTTCCGCCAAAAGATAGAGATATTGCCTTTGTTTTCCAAAGTTATGCACTTTATCCTCATATGACAGTTAGAGAAAATATCGCATTCGGTTTAAAGATGAGAAAAGTTGACAAGGCAACTATTGAGAAAAAAGTTCAAGAAGCTGCTGAAATTTTAAATCTTGGAGAATATTTGGATAGAAAACCAAAACAATTGTCTGGAGGTCAAAGACAGAGGGTTGCTTTGGGTCGTGCAATTGTAAGAAATCCAAAAGTTTTCTTGATGGATGAACCGTTGTCTAATTTGGATGCTAAATTGCGTGTTCAAATGCGTTCAGAGATTAAAAAGCTCCATGAAAAACTTCAAACAACTTTTATATATGTAACCCACGATCAGACTGAAGCTTTAACTATGGGTGATAGGATTGTTGTTTTGAATAACGGTGATATTCAGCAAGTTGATTCTCCAGATGAAATTTACAATAATCCAAAAAATACATTTGTTGCAGGGTTTGTTGGTTCTCCTCAAATGAATTTTATAAATGGAAAAGATTTAGGTTTGGACGAAAATATTTTATATGGTATTAGACCGGAAAAAGTTACAAAAGCAGATGGCGACATAAAATTGACCGTTGATGTTGAAATTTCTGAAATGCTTGGAAGTGAAAAAATTGCATATTTTAATATTGGCGATAAAAAATGTTCCGCAAGATTAGATTCAGATGTTCAAATTGGCAAAACTTTAGATTTGTCTATGTGCAGTTCTGATTTGTATAAATTTGATGCCAAAACTGGTGAAAGAATTTATTAGTATCTTTTTTGTGAATTGATGTCGTCTATCCAGATTACAGTTACTTCTGTTTTGTTGTAAAACGGATTGTACCAGTGGCTTTCATCAGTAAAATCGACCATTGCATCGTAGTATGCAATTTTTTCTGCGAGTTTTTTAGTATATTCTAATAAATCTGTCATAAATTTCCTAACTATCATAATAGCTTTATTATTTGCGTTTGGGTTGTTTTAATAATCCCCGAAAAGTATTGAATATTCCTTTGTATCGTTCTTCTATTAGGTTAGCTATATTGTCTATTGTGAGGATTTTTAAACTTATTTATTTTGTATTTGTACAAAAGAGGAGTTTTTAATTATGGCAAACAAGTTGAAGGGTACAAAAACCGAACAAATTTTGATAAATTCTTTTGCAGGGGAAGCACAAGCGAGAAATCGATATACCTATTTTTCAAAAATTGCGAAGGAAGAAGGTTATGAACAGATTTCTGAAATCTTTCTTCTTACCGCAGAAAATGAACTTGAGCATGCAAAACTTTTTTATAAGCATATTGGAAATAACAATAACGCACATGTTGATGCGTTTTATCCTTTTGAATTTGGTACAACTGAAGAAAATTTGAAAAGTGCAATTTCTGGAGAGGAAGAAGAATTTAGCGTTCTGTATTATAATGGAGAATTAGTTGCGAAAGAAGAAGGTTTTGATGATATTTCAGATACTTTCCGACATGTTCGTGTATCAGAACAACATCACGCAAAACGTTATAGAGAGCTGTTAGAAAATTTAACAGATGGAACTTTGTTTAAAAAAGATAGAAAGCAAGAATGGATATGCCGAAAATGTGGATATATTCATTTCGGAATGGAAGCTCCGTTAACTTGTCCGGCTTGTCATCACCCAAGAGCATATTTTGAACTTTTGTGTGAAAAATACTAGATTTGGAGGAGTTTTTATATTGCACTAAAACGGCATATTATACTATAATACTTATAATATGAAGAGAAAATGGAAAGTATTAACTTTAACGGGAATTTTGGCTGTAACCTGCGGGTTTTATACGTGGGGAATTCCTGCTGTTGTTAATATAAAATCTCATAAAAGTTTTATAGAACAAAAAGTTTTTGAGAATTCTGGATTCATTGTAGATATAGGGACTCCAAACCTTTCTATGGGGAGTTTCCCGTCTGTTTGGATTAAAAGTGATAACATTTCTATCCTAAATTCTGATGGAACAAAAGCTCTGTCTATTGATAATCCGCAATTAAAAATTAAACTATTCCCTCTTTTGTTTAAGAAAATTGAAATTGCAAATGTTTCAGCGACAAAAGAAGATATAAATTTTGTTTTAACAAAAGATTCAAAATTCTTGTTAGGTCAATATCCTCTTGATTTAAAGTTCAAAAAGGATAATAAATTTACCTTGAATAAAATTGATTGGGATTTAGGTTCGTATAATATTTCTTTAGCAGATAATCTAAATAATCAACAAGTTAAGCTTCAAGGTAAATATTTAGAACACGGCAAATATGTTCAGAATAAACACATCAAATTTGCAACAGAAGGAAGTTTTACGGTCGGCAAAAAATCAACAGATTTTATAAGCGATATTTCTCTTGATTTTCCATTGAATCATTTTACAGAAGATCAATTGATGATTATGGGGCGAGTTGATAACTTTGACTTGGCTTCAATTTCTGATTACGTGAATATCTTGAGTTCGGGTAAAATTAAAAAAATGGGCGGAATTGTTAACTATTCTGCTTCAACAACTCCGGATAAATTCGGTCATAAAAAAATTGAATCAACCTTGCGAACAAATAATCTTGCAATCGAAGGCAAGGACAAGGCTTCATCTATAATTTATCCAAAAGAATTGACCGCAAAATTGAATTTTAGAACGATTGAAAACGGAATTCATTTTGAAAATACAAGTTTACAGTCTGACAAAATTCACGCATTTGTTGATGGAAAAATTTATAATATCGGAGAAAAGTTTCCAAATTTAAACATCACGGCAAAAGTTGAAAATACACGTTTGGAAGATGTGGTTGCAATTCTTCCGGGGTCTGAAACATTGTTACCTGATTTCAATTTGTACAAGTTGAAAAAGTATGTATTCTATGGCGATGGAGAAGGTCAAGTATCATTCAAGGGTAAAGCAAATAGACCGCACGTAAAAGGAAACGTAAAACTTCGCAACGCATATTTGATTAAACCTTTGCGAGGAGCTCCAGATAAGGCAAGTATTGATTTGAATTTCAATGAACAATTGATGGATTTGAACGTTTTTGTGCCAACATCTGTGGGTCAAAATGTAACAGTAAAAGGTAAGGTTAAAATTGATGGTTCAAAATACTCAGAACTTTTTATCAAAAGTACTGATTCTGTTATTCTTGAACCCGTGGAAGAAGTTCTAAATCCACTGCATGAAATTTTGAAATTCCAACTTGGACCAGTTCCAATGATGAAAATTGCCGGAGTTGGAAATATTGATATGCACTCTGCGGGGAAAAAGGTAGATCCTCATATTTGGGGTAAAATTACATTCCGCAATGCCACTGCTTCATTTAACGATGTGCATAATTTGGTGTTGAATAATGGTTCTGGTGAAGTTGTTTTTGATGACACAAAAGTTAGTTTCCGTTCATACAAGGCCTTTATCAATGGTAAACCAGTAGAAATAAAAGGTAATTGTGTTGTTCTTGGAGATTTGAATGTTTATGTTACTGCTAAAGGTCAAAGTATCCAAAAACTTGCGAAAACAATTAATACTTCTCCAATTTTAGTTGATGTACAAAAAGCAATTGCTCCTTTCACTCATCCAACTGGGGTTGCGGATGTATTTTTGCATATTTATGGCAAAGTCAAAAATGCGGATGAAGTTGTATTCAACGAAGATTTATTTTCAAAAGGTACTGTAACATTGCACAATGCTACAACTGTTATGCAAGACACTTATTTACCTTTTACGAAGGTAAATGGAGTTGTTAATTTTGACAAATACAATTCTGATTATGACGTAAATGGTTTTGTCAGAAATTCAAAGATTTATGTAAAAGGTACTGGAGAAAAAAATCAGATTGATTTAGTTGCAAAATCTCAAAAGTTTGCGATAAAAGATTGTAATGATTTGCTTTATCCAACAACAGAAATGCCATTCAAAAAAGAAATAGGAATGCTGAATGCATCTTTTGTCGGTTCTTATAAGGGTATTGCTGATGGTGGAGAGCTTGATTATGACAAAGTTAAAGTTGATGGAAAATTTATTCCAAATATGAATACTAATGCTCCTATTCGTTTGAATGGTGGAACTTTCACTATTCGAAATGGAGTTTTAAAAACATCCAATTTGAAGGGTTTATTCAATAACAACCCATCCAATTTAACTCTTACAATGTCTGATATTTACAACTCAATGACCATTGCGGATGCGGTATTTAATTTCAAAAACTTTGATATAAGTTCTTTGAACGAAATTAAAAAGCAAGTTAAATTACCAAAACAATATGCCACTCAGCTTGATAACATTACGGATATGAAGGGTATTGTTGATATAAGCGGAACGATAAACAATGGTAAAATCTGGTCTAATACAAATTTGAAAGACACAAGTTTTGTATATAAACCATTGGGGGCAGTTGTGAGAATTCTCAATGGTGAAGCAAATATGAGGGGAGATACCTTGTATTTAAAACGTGTAAATTCTAGAGTAAGCTCAATGCCTGTTTTTGTGGATGGAAGCGTTGCCGATGTATTTGGAATTCCAAAACTAAATCTTTTAGTTAGTGCAAAACCTACTCAAACTTTCTTTGATAGATTTATCAATAATAAATCTGTATATCCTGTAAAATTAAAAGGAGATGTAAATTTCAATTCAAAATTGAGAGGTCCTATTGATAGAGTTTCAGCTCATTCAAACTTGAACATTGGAGAAAACTCTTCAATTTACTACATGGGAGCAACCTTAGCAGGGGCTGCAAATGGTGCCGTTAGCACAGGAGAATTGACAACAAATCCGGTTTCAGTTGTTTCAGATACCGTGCTTAGACCAAATTCTGTTCATATTGATTCGTTGAAATATAACCAAACAATTATGTCCCAAAGCCAGAAAAAATCTATACAAAACCAACTTGTGGCATCAGGAGATATTTCACTTTTAAAAAATAATGTTCTGGGTTTCAAAAATTTCAAAGTTAAAACTTATAACCCGACGAATGCAAAAATTTTCAACGTTTTGTTGAAAAAACCAACTATTAAACAAGGGGTATTCACAACAGATATAACTATCAATGGCACATCTTTAGCCCCAAAAATTTTGGGAGATTTGAATATCTCAAGTATTGATATTCCACTTCTTGATGCAACAATCAGAGATATTAATATCGATTTCAAAAACGATTATATCAATGTTTTGTCTAAAGGAGTAATTTTGACAAACGATATAATTATGAAAGCCAAGATTGTTAATAATCCGACTCCACCAATTGTAATTGATGATATTAATGTTCAAATGGATGAACTTAATTTGAACGTTATAACTCAAGCGTTGAGTGATTTTGAAGCTGACAGCACAAGAAACAAACACTTGCCGACTTCGTCAACTCAAGTTCCACTTCCAATTGACCAGTTAATTATTAAAAATGCACAAGTTAATGCGGATAAAATCTTAATCAAAAAAGCAACGGCAACTAACTTCTCTTCAAATATGACATTGGGAGAAGATAATGTCGCAAGAATAAACAATTACCATTTCAATATCGCAAATGGGGATGTAGATGGGAAAATAATTTATGACCTAAAATCTTCAAGCGGTAACGCTGAAATGAGAATTAACAATGCAGATGCTCAAATTATCAGTGAAAACTTCTTTGACCTCCCAGGACAAATGTACGGACACGTAACAGGTGATATGCACTTATCATGCAACGGATTGTCAAGCGTTGATTGCGTAAACACCCTATCAGGCGGTGGTAATTTTGAAGTTCGAGATGGCAGAATGCCAAAACTTGGATCATTAGAATATCTTTTGAAAGCCGGAAACTTAATTACAGGTGGAATTACAGGACTTTCAATTAACGGAATTATTGATTTAATAACACCATTAAAAACAGGAAACTTCGACAAAATCAGCGGTAATATCAATGTTGAAAATGGTATTGCAAATGATATAAATGTATATTCGAGCGGTAAAGACTTGAATATGTATATGACGGGGAATTATAACTTATCAACATTTGTTGCGGATATGGAAGTTTATGGAAGTTTGTCTAAAAACTTCTCAACATTGCTTGGCAAGATTGGAAACTCTTCATTGAACAGATTATTCAACACAATCCCTGGAATAAACATCAACGAAGTTAACCCATCCTCAACAAGTAAGATAAATAAAATTCCTAATTTTGATAAATCAAATGTTTTGAGAGTATTTAAGGCAGATATTTTCGGTGATATTAACGGTAGTAATTACGTAAAGAGCTTCCGCTGGATTAAGAATTAGAAAAGCATATCTCTAACCAATAGTTTTCTTGATATAACGGGTTTGAGGCATAATTGGTTCAGGATAGCTAGTGCATTCGGATAGAGATTCCGAAACCAGTTCGGAATGACAATATGCCTACGTCATTTTGAAATGATAAACCGAAGGATGACGGAAATTAAGGGGGTCGGGGGCATTGCCCCTGATGACTCGAACCATTTGGTCATTCGTGTTTTTCTTTTATAAATATTTTCCCTCGCCCTTTTTAAAGGGATACAAAGCGAACCGCTGAGCTATAGCGAAGCGTGTGAGTCTGTATGCGTGCGAAGGCTGAGCTGAGGTGGTAGGGGTGAGGGTTTTAATTTCGTTTTTCGTCGAAATAAAAAAGAAAAAGTGAACATTATTAAATTTTGGGGTTGAAACCCCAACCTACGTTAGAGAATAAGAAATAAAAAAGCTGGATTCTTTCGGGCTAAAGCCCTCAGAATGACATAATAAAACATAAAGACCGCCATAGTGCCTTAATGCCTTTTGTAAAGAACTTCTTTCCTTATTTCCCTGTTCCTTTTCCCTTGAAACCAACCTATAGCCGTTTAACTACTCTCCACGCAAGAAATCATGCCAGTAGTCGCCTTTTCCGGTCGGACTTATATTCTTATGAGCAAAATATGCACAGGTATGGACAGGTCGAACTTGAGAAGTACTACAATATTGAGCTAGAATTTCTTCATCTGTAGTCTGTTCTGTTAAAAGATTCCAGTACAATCCAGTATATGGAACAACCGCAGCCGTATCGGTGAATACAAAAACAAATCTATCAACACCCCATTTATTTGGTCTATCTACCCCATTTATATCAACACAAATTTTTGGACCAGTCGAAATACCACTAACAGCAGCATTATCATCCATTGAAAATAATCTTCCTGATGCGTCCATTTCAATATCAGATTGATCACATGGAGATTGAGAGGTTTCTTGACCATTTAGGTTCAAATTTTTTAATCCTCGTTTGGAATAAAACGCACTATAACGCCCTTGAGATGTATGACCATTAAAATAACGCATGAAATACTTTAATGAAGCCGAACTATCCCAAGACCCCGTATATATAGAATCTTGATATTCTCTAAAAGTCATATCATTATCAGCATAAAACGCACGAGAAGCAACATTCAAGTCTGCATAAGTTTTTTCAAATTGTGATTTTAACTTTGTTGCCCTTAAATTCGCCATCAATGTTGGAATAGTAATCGCAGTAACCACTCCAATTATTCCCAAAGTAATCAATACTTCCGCCAAAGTAAAACCATTAAATAAATTTTTCAAAATGTTACCTCATTAAACGTATATATTTATTTTTACATTAATTTATTTATAAGTCAATGAATAGTGAAATTTATTCGTTAAATTGTCAATGAATTTATATAATTTTAAATGAATAAATGGAGTTAAAACAATGTCAATAATGAATGATTTGAAAAAAATATTATTGGATGTCAATGTTAATTTGACAGAACTGGCTGAAGCATTATCCAAAAGATTGGGCAAACCATATTCGATGCAAAATCTGTCAAACAAACTCCGCAATGAAACTATCACACATCGAGAAATGCTACTCATTGCAGATATTCTCGGTTACGATTTAAAATTTGAAAGAAAAAATCCAAACCATTAAACCAATTTTAGACCAACCGAAACCCTAGACTTTACCTTTAAAATACGTTATAATAAATATGTTATTGGAAGTCTATGAGGATTGGTTATAATCGTGAGTTTTTGGCATAAAAAATATGGTTTTACATTGGCTGAAGTATTGATAACCTTAGGGCTTTTGGGTTCAGTCGCTGCACTAACTATTCCAACTTTAGCATACAACTATCGAGGCAAAGTTTTGGAACAACAGTTCCGTTCTACATATAGTGAAATCAAGGAAATCGGGGCAAGAATGAACCTTGAAAAAGGCGATGTTGGCGAATTTGCGTATTCTTGCGTCTATGGAAATGCGTCCAAATTCAAATGCGGAGCCCAAACAGCAGCAGGAGAGAACCAATACGGCGGAACATTACGCTGGGCAAGCGAATTCATGTCATATATCCCAGGGGGAGCACCTTTTGATAAAGATTCAAACTCTGACAACGGCATCGCAGCAAAAATGAGAGAAATCTACAAAGATGCCGGAGCTCCTCAAGGACCTAAATTTTTCCAACAAGATCTGGCAAAAAACTCCTCTTTAGTTTGTGATAACGGAGGAATTTGGACAGATTCTAAAGGCAGACTTTGGACATTCAACGGTGAAAACCAGTTTATCTGCGTTGACATAAATGGAACTGCTGCACCAAACAAAATGAATGTAGATATTTTTATGTTTAAACCAATGACAGCTAAAGAAATTGCTATTTATATCAATAATGAAGACCCTAATGAACCTCACACAGACAATTACACCGGGCAATTTATTACATGTGATTTGAATGAGATTTCAAAAGGAAATCGAAGCAATGAAACTCCGGCAACAAAAGGTTTCAGAAAAGGTTCAGGTTCAGGGCTAGATTGGTGTTATTTTAATGAACCAATTGAAAACGTTGCCGCCATGAATTGGGAAGAAGGCGGGGTTACTAAAGGAAATACAGGAAAATCAGCAAGAGGAAAAACAATGACCCGTCAAAATAACTACTGGAAAGATTATATAGATTACAGATAAAAATCTATAAAACCAATATCAGCATAACAACCACTGCCACAACAAAAGAAAATCCAACAAAAATCCAGTAAAATGGAATTCCCTTTGTTCCGGATTCTGATTTCATTGAATAAACTTGTTTTTTCAATGCCTTAGACTTTTTGTTCTTAGGTTGGGTTTTACGTTTGGTGAAACTTTTTTCTTTCGCTTTTTCTTCTAAATATTTTTCGGAAAGAGATTTTTTAGACTTTTTACCAGTAACTAAAAGTTCTGTATCATATCGAAGTTTCAAGATACTTGATTTAGCTTTTTTGTTATAAACAGCATAATTTATTCCAACTTCAAATGCTCGTTGCAAACATTCAAGAGCTTCCATTCCGTCTTTTTTAACCTTTGCAGAGTGGACGGATTCGTTACCGTGTTTTTTTAGAAAATATAAATCATTCACAAATTCTTTTTCTTGTTCAGAGCCATTACCTTTGTCTTTGAGAGTCGCAAGCATTTGGTCAAAAGTACTTTCGCTTGTTCGATTTTTGCCCAATACTTGTTTACAAACGTGTTCTCCAAAACGTCTGGTTTGTCCCATACATTGTTCAAAATATTCATCACGATAAAGTTTTTCGGCTTCCGTAATTATTTCGAACAAGTTCTTATCCACAGATTTCAAAAAATCAAAATTTGTTGCCATAATAAAATACTACAATCCATAAAACCCAATGTCATCAATCAAAAAGCGGAAAATGTTTATAAAAAAGAGCGGTAATGCCAAAGACACTAACGCTCTTTTCTTAACTTAATCAAATTTCTTATTTAGAAATTCTTCCCGGAACAACAACTCCACCTTTCAAGTTCTTTTTGTAGAATTCAACGTGTGGTTGAAGAACGCTATCAAGAACTTCAGGGAATTCTTTGCCTTCCATGATTTTTTCAACGATTTCTTGGTAAACAGTAGCGAATGCTCTCAATTGAGTCATAGCACCTGCTGCAGCAGGAGTTAAGCCCATACCTTGAGTTTTAACTGTTTCAACGAATAAGTTACCAGTAACTTCGTAAGATTTTGTCAAAGCACCGATGTAGCTTTCTGCGTTTTCTCTGCAAACGCCGTTATCTTGAGGAACAGTTAAAGCGAATGCAAATTTGTTAGCAGGATTGAAGTGAGCTTCTGCGGAGTGGTGCATTGCATCTGGAACTTTAGCAATTTGTTTCAATGTATCTTTTACTGATTCGTTTTGCATTTGAGCATTCCAGTAAACAGTATTTTCAAAAATTGAACCCATATATTGGTGAACTGATGTTAAAATTCCGTTCAATTTTGCATCTGCCCAGAAAATACCTTCTTTTAAAGCATCATTTACATCTAAATCAGCAGTCAAAGATTCTGTTGAAATTTCTTGAGCCGCATTCAACATTGCAATCATATCTTCTTTCTTCATGCCTGCATAAGCAAGAGTGAATAAAGCGTGATCATCAAATGCAGAGAATCTTCCACCTACATCATCGTGAATGAATAAATCACCTAACCAACCTTGTTCGTTAGAAGATCTTCTCAATTCAGATTTTTCAGCATTTTTATCAGTAACTGCGATGAAATGTTTGTGAGCTAACTTTTCAGCTTCTTCTTGAGATTTGCCTTGAGCTTTGTATGCATCAATCAACATAGCCAAAACTCTTAAGAAACCATCTTTAGTTTCAAAAGTTGAACCTGATTTTGAAGCGATTAAGAAATTAGAATCTAAAACATTATTTTCTAATTTATACAAAAATCTTTCTAAACTAGCAGAATCAACATCTGAATAAAATTCAATTTTGTCACCTTTAATGTTCAAACCATTGATAGACAACATATGTTCAACAGTATGTTTAGAACCACCAATACCCATAACGCTTAATTTAGAAGCTCCAGTTTGGCTTTGTAATCTTTCTGCTAGAGAGTAAATTTCATCAACTCTTTTAGCTTGTTCTGAAGGTAAGTTTACCCAGTTTAAGAATTGACCTTGTTTGTTAGCACGAGAAGAAAATTCTTGAACAAATTCAGAAACTTTTGATGAATATTTGCCAAAATCGATACCAGAGAAATTAGCAGTAATATTTGAGTTTTTTGTCAACATGATAACCCCTTTCTTAATAAGTTATACCCTTCACAACAATATTCTACTATAAAATTATTATTTTGGGGGATTTTTTCAAATATACAAACAATAAACTTCTTTCATTACTATTTATATTTCAGAACTTGCTGTTTGACTAATTGAGAATAAAATATATAATAAAGTCAGAGAGGAAGTTATGAATAAAAAAGTCTTATCTAATTTTGCTTTGTTTTTAACTGCTTTGATTTGGGGTGTGTCTTTTGTTGCCCAAAAAGCGGGTATGGATTATGTTGGGGCTTTTAGTTTTAATTTTGCGAGAAGTATTTTGGGTGGATTAAGTTTAATTCCTCTTATTTTTCTTGTAAAAATGACAACTCCTGATAATAGACCGAAAAAGTTAAAACATTTACAACATTGGTATCTTTTTAAGGCGGGTGCTTTTTGCGGACTGGCATTGTTTACTGCGATGAGTTTGCAACAATATAGCATGATTTCAGCTAGTGCAGGAAAGGCTGGATTTATTTCAGCATTGTACATTAT
>CAKUTL010000024.1 GCA_934692295.1 uncultured Candidatus Melainabacteria bacterium
TAGTAAATATAACAACCAGGAAGCGATGGCAGAAGTTTTAAAGTTTCTTTCAATTTGTCATTCATAATTAAATTATACCATGTTTGGGCGGAAAGAGAATTGTGACCTAAACTCATAACTATTTTCCCTCGCCCTTTTTAAAGGGAGAGGGGGTAGGGGTGAGGGTTTTAATTCTTTTTTCATCGAAATAAAAAAGAAAAAGTGAACATTAGAATAGTTAACTTCACTAGGTTGCAAATCTTTCATTGTTTCTACAAGGAAGATTAGTTGATCTTAATTATCTTTTGTGGATGTAAATGTCATAGTCAAGAATATCTAACAATTCAACGAGTTCAGATACTCGTAAGGTTTTGTTGCGGAATTTGTTGCTTAGATTTCGATTGCTGTCAGTTTTTTGATATTTTTTGTTGACTTTTTCTTTAACTTTAGTGACCGTGAAACCGTCTAAGGCTGCAAGGTATTTTATTTGAGATGCAAGATTGTCTGTTTCTAGTTTAATTTCTCTTTCCATTAGAAAAATCATACTATTTTTAGTGAATAAAACAAACAATGATTGACTTTATTCATTATATAGTGTATTGCAACATTAAATAATGAATTATATTAACAGGAGAAATATGAAAAAGTTTGGGTTTACCTTGGCAGAGGTGTTAATAACTTTAGGTATAATAGGCGTTGTTGCAGCAATGACTATTCCAAATCTGTTAACCAAAATGGATCATAATGCTAAAATCGCTAAGCTTCAAAAATCTATTTCTATTATGAACCAAGCTATGCGAATGTCTATTCATGATAACGGTGAATATGATGGTTGGGATTCTTCATTAGCTCCAAAACCTTATGTTGAACAATATTTTGCTCCTTATTTAAAAATCGTGACTTGGTGTGATACCGCTCAAAAATGCGGATATAAAAAAGCTAATCCTTGGGATAGTGAAGCTGTTTATACTGGTTTTAATTCTGCGGGTGCAAGAGTTCCATTTGTAACACTTGATGGAATATTGTTTTCAGTGATAACATATGGGGGATTATCTTCTGGCAATGATGAAACAGATAAGTTATATGATTTTTCTGTTTCAAGTTCTTCAGGAATTATTGTAGATATAAATGTTGCAAATAATCCTAACCGATTTGGAAATGATATATTTTTCTTAGTTAGAACCGAAACTGGTTCTGTAATGCCACTTGGATATAATTTGCCTGATGAAACTATAAAAAACGATTGCCAAAAGAAAAAATTGAGAATTTATTGCGCAGAAAGACTTCGTCGTAATGGTTGGAAAGCTCCGCAAGATTACCCTTGGTAAATTTTTTCTGCTATGATATTTCTGTTATGACATTGAATATTTACGCAATTACAGATTCTCATCAAGAAAGTAGAAACCTCAGCCGTTTGTTGAGCGGAATTTATAATTTTGAATATAAAAAATCATCCCCTTTTCTAATTTTAGATGCGGGAGATTTGTTTAAAGGTATTTATAAAAAAGATTTATCTGTCAATGCGTATTTAAAAATTAAAAAACTTTTACCTCAGTCTGAAATATTTATAACTCTTGGAAATAACGATTTTGGATTTGTGAAATCTGATTTTGAATATCTTTTGTCAACTATTGAAAAGTTTAATAACGCTGGGATAAATGTAGTCTGTGCAAATCTCAAAAACTCTAAGACTGGTGAATTCGCACCATGGGTTTCTCGATACAAAATTGTTGAACTTGATGGGCATAAAATTTTGATAACAGGTTTTTGTTTAAATAATTCTTGCGTTAAAAAGTTTGGGTATGAGTTATTAGAGCCAGAAGAATGTTTTGCAAATTTGTTAAAAGGGATTAAAGAAGATTATGATAGAATAATTGTTCTTAATCATCATTGGTATCCATATAGTTTACAGTTGAAGCAATTTGCTGGGCAAAAATTAAATAAAAATATTGATTTAATAATTGGTGGTCATGAGCATTCTCCGATAAAGCCAGATTTTGATAATAATATTTATTACCCATTTTCTTTTGCTCGTTCCCTGTATAAAATGCAACTTGATGATAAAATTCACAATGTTGAAGAGATTAAAGTTGATAATTTTGATTTTATTTCTGAATTTGAAAATCCGATTGTGGAATATGAAAATGAAACACAATTGATGAAAACAATTTCTCATCGAGTGTTTAATTTAACAAAATGTTATTCAGATCCATGTCCATTGGGCACATTTATTTCTGATAATATGAAAAGGGCTGGGCAAACTGAAATTGCTTTTCATTCTACGGGGTTCACTATGGCTCCTTTGGCGACAAAAGATAGTGATACTATTACAAATTATGATTTTAAAAGGGTAATGTGTGCAAATTGTGCCTTGGTAAAAATAGATATTTCTGTTGCTGAATTGAAACAAGTGTTTGAAAATGCGACATTGAATAGGATGTATCGAGATAGAGGCAATTCAAGATTTGTACAATGCTCAGGGAATATTACGATTGTTGGTGTTGGAAGTTTTGAAGATAAAACATATAAAGTTTTGCAGATTGAGATAAATGGGGAAAAATTGTTAGATGAAAATTCTAATCCTATTAATCCTGATAGAAAATTTAGTGCAACGATTGATCCATATATTGGTTCTGGAGAACAGGGTTTTACGGTTTTGAAAAATATCCCAAAGGTTAAAATTTTGGATAATGACGGGCATGAAATTCGAATAGATGAATTATTTCGTAATTCGTTGAAGCTTGCGGATAACGAGTTTTCAACAATTGGCAAAACTTATCCGAGTTTTAAAATAATTGATAACCTTAATCAACAATAAAAATTTTTCCATGTTAGAATGGTCGTATGATAGAAAGATATTCAAGAGAAGAAATGGCAAAGATTTGGGATTTGAATTCCAAATTCAATTATTATTTGCAAGTTGAACTTGCTGTTTGTGATGCGTACGCAGAATTAGGTACTATTCCTAAGGAAGCTGCAAATGAAATTAGAGAAAAAGCGACTTTTACAGTTGAACGAATTGATGAAATTGAACGAGAAGTTAGACATGATGTCATTGCATTCTTGACTTGTGTAAATGAAAGTCTTGGCGATTTAGGACGCTATGTCCATGTTGGAATGACTAGTTCTGATGTTATTGATACTGCTTTTGCATTACAAATTCAAGATAGTGGAAAAATAATTCTTGCCGATTTGGATAAGACTATTGCAACCTTGAGAGCATTGGCTGAAAAACATAAAGATACTGTTTGTATTGGTCGTTCTCATGGTATTCACGCTGAGATAATGACTTTTGCTGTAAAAATGTGTTCTTGGATTGATATTTTGTCAAGACAGAGAGAAAATTTTGCTCACGCTATAGAACAAATTCGTGTTGGACAAATTTCTGGACCTGTTGGAACTTATAGCAATATCTCTCCAGAAGTTGAAAAAGTTACTTGTAAACATTTAGGATTGAAGCCTGCAAAAATTTCAACTCAAATTATTGCAAGAGATTATCACGCATATTTTATGCAATCTTTGGCGTTGATTGCGAGTGTTTTGGAACAGTTTGCAACTGAGATTAGACATTTGCAAAGGACAGAAGTTTTAGAACTTGAAGAAGGTTTTGGCAAAGGACAAAAAGGTTCTTCTGCTATGCCACACAAGAAAAACCCTGTTTTGAGCGAAAACTTGTGCGGGTTAGCTAGAGTTGTTAGAGCAAATTCAATTGTTGCATTGGAAAATATTCCTTTGTGGCACGAAAGAGATATTTCGCACTCATCAGCTGAACGTATAATTTTCCCTGATAGCTTAACTCTTGTAGATTTTATGCTTAATAGATTTAATGGTTTGATGGAAAATATTGTTGTGCATAAAGATAATATGTTGAAAAATACAAATAAATTCGGAGGAATTGTTTTTTCTCAAAAAGTTTTATTGTCCCTTGTTGCAAAAGGATTATCAAGAGAAGATGCGTACGTGATTGTTCAGCGTAATGCTTTAGACGCTTTCCAAAATCATGGTGATTTCAAAAAGAATTTATTGAATGATAAAGATGTAACTAGCCTTCTTTCATCAGAAGAAATCGAAAAAATATTCGATAAACAAGGCTTTTTACAAAATGTTCATACGATTTATGAAAAGTTTGAAATATAAAAAGTTATCTTTTTTCAATTTCTTCTTTTAGAATTTCAACTTCGGCTTTAAGTTTGTTGATATCACATTTAACTGGGTCAGGAATTCTATTGTGCATTAAGTTTCCTTGGTCATCAACAATGGCTCTATGTACAACTCTTCCTGGAACCCCAACAACTGTTGAATGAGGTGGAACATCTTCAATTACAACTGAACCAGCCCCAATTCTAACGTTGTTTCCTATTGTAATATTACCTAAGATTTTTGCTCCAGCCCCGACAATTACGTTGTTACCTAAGGTTGGATGGCGTTTACCGGATTCTTTTCCTGTTCCGCCAAGGGTAACTTGTTGGTAAATTAAAACATCATCCCCAACAATTGTTGTTTCGCCAATCACGACACCTTCTCCGTGGTCGATGAAAAATCTTCTGCCAATTCTTGCGGCTGGGTGAATTTCAATCCCTGTGATAATTCTTGTGAAATATGAAATCATACGTGGAATTAGCGGGATATGCCATTTGTACAATCTGTGTGCAAATCGATAAGCGACTAAAGCGTGTAATCCTGGGTAGCAAAGAATTACTTCGAGAAAATTCTTTGCTGCTGGATCATTTTCATAAATTACTTTTATGTCTTCTCTTACTTTTGAAATTCCACGTTTAATTGTTGATAACATTATTTCACCAATTTTGCAAATTTACGTTTTCCTGCTTGTAATACTACACTTTCTTCAAATGAAATTGTATAACCCATGTCAGTAATTTTTTCGCCGTCAATTTTTACCCCGCCGCCTTGGATTAATCTTTTTGCTTCTCCACGACTTGCAGTAAATTTTAATTCAGTGATTAAGTCAAGAATGTTTTTCCCTTGTTCTACTTTTACTTCTTGAATATCCTCTGGGGTTCCTTTGTTTGAAACTACATTGATAAATTCTTCTTGAGCTTTATCTGCACCATCTTTTCCGTGATATTCTTCTGTGATTTGGTGAGCTAATTTCATTTTGATATTTCTTGGGTTGATTGAACCATCTGCAATTTGTTTGTCATATGCTTCAAGTTCTTCTTTTGTTGCATCTGTCAACAAGCTGAAGTAACGAGTAATCATGTTATCTGGAATACTCATCAACTTTCCGAACATATCTTTTGCACTATCTGTTAAAGAAATACAGTGTTCAGGATAAGTTTTTGACATTTTTACTACGCCGTCTGTTCCTTCTAGTAAAGGAAGCAAGATTACTAATTGTGGATATTTTTTGCCGTATGCACTTTGAATATCTCGACCTAAAAGAGTGTTAAATCTTTGGTCAGTTCCACCAAGTTCAATATCTGCATCGATTGCAACAGAATCGTATGCTTGCATCAATGGATAGAAAAATTCGTGGATGGAAATTGGTCTTCCGTCAGCGTAACGTTTTGCGAAATCATCTCTTGTCATCATTTGAGCTACTGTTACTTGAGCTGAAAGTTTTAATAATTCTGTAAAACTCATTTTGTGTAACCAATCAGCATTGTTTGTAACTTCTGCGTTTGAAACATCCAAAACTTTTGACATTTGGTCAAAATAAGATTTTGCATTTTCTTCAACTTGTTCTTTTGTCAAAGCTGGTCTTGTTTCAGATTTTCCTGAAGGATCTCCAACCATGGCAGTTGCACCGCCTACGATTAGAACAATTTTATGACCTAGTGCTTGAAACTCTTTAAGTTTTCTCATTACTACGGTGTGTCCCAAATGTAGGTCTGGTCTAGTTGGATCCATCCCAAGTTTTACTCTTAGTGGAGTGTTTGTGTCTGCTGCGTGTTGCAATTTAGCGGCTAATTCTTCAATTCCGCCAGGTAAAACTTCAGCATTTCTTGCGATGTGTTTCGCTTGATTTATAAATTCTTCTCTTATTTCTGCCATAATCTTTCTCCTATATTTACCAAAAATTATATCAAAAACATAGCAAAAAATATTTTTACAAGTTTTATACTAAGCATGATGAATAATATTAGTTTTACAGGGTTGCAAAATGTAGGTGCTTGTTCCGTAGCTTGTACCGTTGAAGGTGGCAAAAGGCTAGGAACAGCTTTGCTTGTGAATTTGACAAATGATTGTAAAGGTAAAGATTTGGCAGAATATGAGAATGTAATGCGAAAATGTTCCGATTCATTTGACCATTATTTCCCTTATGATAAGAAATTTCTGCATGTTCAAACACAGAAATTTGTACCTGATGATGAAGAGTTTGAAACTGCTCCTCAACTTATTGTAAATGGTTTTCCTGTTGTGCCTGAAACCAAAACTATGCCTTTGTTTTCATATATTGCAAAATTAACTAAACGCATTATTGGTTCAGCGGAAGGCGATATTAAAATTGCCAATGACTTCAAATATGGTCCAGATGCTGATAGTTATATTTCAGGCGTAAAAATCTCGGAAGTAGAAGGTAATCAGGAACAGCGAAATTTCCTTTTAGATAATATTTATTCTTTACCTGCAGCAAAGTATGGTGCGAAAAATATTAACAATGATATTCAGGCTCAAATGATGGATTATTTCGCATAATAGGAAATTTATTCCAGTTCTTTCAGTTTATTTCTTAATTCGCTTGCTTTGTAATTGTAGTATTCAAGCCAAGTTTCTTCTGTTTTCTCATCTTTTATTTGATTTTCGCAAACTGCTCGAATTCGTTTTTGGTCGAGTTCATTAAGTTGAGAAATTATTTCAGAAATTTTTGTTGTTTTTTCTCGCTCTTTTAAAATTTTTTCATAATCCGGATTTTGAATAATTTCGCCGTTTGAAAAAATGTATTTTTCACTATCAGAAATAAATTCTTGGCAAATTTGCTCTGATACTTCAATATTTTGAATATCTTTATTCAAACATTTTGCACAGCCTGCACCGTTTAATTTATCATTTTCTATATAAATATAATATTTCATTTTGTCCTTTCTATCTTGCTTTTCTGTAACCGTCAATTGTTAGAATAAGTTGTCCGCTGTATTCTTCTGTTCTTGCAACGTAAAGTTTTTTATCCTTTCCTAAAGGAATAATAACTGAACCGGCTCCGGTTGCATTTAGAGATGCTCTTGATCTTGCATTGCACAAATAGACATTGTTCGACATTAATGATGATTTTAATAATGCTGCAATATAAGCTCCATTAGTATTTGTTGTAACAACTCTTCCGGAAAGTAGTATCTCGTAAAGATTTTCATCTTGTGGCAGATGTGCAGATAAATCATATGTTAATGCAGTTGTGCCATTTACTGATACTCCATCCACAATAGAGTGATGACAGAATTGCCATTCTCCGTCAATATCTTTGTTGTTTGCTTTTGAATCTAATGTAGATTTTCCTGTTTCATCAATATTAGACAAATCGACATTTAGTTTTGCAGAATTTGTTTCTTCAATCTTGTTTAGAACAGCTAAAAAGTTTGCATTAACTTCATCGGCTTTAGCTTTTGTTCCAGGGACAAAAGAGTACGGAATTCCTGATGTCATAAAATCCTTTCTGACAATTCCAATAACTCTTTAGGCTTTATATTTAAACGAAATAACAACTTATTATACCATATTATTTCAAAATCCGTCAACTAAGAATTTTTTCTTGCAAATTTTAAATCATAGCCGAGTGTATCTGCAATTAAAAATCATTTCTCAATTGGTAATATTTTTAGATACTTCGCTTTGCTCAGTGTGACTTAATTATAAATTGCAAATTGCCATCTTTCTCCAAGAGAAGGGTTGTGCATAAAAACGATTTCCTTTTGAAAGAAGTAAATGCGATAAATCAGAAAGCAAAATACTCCCAGAGATGGATTCGAACCATCGTTAAAAGAGCCAGAATCTTTCGTCCTGCCACTAGACGATCTGGGATTATGTTACTTTTCAAGTGAATTTTATCATTTGAAAATATATTTTCAAGCCCGTTTTCTGGGCAATTAATTCTTCCGGTTGGTTTTATAATATATAAGGTAGAATATGTCTGTAAAAATAACTTCTGATTCAATATTAAATAGTCCTCTTTTGAAAAAGGCTGGAGAATTGGCAACATCAATTGATAGTAAGGTGGTTAATGCTCCTATTCAGTCTGTTGCTTCTTCTTCAATAGCAGATAGTAAATTAACAAGTGAAATTTCAACAAATTATGCGAAGGCAGCATTAAACATTCAAGATGCAAAAGATATGGTAATTTCATCTTTAAAGGAGATATTAAATAAATATTTTGTCAAAGGCAATGAAAAAATTTCTCCTCGTATTATTTTTCGTCCTAAAGAAGGTATTGCGAGATTTCGAATTGGAAATGAAATCTCAGGGTTTCCGGGATTAATACAAGATAATAAAATGATATGTGCATATTATGATAAGAATTTAAAGCCCAACAGGGTTTATTCTTTTTCAAATAGTGGTGAAATCGATTTATTGGATTTAGAAACCTCTGCAATGCGACATTATTCAAAGGAAGATATTGACGCTTTGAAGTATTATAAATATCATCCTGATTCATTGCATATGAAATTGCGTCATGACAAAGATATTTGTTCTGGTGGTTTTAAAGAAGAACGAGATAATGTAATTGTTCGCTTGAGTGAATTGTTTAATGATGATTTCAGAGTTTTGAGAACGAAATCTGATTCTGTTTTGTATCGTGCTTTGCAACAAGATTTAACTCCTGAAAATATTCAAGAATTGACTAAAATCGGTGGCGTTTTTACTGAAAAATCTTTTTGTTCCACTTCTGCAAATTTAAATCCTGCAATTAGATTTTCATGTAAAAATCCTAATTTTGAAGGTTTGTTTCCTAATGGTCGTGCAATTTTAAAAATAGATATTCCTAAAGGTTCTAAATATATTAATATGGATGAAATGTTTAATATTGACCTTCGTCATTGGAAGGAAGATGAATTTCTGTTGAATAAAGGTTCAAAATTCCTTGTAACTGGCTTTGATAAAGAAAACGGTTTTATAAATGTAAAATATTTGGGAGAATAACTTTTTTATTTGTGTTATCATAAAATTATTCGTTATACCTAAACAAATGATATCAATGGAGTATAAAATGGAAAATAAAGAGTATTCCAAAGAAGAATTATTAAAGTTATATGATTTACCGTTAAATGATTTAATTGAAATTTCGCACAAAATAACAGATGAAAATTTTGGAAATGAAGTTGAAGCATGTAGTATTATTAGTGCCAAGACCGGTGCTTGTTCTGAAAATTGCAAGTACTGTTCTCAAAGCAAACACAATCACGCAGAAATTGAGTGCCATCCTTTGATGGATGTTGAAACTGTTAAAAAAACCGCCTTAAGTGCCAAAGAAAATGGAGCAACAAGATTTTGTATTGTTACTTCCGGACGTGTTCCTACTGATAAAGATTTTGAAAAAATATTGGAAATAATTAAATCTGTAGCTTCAATTGACGGCATTCATTGCTGTGCATCTTTGGGCTTGCTTTCTGAAGAACAGGTTAAACAAATTAAGGATGCTGGAGTTGAGAGATATAATCACAATATCAATACTTCTGAAAATTATCATAAAAATATTTGTACAACTCACAAGTTTTCTGACCGAGTAAACACCGTTAAACTTATTCAAAAATATGGTATGGAGGCTTGTTGTGGTGTAATTATCGGAATGGGGGAATCAAGAGAGGATAGAATAGATATGGCTCTTGCTCTAAAAGAGTTAAATCCGAAAACTGTTCCGATAAATTTCTTAAATCCTATAAAAGGTACTCCTTTAGAAAATTATGAGGACAAAATTGACGAAGAAGAAATTCTAAAGACTATTTGTATGTTCCGTATAGTTTTGCCAAAGGCACTTTTACGTTATGCCGGTGGTAGGACAACAAGATTAAGCGAGTATAATCAAAAGTTAGGTATTGTTGCAGGTATTAATTCTGTTTTGGTCGGAAATTATTTGACAACAATTGGTTCTAAGGCTGATGAAGATAAACAAATGCTAAAAGAATTAGACAAGGTTATGGCATAAAGTTTATATAGCTCATAAATTATTCGCCATACCTAAACATGTTATGAATATTGAAAAATAACTTTACAAATAGCCATCTTTATTATTGACAAAATTTTTTGTTTTTAATAAATTTGATTGCAAAGGTAAAAAATTATGACAATGAAAACTCCTAAAAATTCAAGATGCTGTTGCTGTAAGTGCCGATGTTGGAACTTGCTATAATTTGTGTTGAGAATTTACGAATATATTAAGTTCCTTGGTTTGTGTCAGGGAACTTTATTTTTTATGGAGGAAAAATGATTACTAATATAACAAATAATACACTTACCCAAAATAGACCAAGTTTTACTGGTCCTGTTGATGGTGTTGCCACTCAGGTTTTACGTACACTTGATACCAATCCGATGGTTAATGCTGTTGGGATTGATTTGTTCGCTATGGTTGGACCTAGAACTTATATTGATACTAAAAAACGTAATGCAAATGCTGGTTTTGAAACCTTCTTTAGAGAATTTACCGGAACTTTAATTGTCTGCCTTTCTGCCAGTTATTTGGCAAAAGGAATTTCAAAACTTGCTAATAAATTTATCAATCCTGATACCCCAATCAATACAAATTCTTGGTTCTCGAATGATAGTCTTGCTTTATTAAAGGAAGCTCATAAAAATACTAATAATTCCTCAGAGTATATATCTAATGTGTTGGAAAATCTTTCAGGAAGAGATGGAAAGAAAGTTAGAACATTTAATTCTATCGATTGGGCTAATACGGAATGGGTAGATGAACCATCTTGGTCAAAATACACTTGGGATAATGCAAAGTATAAAAATATTGCTCAAGAGTTAAAATCAAAAGACAAGATTACTTCTACAATGGCTGAACTTATTGATGGTAAAAATATCTCTTCAAAAGATGCTAAGCAGATTCAAAATATCTTGGAATTTAGATTAACTAATGCTCTAAAAGCAGACAATGTTAGTGCAAAAGTTGGAGAAAAAACTCTTTCAAGTTCTCTTCATAATGTATTGAGGGATTCTATTGATTTAGGCAAAAATGTATTTTATAAATCAGGAATTGATGCGGAAAAAGCTATTAGTAAAATTCTAAAAATTAATAAAATTAAAGGACTTGGAGCTTTAGCGATTGCCTCAACTTTAGGGCTTACGAACCAATATATAAATAGAAAATTAACAGAAAAACGTACCGGAGAATCAGGATTCCCTGGGGATTCAAATTACAAAGGTATTGACAAGGCTTCCAAAAAAGATAGAAGTACAAAATTCTTAGTGGAAAAAGTTTTAGCAAGTGTAGGCATGGCTGCAATGGCACTAGGTGTAATGAGAGTTAAATCCCCGGTAGATTTTGTGAAGAAACTTGAATTTACCGGACCTGTTACCAGTGGAAATGCGATTAAAACAGTTTATGCTTCAACTTTAATTGGTAGATTTTTGGCTTCTGATAACAAACGAGAATTGAAAGAAACTGTAACAAGGGATTATTTCGGTTTCTTGAATTGGCTTGTATTTGGTGGATTTGCAGCAAAGGGTATTGCCAATCTTCTTGATAGAAAACGAGAAAACTTGTTCAATATTTCAGGCGAAGGAAAAGGTGTTCGCAATTGGTTAAATAATATTTCTCTAAAGAGCCATAATGAGGTTCTTGCTCAAGGAAAAGAATTTGCTAAGAAAAATATGTGGAAATTGAATGTTGCCCATGTCGCAGGTTTGGCTTATTCAACTCTAGCTCTTGGGGTTTTACTTCCAAAATTGAATATTTATTTAGCCAGTCATTCAAAAACATCACAAACTGGCAATAAAGCTGTCGCAAAGTCTAGTAGCCAAAATGTTAGCATGACTGGATTTTTAAATAACGCAAATAAAAATATTTTGGCGTAAAATTCTTTGATTAAACTGTTTTTTATGGTATAGATAATAATAATTTGCTATACCATAAAAGGGGGGTGCGGTGCCAAAAGAATTGACTGAAAGTTTAGAAAAATATCTTCTTGCGATTTATGAAATTGTAAAAGTTAATCAAGCTGCGAGAGTTAAAGATGTTTCTAATTATTTGAAAATTGGAGGACCTGCAACTTCTGATGCTGTTAAAACCTTGGCGGGGCGTGGTTTCATAAATTATGTTCCTTATGGAATTATTACAATTACTCCAAAGGGCATTAAAAAAGCTGAAGAAAAGATTTTTAGACATAAAACAATTTCTAATTTTTTAGAAAAGGTTTTGCAAGTTGAACCGGAAAACGTTGATAATTCTTCAACGAAAATTGAATATGCGATGCCGGAAGATGTCTTAGATAAGTTTGTTCAATTTTTATTATTTATGGAAAAGTGTTCTTGTAAAGAACCAAAATGGGTTAAAAGTTATAAATATTTTGCTCAGAATGGAGAAATGCAAGATAAATGCCTAAATTGCATGAAAAATAAAGATAGTTTTGATAATTCTTCTTGTTGTGGTGCTTGTTTTTTATGAAAGGCGGGATTATTAATCATTCTTTGTCTGGAGCATTGGAAATTGCTAATAAGAATAAAAAAGCTTATAGTATTTATCCACATGTCGAACGTGGTTATATCAATATTGTTAGAAATACTAATGATTGGGACAGGGTTGCTACTTATAGTGCTAATACTGGTAAGTTGGTAGGTATGAGCCGAAGACCCCTTGGAGATAACGGTATTATTGATTATAATGGCAAAGGTCTATATAGAATTCAAGATTTTGTCAATAATGGTAAAGATTGGTTCAACAAGTCATTTGATAATTTAAAAGATGTTGTAAAATATTTCAAGCAAGAATTACCGGTTGTAGCGAGGTTAAACAAATGATAACAATAAAATAGAATTAATAAAATAAAGGAGATGCCATTGACATCTCCTTTATGGCTCCACCCGCCAGAAGACGCTGGAAATTTTTGTAAGAAAATTCTATAATGAAATAACCAGTGTTCTCAACTTATCACTTTTTACTCAAATAGAAAATTTAAGTAAAATATCATAAATAAATGAAAGATAACCTATGTAAACAGCTACAATTTTAATACTTAATTATTAAAAAATAATTAACATTTCAATAAAAATAGTAAAAGCAATATACAATTGTCTTAGGTAATATAACTAAGGAGAATTGTTATAAACAATAAAGAAATTGACAATTTTATAAATGAGTATGTAAAGGCAATTGAAGCAAGCAATGCTGCAATTTTTGCTGGTGCAGGTTTGTCCATACCATGTGGATTTTGTAATTGGAAAGATTTATTAAGAGACCTCGCTAGTGAAATAGGTTTAGATGTTGATAAAGAAGAAGACTTAACTAGGGTCGCTCAATATTATGTAAATGAAAATGGGGGAATTCGAACGGGACTAACAAACAAGATATTAGAAAACTTTGATAAAATAGTAAAACCTAATACAAATCATAACATTATTGCTTCATTACCTATAAATACATTTTGGACAACTAATTATGATAACTTATTAGAATCCGCTCTAGAAAGAAATTGTAAAATTGTGGATGTAAAAAGGTGTTCAAAAGATTTAGTACATACAAAAACTAATAGGGATGTTGTTGTATACAAGATGCATGGAGATATTAATATCCCTACAGATACTATAATAACAAAAGATGATTATGTTACTTATGCTTCAAAACATGGCTTAATGGTTAATACTTTATGCGGTGATATGGCCTCAAAGAAATTTCTTTTTATAGGCTTTAGTTTTACTGATCCGAATTTAGATAATGTACTAAGTCAATTAAGATGTAATTTAGGTTCTGATACAAATACTCATTATTGTTTAATGAAACAAGTAGATAATAGTAATTTTAAGGATGAAAAAACCGTAGAATATGAAAGGATAAAACAACAATTACGCATAAAAGATTTAAAAAGATATGGTATTAACGTACTTTTATTGGATTCTTATAATGATATCACTGATATATTAAACAAAATCAAATATAACGTACAAAGAAAAAATATCTTTATTTCTGGCAGTGCTAGTGCCTACGGTCAGATGGGAAAAGAAGTACTTGAAGAACTTGCTAGAAATCTTACAAGAAATTTGATTAATCAAAATTACAATATAATCTCTGGATATGGATTAGGCATAGGTAGTTCTGTTATTCAAGGTGCAATCAGCGAAATTTATGAAAGTGGTGGATGTAAAATAGAACAGAGATTAATTTCGAGACCGTTCCCAACTTCAGATTCTTCAAAAGAGCATTGGACTAAATACAGGCAAGATATGATATCTAATGCAGGGATTGCAATATTCATGAGTGGTAATAAAATTGTTGATAAGAAAATTGTTGAGGCAAATGGGGTTTATGAAGAGTTTGACATTGCAGTGGCAAATAAATTAATACCAATCCCAATACCTGCTACAGAATTTGCTGCAAAAAATTTATATAATAAAGTTATGGAAAATTTTAGCAAATATGTAGGTTATGAAAGAGTGAAAGTTTTCTATGAACAACTAGAGAATGAAACTGACCCTACAAAAATACAAGAAATAGTTATACAAATAATACAAGAATTATTGAAAGGAGATTAAGTATGACAAAGAGAGTATTCGTTAGTTTTGATTTTGACAATGATAAAACATTAAAAGATTTTATCATTGGTCAATCTAAAAATCAAAATTCACCTTTTACAGTATCTGATTGGTCATTAAAAGAAGAACAAAAAGAGTCAGAGTGGGAAGAAAAGGCAAGAGAAAAAATAAAACGTTCAGATTTAGTTATGGTCTTATTAGGTAAGTATACCCATAATGCATCAGGCGTATTAAAAGAAGTAAAAATTGCAAATGAAGAAGGTATAAAGTTGGTTCAAATTATATGTAATGAAAATTATCAAAGAATTCCAAATGCCGGCAAGGTGTATTGTTGGAATTGGGATAATTTAAGCAATATTTTGTCTTAATAATTATAATACAATTTAATCAAATAATTATAGCATAGAATATTTATTCTATGCTATAATATACTTATGACAGCACGCACGACAGCATTGGAAGTATATTTTTATGCAACAAGTTCAGGTAATGAGCCTGTTCGTGAATGGTTGAAAAATTTACCAAAAGAAGATATGCGTACAATCGGGTTTGACATCAAAACCGTTCAATATGGTTATCCTATTGGAATGCCGTTAACTCGTGTTCTTCATGGTACTGGCGGGCTTGAAGAAGTTCGTTGCAACATATCAAACGGCATAGCACGAGTTATTTTCTATGTCGAAAACGATACAATGGTGCTTTTACACGCATTTATCAAGAAAACACAGGAAACTCCTAAAAAAGAATTAGATGTTGCAATTAAACGCTACAAAGAATTATGCAAAAGATAGAATAATTCTTTTACCGAGATATTTAGCAACTTTTTCGATTGTATTCAATGTGATTGAAGTGTTTTCAGGGTCTAAAATACGGCAAATTGCAGTTCTTGAAGTTTCAAGCTCTTTTGCAAGTCTTGCAACCGAAATATTATCCGCCTTCATTTTTTCTTCTAAAGCGTATGCTATAACTCGTTTCAATGCAACAGCCTCAGATTCTTGAAGTAAATCTTGTTCTTCAAGAAAGTTGTCAAAACTTGTACCTATATGTTTTTTGTCAATCATTGTTTTAGTCCTTTAATTCTATATCTATATTGTACCAAAATTGGTACAACTTTTCAACCCCATTATTACAATTTTTAAAATTATTATTTTATATAGTTTTTAGTATTACAAAATTACATTTCACCTTTTTAGGCTTGAAATATAATAATAGTGTGTATTTCAGCTGTAATATTTCGGTAATCATTTGTAATTTTTTAATAATCTGAGTAGCCGTTCGTCCTTATAAATCACAGGTTTACACCGTTCCTTTTAATAATAATATAAAATTATATAAAAGGGCTTAAAATAATGAGTTTTAGCTAATTTACAAGATTTTTGGAAAGTTTTACACCTTCCAGAATTTATCTGGTTAAACTTTTTATTACTCCTAAATATAAATATATATAAATGTTTCAAAAAATTTAATCAGCTTTAATCTGAAAGGAGCAAAGTTAAAATGGATTACATAAAAGAATTTACTTCTAAATTACAGGATTTGGATAGGTCAAAAAATATTGCAACCGTATTTGCAGACTTTACAACATTATGTCAGTGTGCATTGTCCCAGCCGTTTTATCGGAATCCGAATATAGAACAACGATATCAGAATATAATATGCAATTATACAAAAGAGCAAGCAGATGTATTTAAACATCTTGAATGGTTTAGAGATAATTTGGCAAAAGAGAAATCCTTTACCGGACTTATTCTATATACCGGTGAACGAACAATGACTTGGTCAAACGGAATGTTTACAGTTCTGATTAATAATTTGTGGGAATAATGATAATTCTCCTTTTGTCACTGTTCACGCGAGTTTTAAGGGAATTGACGTTTTAATTGTAGAGAGAAAGTTATACAAATATACTTAAACGCCCCTGCAAACTTGCGTCAGCGGCCTCTCTGCGGACATTTTGTCATAATAATAGGATAAAGATTTTATTGAGACAAGATTCAAAGCTGTTAGAAATCTTCCACATTAATGCCAGTATTTTGCCACAATCTTACCACAAAGATAAACATTTAACTTTGTTAGCCTAGTTTTCCCTTCGGCATAAATTTTTGTTTTAAAAGCAAATAGTAATTGCCGTAGTTCGGTTTTGAAATAGTTTGTTTTTAGACCTAAACAAAGATAAATAAGTTCATTTCTCAAAGAAAACTAACGGAAAATTATTTTGGTTAGAAATGTAAAAACGTACTTGTTTTGACTAATCGAGAAAAATTATCAACGTTGTCGAAAAAGAAACACCCCACCCAGCACCACACTCCACATAGCAATAGAGGTGGTGGAATGTGGGTGGGTTTTGTTTAAAATCCAATTGTGTTTTTGAGTTCAGATGATTTTTTAACCTTAACTTCTTCAGACAGCATTTTTGTTATTTCGTCAATATCTGTGGTTCCTAAGAAATCTACTTTCTTTTTAACTGTTGCAAAATCACCGGAAGTTAGACCTTTTAGTTGTAAGTTAGAATCTTTTATTCCGAAAAAGTAGTCCATAGCAATATTTGCTTGTTTTTGAGTTAAAAAGTCAAACCTAATCTTAAAAGTAAATCTTCTTAAACTTGCTTCATCTAAGGTATCAAGTAAGTTAGTTGTGCAAATGAACGGATACTCTGCGGCTTCCATTTGGGTTAGCATTTCATTGACTTGAGCAACTTCCCAACTTCTCACTGCATTATTTCGGTCTTGCAAGAAAGTATCAGCTTCATCAAAAATCAGCATAGCTTTTTTAGACTTTGCTTCGCTGAATGCTGCTGCAATATTCTGTTCTGTTTCCCCAACATACGGAGAAATTAAATCACTTGCACGTTTTAGCAAAACTTCTATTCCAAGTTGTTCTGCTAAATATCTTGCATAAGAACTCTTTGACGTTCCGGGTTCTCCATACAAGCACATTGAAAAATTGAGTTTGTTTGAAGATTTAATCTTTTCAGTTAGAGCATTAATATCCATATTTGCATTGATTAAATCAACATTGTAATCACTCATACTTTTCTTCGGCTCTTGTTTTACAACCTTTTTCTTATCCACAACCTTAGCAACGTTTTCAATAAGTTCCTCAAAATCGTCAACAGAACCGTTAATCATTTTTGTTGTTTTTACGGCATTATTGATTAGAGCAGGTGGGATATCATAATTCTTGTTCAATTCTTCAACTTTTTCCTTAGAAACATTTAATTCATTCTTTTTTAGCACTCTGTTCCAAATATTCAATCTTGAATCTTCTGAAAGTTTTTCAAACTCAATGCAGTAAGTCATTCTTCTTAAAAATGCCGGATCAACGTCATAGATATTATTTGTAGTCCAAATAACAGGAACAGGAGTTGTTTCAATAATTTTGTTCAAGTAACCTTTTGAAGCAGTGCCATCAGAACCAAAACCACGGTTCAAAACATCTTCCGCTTCATCAAAAAGAATACAAGCATTACCAATTCTTGATAGAATTTGTTGTTTAGAATACAAATCGGCTAATCTTTCTGTTCTTTTCGCTTCTTCACCATAAGAATCTTCTGTTTTGACTGCATAAAGTGGGACATTAGAAACATTAGCAATAAGTCTTGAAAACTCACTTTTACCTGTTCCAACGTGTCCATGAAGAAGTATATTCACGCCTTTTGCCTTTGTTTTAACAGCTGATTTAAGAATTTTTAGGACTTTTTCCTGTTTGTCCTTTATATGCGAAAAATCGTTTAATGTAAGAGTAGATTTTTCAGGTTCACCTAAAAGTGTAGTTGTTATCTTTTCAACCGTATTACAGTTCGGAGAATCAAAGATTTTCAACATATTTGAATTTATAGAAACATTATTTCGTTTAGGAATTAAATTTTTGAAATAAAGACTGTCCAGCAACCTGTCTTTCTCTCCGTATCTGATACCAAGATAAAATCTACAAAAATTATCTATCCCGTAACCATACAGACAGCTGTCAAATTGTGTAAAAACTTTGTTCAATTCTTTAACAAGGGCATAGGTAAAAATAGCCATTTCCTTGTCGGTCATGTTAAAGATTTTCTGAATTAAACAAAGACGTTTTTCAACCGGAGTTTGGATAGGTTTAATTTCTGCTTTAAGTTTTTTAATCACAACTTTCAAGTCTTTTACGAAAGCTTTCTTTTCTTTGATTGTTTCAATTTCCAAACAGCCATCGGAATCAAAGTTAAAATTGCTTTTCTTAACCCTGAATTTTTCCAAGAAAGAATCAAAGAAACTATCGAAATTGTAGGAATTGTAATCAATCTGACAGCAAAGCTTGTCCAAGTAGTCCAATAACAAACGTTTTTCAAAATTATTCATAACAAATTACCTCTATTGCATCTACAGATTAACGCATCTAGATAATTTGTCAGGGCCTATGAGGAGGTTTTGTTACAAAGAGACGCAAAAGTGTAAAAAGGATATTCGTGCTTGCAATCTAGTAAAATAGATTAGAGGGAGTACAAAAAAGGAGGATTATAACATGCAAAATTTACTAAACACAGTTCAAAAACACAATGTAGCAGTAGAAAAATTCGTTCAACCTATAAAAACTTTTGACGATTATGCTGAAGATATTTCAAAAGCCAACAAAGGTTCACTTAATGCTCAAATTGAAATTGGTAAAATATTCACCGAAGCCAAAGAAAAACTTGGCAAAAAAGAATTTAACAAATTACTAAAAGATGGCAGAGTTAGATATAAGAAAACTCAAGCCAACAAGTTAATCCGATGTTTTAGATTTAAATCAGACATAGAAAAAAGTGGACAGTCGACTGACCAAATACAAAAACTTGGTATCGAAAAAATCGACAAAATTATGGGTATTGAAGATACAGCTAAAAGGAAAGAAATTCAAGACTTTACTCTTTCAAATGATCTTAGTGTATCAAATTTGAAAAAGGTTATAACAAAGATAGAAGAAAATGAAAATCTAACTCTAAAACAAGCACTTGAGATAGTAAAACAAGAGAAGCATAAGCCAAAAGAAAAAGTTGTTACCGGAATAGATATAGAGAAGTATGTTGAACGAACAGAGTATCTAAAGTTAAAAGAAGAACTGGAACAACTAAAACAAGAATTAAGAAAATATAAAAGTTAAAAAACTTCCCCAGCTCCTATACCAATAGGAGCTTTTTATTTGCAACATAATTTCCATAAAGTTGAACTCCTAATTTTTAATTAAATTATACGACTGTTAAATATTTGAAGTAAAAAAGAAGTGTTGGAATTAAATGAAAGGAGCATATTTTGGGTACAGTTGAACCAATTAGAGAAATAAAGGATATTAAAAGGATTGAAAAATATTTAGCAAAGCAAAGTGAACGAAATTTGTTGTTATTTACCCTCGGTATAAATTGTGGATTGAGGATTTCAGATATTTTATCTCTAAACATTGAAGATGTGAGAAACAAAAATTTTATTCAAGTAACCGAAAAGAAAACAGGTAAATTTAAAAAGTTTCCCATAAATGCAAAACTAAAACCAATGTTTGTAAAATTCACCAAAGGTAAAGCTAATGACGAGCCACTTTTTAAATCACGTCAGGGTAACAGAATGGAGCGAACTGCAGCATATAGGGTAATAAACAAAGCTTGTAAAAGCATAGGAATGGAAGGTTTGATTGGCACACATACTCTGAGAAAAACTTTCGGTTATCATCATTACCAAAAGTTTAAAGATGTTGTGCTTTTGCAAAAGATTTTTAATCATTCAACACCAGAAGTAACTCTAAGATACATTGGAATAGAGGAAGATGAAATCTTTGAAAGTTATGAGAATTTTATATTATAACTAGCCGATAAAATTATGAATACAACAAAACGAATGCGACAATTTTATTAAATTGTTGCATGTTGTGCTATCTAGCTCATAGTCAGGATTTCAGAACGGCTTAATCATAAAATTAAAGAAAAATACAACATTTTTTAGTTATAAATTTTCAAAAATATATAAACAAATATTAACCAAGTAGCTATTTTTTATTTATTTTTTATCATGTTAATAGTAAGTTAGACATAACAAAGAACGAATGCGACAATTTAATAATAATGTTGCAGAAATTCTTTTATAAGAAGTGATGAAGATTAAACATATAGTTGGGTTTTAGGTGATTGGATGAAAAATATTCCGATTAAAGACAAATCAGTAATTATACAAATTAAAGAATCATACCGAACAAATGGAAATGTACGTGGTCTGTTGCTATTTTTATTGTCTATTAATACCGGAATAAAGCTTGTTGATTTGTTAAAACTGACTGTAGCAGATGTAAAGGATAAAGACTACATATCTACCAAAGATAATACTGATTCATATAAATATCCTGTGAATAAAGAAATAAAAAAATTGATTTCTAAATTTATTGATGGTCGATATGATAAGGAATTTTTGTTTAAAACTCGTAATGGAAAATCAATTGATAGGATTCGTGTATATAGAGAATTTAAAGAAATATGTAAAAGTCTTTATTTAGGCGATGGCTATTCTGTAACTTCTTGGAGAAAAACTTTTGGCTATCACTATTACAAAAAATATAAAGATTTAACATTCTTGCAATGGATGTTTAATCAAACAAGTATTGAAGAAACATTGAAATATATAGATGTAGAGGCTGATTTTAAGTCTAAAGTTCAAGTGTCTTTAGGGTTGTAGAGGAGAAAAGCAATTATGACAAAAGTATTGATACTAGCAGGAGGGTTAGGTACACGCTTGGGTGAAGAAACAGGCAC
>CAKUTL010000025.1 GCA_934692295.1 uncultured Candidatus Melainabacteria bacterium
TATCCGCATTTAAAATTAAAGTTCCTTTATTTTTTATTTCGCTAGTTGCATTTTCACTACTAATACTTCCATTTAATGTATTAGTGCCACTAAAATCAGCAGTAGAGTCATTTGCCATATATATCGTATCAGAAGATTGTTTAAATTCTGTTTGGTTTAAACTTATATTTCCTGCGTTATAAATTGCACCACCTTTTCCACCATCATTAGTTTTGTTACCATCAAATATTGTATTAGAGATTTCTAGGTCCTTAATCCCATTATAAATCGCCCCACCGTTATTTGCAGTGTTATTTGTAAATGTACTATTAATTATATCGCTGGTTATATTTCCTTTTTCATAAGCAATAGCTCCTCCGTCAGATCCAGATTTATTGCCATTAAAAGTTGCATTATCCAAATTAATAGTTACATTTCCAGTGCCACCAGTTGTAACATCGATTGCTCCACCATAACCAGTAGAATTATTTTTTGTAAAAGTTGTATTTTTTATCTCAATTTTGAAATTTGATGGTCCTAGATTATTAACACAGATAGCTCCACCAGTTTTATTTGTATGATTTGATTCAAAATGAGAATCACTTATATTTAAAGAATTATTTCCTACCAGCCCAGAAGTTCCATAAACATATATCGCCCCGCCGTTATTTTCGTAGCTAGGATTAGAATCAGTAGAATTATTAGTAAAAGTAGAATTTTTAATAGTCGTAGAAACAGGATTTCCATTTGTCGCAACAAGAGCCATAGCTCCACCACCAACAGCTTTTGGAGTTTTTGCAATATTATTATTAAAGGTTACATTGTCAAGGGTTAAAGTTCCCTCATTATATATTGCTCCGCCCCAACTTGAACCGTGTTGAATACTATCCAATGTAATGTTGTTTAATGTAAGTTCTGTATTAGGTTTGACATCAAATGCAAGAGTATTACTTAAATATTTCTTACTCTCGCCCAAAATTGTAACAGATTTTGGAGTATTACTTCCTGTTGTGATACGAGCAGTAGCTGATATATCACTACCCAACTTTACAGTAACAGAAGAACCCGTTGCATTTTTTAGGGCATCTGTTAATCCGCCAAAATCGTTAATTAAATCTTCTGCCAATACCATTTGCGTACTTAATACCATAGCAACAGAAATTGCAATCAATTTAATCTTTTTACTATTCATAATATCCTCAAATTCCAGCCTACAAGTTTATTAATTTTATTAAAAGAAGAAACTTTTAACAATATTTTGATGAAGTTTTGTTAAAAAAATATATAAATTTTTAGCGGATTTTAAAGAATATCAATAATTTTGGTATGATGCTCAACCTTTAAATTATCCAAAAATTTTACAATGCAACTTCGGTAATTAATGCAGATTTTTCATCCAATTTTGGCATTTTTATTGAAAAAGTATTCTTTGTCCCAATATTATCAAGACTGATTGTGCCATCGTGTGCTTCTATAATTTTACGACAAAAATATAACCCCAAACCAACGCCATTATTTGGTTCTAATGGATTTCCACAAACATATTTATCAAAAATATTTGTTTTTAAGCCTTCAGAAATTTCTTCACTCTCATTTTTAAAATCAAAAACATAAAAACCATTTTCCAATTTAATGGAAATATCCACAACGCTATTTTCAAAAGCATAATTTATCGCATTGTTGAGCATATTACCAATAACTCTGCGTAATTGATTTTCGTCTGCATACATCAATTTTTCATCTTCTGTTAATTTGGAATTAAAGCGAATTTCTACATTTTTAATTTTCCCTAAACCCCTAACTTCTTTTATAGACCTATTCATTAAAGAAATAATATCAAACCTTGAATACTCAAGTTGAATAATCCCGTTATTTTGTTTACAAGTTTTCAAAAGAGTACAGAGCATATCTTTCATATATTTTGCGGACTCTATCACAAGTTCCATTATTTCTTGATGACCTTCGTCTATTTTCCCATAATATTCACGATACAACATTTCAAGAGAACTAATTTGAGCCTGCAATGGATTTTTCAAATCGTGTGATAAAGTAGCCAAAAATAAGTCTCGTTGATGTTCTAATTTTTTGTCCGCATCAATATTTTTAGAAATAGTTACTAATCCAGTGACGTTATTATCTGACATCAAAATTGGAGCTTTATGAATTTTGTACCAGTGTTGTTTTCCATCAGAACCTTTTACGACCTTTTCTTTTCGTAAATGCTTCTTGTTTTGCAAAACATAATTATCTTCATTTTCAACTTCTGGCAAAGCATCTTTCATATCGATTTCAACTCCATCAGAATAAGAATCAATACCGTTCAGAACAAAATTCCTAGATTCATTATTTGCAACAACAAGATTTCTATTTTTATCTTTCATGTAAACAAGAAGAGGTAAATTCTCCAACAACGTATTAAGTTGATAATTCTTTTCTAGCAATCTTGTTTTCAAATTTTCTTCTCTTGTTACATCTCGAGAAACGGATAATACTCCACAAACAATTCCCTCTCTAACAATTGGAGTCGTTGTTTGTTTAATTATTTTATTAACCCCGTGTATCTTATGTCTGAAAGTATAACAGTTTGTTTCTAATTCGGAGATTGCCTTTTGGACATTATTTATTACAACTTGAGCACACCCATCATTAGGAAAAACTTCATCAACAGACTTTCCGATAATTGGAGTTTTTTCATCACCTTCAATAATAGATCTCAAAAACGCTTTGTTATAAGCAATATACTTTAAATCTAAATCTTTAACAGTAATTATATCTTCGCAATACTCAAAGATTGCATCTAATAAATGTTCTTTTCCTTCAATATCAATCATAATTTGGATGTAATTTTACCACACAAGGATAGTACTACTATATTAGTAACCGTACAATTATCCAAGTGGCTAATATTCCAAATTATTGATTAGTATCTATTTTAAGATCAATCTAGTGAAAACCTTTATCTGAGAATACATCAAAGTAGTAATCATTATTGCTTGAGAATAATCTATCATCTTCTCCTGCAATTTTTAATTCCATTTTGTATCTCAAAGTGTTATTATTTTTCCCTGTCTTTTTAATTCCGGAAGACCCCCATTCTCTTGCAAAATTATTCAAAGCATCTTCAAAGCCTCTAAGATAAGATACACAAATCGGATACTTATATTTATCAGCAATCGCCTTTTTGGCTTTTGCACTAAATGTTGCAGTTATAGGTTCTGCCCCTGCAGTTTTAATTTGAACTGGAGTATCAACATTCAAATAATCTTGTTCAATTATAGTTTTCAAAATTGCTTTATCAACAGAATTTTTTTGGTCAAACAAGTCCATAAAATTTGAAAGTTGAGCCTTATTTTCTTGAGATAAATTTGCATAATCTTCGTATTTGCACAAATATCTGACTGCTTCATCTTGAGATGCAGTTTTTTCTATAACTTTATCCAATACCTCCGGATATTCTGAATATTTTGCACTCTCCGGATACATTTTTACAACTTGAGAGTTCAATAAGTATTGACCAGCTTTATCAATATCAATTGTTCCATCAGTTTTCATTGCAAAAGTTTCAGCCTTTGCTAAAGCCTTATCACTTGCTTTACCATTTTTTTTGTATAAATTATATGTATCCCAACGCATTACACTTTGTTCTACAGATTTTCTATTCAAAACTTTTGCGTCATTATCAATATTTTTATTTATCAAAGAAATTAAATATTTTGCATCTTCACAAGCATCTATAGATTTTGGTCGATAATCAGCACAAGAGTTTGCCAAATCCGCCAAATTATTTTGATAAAGAATGTTCATCGCATTATCAAAATCTCTTTTTATTCCTTTTAATTCTGCGGAAACTTTTTGCTTAATTTTTATATCTTCTTCTGCTTTTTGTCTTGCGATTTCGTTTAATTTATTTGTTCCTTTTGGAGCTAAATCTTGTTCTTTAATAGATTCAACAGCTTCTGCCATAGATTTTTTACCTTCACGAACAGAATCTAATTCTCTCAAAAATTTTGATAAAAATTTCATATCTTCCGGCGTAAAATCACAACTATCAAAATCAATAATTTTGCTCAAAATTTCTTCATTTTCACTTAATTCCGCATTTGCAAAGAAATCCAATCTGGCTTTGAATTGATTCATATCAAAATTATCATAATCTTTTTGTGCATAATCAAGAGTTTCACCGGTTTTCACAAATGAACGAACTTTTTCCGGCATTTTTTCAAACTTGTATTCAGAACCTCTCAAATCAGATAGAGGAATAGAAACTCCGTCTTTTTCATACGTAATTTCATTCAACTTCTGACCTTCAAGATAATGTTTTCTAACTGTGGATGTTACAAAATCATCAAAATCAACATTCAAAAGTTTCAAATCTAAATCACTGACTTGTGGAATTTTAACTTTTCGAACTTCAGGAATTAATGACATTCCACTTGTCGCAACTTTTTCATATCTTTCAAAAATTCTAACTGCTGTATGAGGAAAAACTGCATCAAATAATTTTATCGGATCCACTTTATGTTTCATTGCAATATCATAAACTAATGCCCCAACAGGTTTTACACAATATTCACTAGCTTCTTCTACTGAATCCATATTATCTGCCAAACCCTCATAAAAATCACGAGTTAAAACACTCTCAATTTTATTTGCAATAACTTCTTGAGGAGATGTTGGAGTTTTAATTTTTGGATATTGTTTTTTCAAATCCTCAATTTTTGTAATATTTTTTAGGCCGCTATAATAATCTGTTAAAACTCTACCCAAATTGAAATCATCTTCAACAACGGCAGATTTTAATTTGTTTAACAATTGATAATCAATATTTTCAGCTACTTGCTTTTTATTTTTAGGTCCATCTGGATTGTATTTAAACTTAGAAGTTTGAGTTAATTTTTTTTGTAATTTTTGAATTTCTTCAAGTTTTTGCTGAGGATTTAAAACTTTATTATCGGCTAGTTTTTCTGCCTCCTCTAATATTTTTGTTTGTCTTTTCATAGACTCTCTGAAAAAATTCATTACTCTTCGCATAACTTTCATCGTCAATTCAGCAGTATCCAAATCCGGCTCTTCTGTTTGTAAAAGTTCGGTAATTTGTCGCAACAATTTTGACTTTTCAATATCAAGATTTATTTTTTTCGGATTTATCCCACAAAATGAAATTATTCCTAATTTTGAATAATCAACTTTTGAATATTTAGGGGATTCTACATTTATCAACGAAGTATTTTTAGCATTATTTCTGGGTGTTGACAAATTTCTATCAACAGGGGTGAATGTAACTTTTTGAACTAACATAATTTTCCTTTATTCTTATACTTTAATAGTAAATCAGACTAAATATTTTTTTGCTAAAAAACAATAAATATTTAGAAAATTTTACAATCTAGTACTCTTGACTGATAGTTGCTATCAAGTTTTATAATAAAATAAATTTTAAGGAAGGAAATATGAAGTACAGAAAACTTAGAGATTTAACAGTTTCAGCAATCGGAATGGGATGTATGGGGTTTTCACATGGATATGGAGCATTACCACCCGAAGATGATGCTATAAAAATGATTAGGTATGCCTATGAAAAAGGCTGTACATTTTTTGATACCGCAGAAAATTACGGACCATTTTTAAACGAAGAATTAGTGGGAAAAGCAGTTAAACCATTTAGAGATAAAATAATTTTAGCAACTAAATTCTCTCCATTTTCTCAACCAACTCAGCATGCACCACAAAAACTAAGCCGAGAAGGAATTAGAGAAGCTGTTGAAGGTTCTTTAAAAAGACTCCAAACAGATTATATAGATTTATATTATGAACATAGAGTTCCACTTGATAGTAATGTGGAAGACGTTGCAGGTTGGATTGGAGAACTAATAAAAGAAGGGAAAATCAGAGGATGGGGACAATCACAATCCACGGAAGAACAAATCCGCAAAGCTCACGCCGTAACACCTATAACAGCAATTCAAAGTGAATATTCAATGATGGAAAGAATGTTTGAAAAAGATGTTATTCCAACATGTAAAGAATTAAATATCGGTTTTGTTCCATTCTCCCCTCTTGCTAGTGGATTTTTAAGCGGCAAATATAACAAAAATACAAAATATGAGGGAGACGATGTTAGACTGGCAATTACAAGATTTAGCCCAGAAAACGTAGAGAAAAATCAGCCTCTTTTAGATATGTTAAATGACATTGCAAAAACTAAAAATTCTACTCCGGCTCAAATTTCTTTAGCTTGGATGTTGCACAAATACGATTTTCTAGCACCAATTCCTGGAATGAGAAAATTTGAAAGAATTGACGAAAATCTTGGAGCTGCAGATATTGAATTATCAAACGAAGAATTTGAAAATATCGAAAAAGAACTTGATAAAATTACAATCTACGGCAACCGTACAGATGAAGATATTCAAAAAATGGGTTACGTCAAAGCACAATAAGGAGAAAACTATGAAATATATAAAATTATATAATGGGGTAGAAATGCCATTGGAAGGTTTTGGAGTATTCCAAGTACCTGAACTTTCAGAATGTGAAAAAGCAGTATCTGAAGCTCTTGATGTAGGATATAGATTAATTGACACGGCAGCAGCATATTTTAATGAAGAGGCAGTTGGAACAGCAATTGCAAAAAGGGGAATTAAAAGAGAAGAACTTTTTATTACCACAAAATTATGGATTCAAGATGCAGGCTATGAAAATGCAAAAAAAGCATTCCAAACATCAATGGATAAATTAGGGTTAGATTACCTTGATTTATACCTAATTCACCAACCATTTAGTGATTACTACGGTTCGTGGAGAGCAATGGAAGAACTTTATGAGCAAGGAAAAATTAGAGCAATAGGAGTTTGCAATTTTTACCCAGATAGACTTGCGGATCTTTACATAAATGCAAAAATTAAACCAATGGTAAACCAAGTCGAAATTCATCCATTCTTTCAACAACAATCTGCAATCAATACAATGAAAGAATTTAATATCCAACCTGAAGCATGGGGACCATTTGCCGAGGGAAAATTCGGAATATTTCAAAATGAAATCTTAACTGAAATTGGTAAAAAATATGGAAAAACTTCAGCTCAAGTAATTTTAAGATGGAATATTCAAAGAGGTGTAGTTGTAATTCCAAAATCTGTAAAAAGAGAACGCATGGAACAAAATTTTGATATATGGGATTTTGAATTATCTAAAGAAGATATGCAAAAAATTTCAACTCTTGATACTGGTAAAAGTAATATCATTGACCACTCTACAGCAGAAACTGCTAAATTTTTAAACGATTATAAAATTCACGATTAAACGTAGGATAATAAAAAATGAAAAAACTATTACTTATTTTAATTCCAATTATTTTATGTGGAGCGGGAATAGTTTTTGCTCTAACTCAAAATAATAAAACAACTCAACCAGAGGCAAATCTTATGGATAAAAAAATCTTAATTGCATATTATTCAAGAAGTGGGAACACAAAAACTATAGCAAAAGAAATTCAAAAACAAACAAATGCAGAAATGTTTGAATTAATTCCATCTCAAAAATATCCATCCGGCTATGATGAAATGACAGAATTTGCGAAAAAGGAAATAGAACAAAATACGACTCCACCACTGAAAGAAAACAAAGATATTTCTTCTTATGATGTAATTTTTGTTGGAACTCCAATCTGGTGGGGCAAGATGGCTACACCTGTAAAATCATTTTTGAAAGAAAATAACTTTGAAGGAAAAACAATAGTACCTTTTGTAACCCACGGCGGTGGTGGAGGTTATAGGATATCAAAAGATATGCAAAAACTTGCTCCCAAAGCAAAAGTTTTAAATCAATTTACCGTTTATGGAAGTGGAGATTCCACAACACCAAATGAAATTTCAAATTGGATTTCAACATTAAAATTTTAAATAAATAGAATATAGGAGGAAAAATGAAAAAGAAATGGCTAATTATGGCAACTGCTTTGTTATTTTTAAGTAGTTCAAACCTAACATTTGCCCAGCAAAAATATTCGGAAGTATTTGACAAAGTAAATTCACCACAGGATGTAAAAAATCTTACAATTCCTGAGATGAACACCCTTGCAGGAGATATTAGAACTGCGATAATAAATAAAGTTGATACAATCGGCGGACACCTTGGACCGGATTTAGGAATAGTAGAAGCAACAATTGCACTTCATTATGTATTCAATTCTCCAAAGGATAAAATCGTTTACGATGTTTCACACCAAATTTATCCTCACAAAATTTTAACAGGAAGAAAAGATGCTTTTGTTAATCCACTTGCTCATCCTGAAATCACAGGATATTCCAACCCAAAAGAAAGTGAACACGACAATTTTATACTCGGACACACTTCTACATCTCTAAGTCTTTCAACAGGACTTGCAAAAGCTAGAGATTTAAAAGGGGAAAAATACAATGTTATAGCTCTTATTGGAGATGGCTCTCTTTCAGGAGGAGAAGCCTTGGAAGGTTTGAGTAATGCCGCTGTTTTGAATTCCAACATGATTATTATTGTTAACGACAATAACATGGCAATTGCACCGGTTGAAGGCGGAATTTATAATAGTTTGGCACAACTTCGAAAAACTAATGGACAAGCACAAGATAATATATTCAAAGCAATGGGATTTGACTACTATTATGTTGAAGAAGGCAACAATGTTGAAAAACTAATAGAAACTTTCCAACAAGTAAAAGATACTAAAAAGCCAACAGTTGTCCATATCCACACTCAAAAAGGATTAGGCTATAAACCTGCGGAAGAAGATAAAGAAACTTACCATTGGCAAATGCCAGGATTTATTGCGAGAGAAGGACAATATATCCAGAGTCCAGAAAATTACAATACAATTACGGCAAAATATCTTGTTTATAAACACAAAAAAGATCCAATGCTAATTGCTGTTTCTCCGGCAACTCCTGCAGCAACAGGTCTAACTCAGGATATGAGAGAAAAACTGGGGAAAAATTATGTTGATGTTGGTATAGCAGAACAAGATGCTGTAGGATTTGTTTCAGGGCTTGCTGCAAATGGAGCTAAACCCGTCTTAGAAGTTATGAGTTCATTCATTCAGAGAAGTTATGACCAACTATCACAAGACTTGGCTATTAATAATTCTCCTGCTACAATTCTTATATTTGGAGGAGGAATTTCCAGTGCAGATGTAACCCACCTTCAAATCTTTGATATTCCTTTAATAAGCAATATACCTAATATAGTTTACCTTGCACCAACAAACAAAGAAGAATATATTAAAATGCTTGATTGGTCAGTAAACCAAAAAGAACATCCGGTAGCTATCAGAGTCCCAACAGGAAAAGTTATTTCAACTGGAAAACCGGATAAAACAAATTATTCAAATTTGAATAAATTTAAAGTACAAATTTCCGGAGAAAAAGTTGCAATTATCGGAGTTGGAAACTTTTATCATCTTGGAAAAGAAGTTCAACAAAAATTGAAACAGGAAACAGGCATCAATGCAACTCTTATAAATCCGGTATATTTAACCGGTGTAGATGAAAAAGTTTTAAATGACTTAAAGAAAAATCATACACTTGTAATCACATTAGAAGACGGATGTTTGGATGGAGGATATGGAGAAAAAATCTCTAGATTTTATTCAAATAGTGATATGAAAGTTCTAAACTTTGGGGCAAAAAAAGAATTCACTGACAGAACGCCACTAAAAGAACTTCAACAACGTTACCACCTAACACCGGAATTAATTATTCAAAATATTAAAAACAATTTGAAATAAAACAAATATTATGTAATATAGTAACGCCATCTGTAACTCAGACGGCGTTATTTATTTCTATAAAACCCCAAAAAACGTAAACAACTTATTTAGTTCAACATCCAGAGCCGAAATTAAACGGTGCAAAGTCTTGAATGTAATATTCCTTGAACCACATTCAATATCGCTAATATAATGAGCATCAATTCCCAATTTTTCAGCTAATTTCTCTTGTGTATAACCTCGCATCAGGCGGTAATATTTCAATTTATTTCCAAATTTTTGACAAAGTTCATTATATTCCATTTCTTAATCATATAGGATTATATTATTCATTAAATAGTATTGTAAAAACACATAATTGTATATTATAATATACAGTATAAAAAAGTATTCTTATAAATATTTTACTTTATATTAAATGGGTGTGCCAGTTATAGCAACACCCATTTAATTAGAATAAATTGTGTTTAACAAGCTAAACAGAACTAATCACTTTCAGCAACAACAGTTGGAATCAATTCTCCGTAGCTGTTTACGCATCCATTAGTTTCTTCAACAATGTATCTTAAGCCTTCTTTACCTTCGATTGCTTTTTCTGCACAATCCATTGCATCATCGTAATCTTTAAATTCTCCAACTAAATTTTTTGACATTTCTGATTTGTCTTTTGCAGTATAAACTTGAAACATACCATATCTCCTTTTTCTTAAATTCTATCACATAAAAACTATACAATTATCATTTCAAATCTTCAATATCCAAATGAATATTTTTTGTCGCAATTTCAATTGCATCATTTTCATTCATAAGTACAGAGTCTTTTCCAATCTGCGAAACAATTTCCAATGATTGAACTTGAGAATAAACTTTTTCATTTGGAATAACAAGAATCAACTTAATTTTTTGAGCTTTTAATCGTACAATAATATCTTCAAGAGCAAAAATTGCAGACATATCGAGTTCCGTGTTAGAACTGTAATTCAAGATTATATATTTTGTTTCAAGCATTTCGTCAAAATGAGAAACAATTTGCGTAATTGAACCAAAGAAAAACTGACCATCGATATGGAGAATTCTTATTTGATAATGAGATTCTTTTTCAACTCTTTCTTCGTACGGAGTATAATCAATATGATTGTAATGCGTTACTTTAACATTAGTATCATCCGCAATTCTTTTAGCATAAAGCAATGAAGCTAAAATTATTCCAATCCCGAGAGCAAAAATTAAATTATAAAAGACTGTTAACAAAAGTACTGAAATCAAAACATATAAATCATCTTTTGGTGCGTATTTCAAAACTTTTAAAACTTTTAAATCAAGAATATCGTAACCGATTTTTATCAAAATTGCAGCAAGAACACTAATTGGAATTTGAGAAATAAACCCTGTCAATTTGAACAATACACCGCCCAAAATTAAAGCAGATAAAATTGCACAAAGTCTGGTTTTACCGCCGATTTTCACGGCAGCAACACTTCTCATCGTCGCAGCAGAACCCATCATTGAACCTGTCATTGCACAGAACAAATTTCCAAAACCTTGAGCCATAACCAATCTTTTTGAATTGTGTTTGACCTTTGTCAATGAATCCATAATTATACCAGTCAGCAAACTTTCACTTGTTGCAATAAATGCCAGTGTTAAAGCAATAGGAATATTTTTAGTTAGCATTTCAATTGAAAAATCAGGCATATATAAATGCGGAAGAGAAAAACTTAATGCAGAAATCTTTTCCACATTAAATCCAAAATAATAAGAAACACCTGTCATTATAACAAGAGCCAATAATTGAGCCGGAACAAATTTTGTAATAACTTTCGGAGTAAAAAACAATATTATCAATGTTCCGATACCCAAAGCCAATGCGTGAAGATTTATATGCGAGAATACAGTTGGATAAGCCATCAAGGCTTTAATTGTAGAAGATTGAGCAACACCGCCAACAAGTGGAGCGATTTGTAAAATTATAATTATTAATCCAATACCTGTCAAAAACCCTGAAATTACAGGATAAGGAACATATTTAATCATTCTTGGTACTGGTGTTACAGAAATTAACATCTGAAAGACAGAAGCCAAAAGCAGGATTGAAACAATAGATGTAACATTTCCGCCGCACAAAGCAACAACTGTCGCTGTAATAATTGCCACAGGACCTGTTGGTCCAGAAACAAAAGGTAAATTACAACCCAACACTCCAGCAAATAAAGATAATATTATAGCACCCCAAATACCTGCAGAAGCTCCCATTCCAGAAGCGACTCCAAAAGCTAAGGCCTGAGGAAACGCAATAATTGATGCAATAATCGCACCAAAAACATCTCCCTTAAAATTATCTAAAAACTTCAATCTTCTTATCTTTTCCAATTTTTATTCCTCGCTAATTGTATTGGAAAATTCTACCATAAAAATCGAAATGAGGATTGATAATTCAATCCTCATCATACTTTAACAATTTTTTATAAAACTCTATATTAGCCATAAATACTTGCCAATTTGCAAGTAATTGACTTAAAAAATGGAAGTTTCTCTGTTAATTGAACCCCTACAATCGGAAAAGTTACAACCGCTTCATCCGGATTTTCTACAATTTCGTACTCATCAACAGTTGGAATTGCTTCAAGATCAATATCTTGTTCAACAACTACAGGAGATTCTGCCTCTTCTTGCTTTACATATGCAGAAATTTTATTATCTAACAATTCGTATTCATTCTTTGGTCGAACTTGAAACAAATCGCTAAATTTTGTTGCTTTTGTTCTTATATCCATATTTTTTTTAGTTGTAATATTTTTTCTAACAGTCTGTGCTAACATAGATTACCCTCTTCCTACCTTAATCAGTATAGCTATTTCAACCCATTTTGACATACTCTGTTTGATTGAGTTTTTATCTTGGTTGTAAATAAATGTTAAATTAGTATATACAGAAAATATACTCAAGGGCAATTCAATATTTCAAAAATACTTTATTAAAGCATAGGGGATTTTACAAAAAGAAAAAAGAAAAATTGGAGGATTTTAAGATGACAAGACCAGTATCAGGCGTAGTTATGGCTGACTTAATTGCTAGTGGAAAAGCAACACCAAGCCAATTAGAACAAGTAAAAGAAAACCATAGAAACAATTTTAACATTTGGCAAAAAAAGCACAATGCTAAACAAGAGTACAAAAGGGGAATGGCTATCGAATTTGAAAAAGAAAGACGTGTAAATGCAGGTCTTCCTGAATATGATGTACAACAATCAACACCTTCTCAACCACTAAGCAAAAGTGAATACAGAAAAATGCAAGCTAAAAAGTTAAGAGATAAAAATGCTGCAAAAGCTGAAAACGCAGAATGGAAAGCTAGCGTTCGCAAAGAAAGTGCAGCCAAAGCAAAAGCTGCAAGAGCAAAACATAATGCAGAAACAAATCCATTAGCAAATCCTAAAAAGGTTCATAAACAATTAAAACAAGCTGAACAATTAAGTCCAGGTTCTACTGCAGGAATCAATGAAAAAGAATTGCTTCAAACATTAGAAAAGAATAGAGCAGCTGCTACTGCACCAACTGAATTTGCAACTAAAAAAACAGGTGTAGGTGTAGGAACCGTTTCAGTTAAAGCTGAAAAAGCAGCCGAAGCAGCAGCTGAAAGTGCAGGCAAAACTGGAGCTAAAGTAGCAACCGAAACAGCAGAAGCTATAGTTGAAGGAGCAGGTAAAGCTTCTACAGGCAAAGTTGCTGCAGAAGGTGCTGAATTAGTTGCCGAAACCGCAACAAAATCAGGTTCTAAATTTACAAAATTCTTGAAAAAGGCTGGTAAATGGGGTGCAATTGCATTAGCTATTGGAGGTCTTCTATACGGTGGTTATAAATTGTTCTTTGACAAAAAGGATGATAAAGCTCAAAAAGTAGATACTCCAAAACAAGATAAGCCTCAAGCTGATGGTAAAAAACCGGAAGATAAAACAACTCCTGTAAAATCTGGTGGAAATCAAAATCCAGCTCCAGTGGGAGATGACAAGGGTAAAACAAAACCGTCAGATCCTGCAGATGGAAAAGATAAAACTAAAGTAGTTCCAGCTCCAGTTGGTGGCGATTCTGATAAAGCTGACAAAGCAGATAAATCTGATAAAGCAGATAAATCTGATAAAGCGGATAAAGCTGACAAGGCTGAAGACAAAGCTAACAAAACATTACCAAAAGATTATACAGTTAAGAAAGGTGATAATGTTTGGAACATCGCTAAAAGAAGATTACAAGAACTAAACGGTAAAAAACCAACTGATAGAGAAATTATGAACTATACTAAAAAATTGTTGGAAGAAAACAAATTAGAATATGAAGCAGATGGATATACAGTAATTATCCACTCAGGCGACAAAATCAAATACGCAGCTTAAAAATCCCCTTTTAATATAAATTAAATTCATCCCTCGTCCAAACGGCGAGGGATTTTTTTAGGGTTATTAAAGTTTACATAACTTTATATTTCGAGGTTTTGTGAAATTTTGGATTTTCAAATGTTTTTATATAGAAGTGAAGTTATAAGAGGAGATACAAAATGCCAGAGATTAATTTTTGCTTATTTGATTTGAGTAAGATTTTCATATTATTCCCGAAAGAAAATAGAGAATTGCGGGAAAAAGTTTTAGAATATGAAAAGAAAGCCCAAGCCGATATGGAAGAAAACCGCTGGAAATTATTCAACGAATTTGGTTATGGTTGCTAATAACACGTAGTCATTCGGGGTTTCGCTCCTATAGACTGTTGAATTAGTATGATTATTTTACATATATACCCGAAGAATCTCTTACTTATGCGTTTAGTAAGAGATCCTTCGCTCCGCTCAGGATGACGATTGCGTAAGGATATTTTATGTTACATATGATACGTCATTCTGAGGGATAAACCGTTGAGTATGTAATATTATTTTGCAATTTACCCGAAGAATCTCTATCCGAACGCACCAGTTAGAGATCCTGAAATACCAAGTAAATTACATTTCGATTTCATCTCAACTAATTTTCTAGTCAATTCAGATGACATATACGTTCAGATGTTTCTCAGTATGACAGATTTGTTATAAACTAAAAAAAAGAGGGTGGAATAAGTTTAATTATTTCACCCTCAAATAATGTAAAGCGTATCAAAGCGATTCGGTATCACTTTGACTTATTTTTTAAGTCTATTTTGATGATGTCAAAACATATTTTGCAGCATCTGATGCTGGTTCTACTGTTGCATCGTGGAATACTACTGGGAATACGTCTGTCATGTGTTTTGCGTCATTTTTAACTGTACAAGGTGTTTCTACCTTTTTTGATGCAGATAAATCGGTAGCGGATTTACCACAAGCAACTTCTTTGTTAGGTAACGTTGTACCATTTACGTCGATGAAACCAATACATCTTGCTAGAGAGCCTCCTTGACCTAAACTTGTTGAATTCACAACTTGACCTAATTCGAGAGTACAACCCTGAGCTGCTGCTGGAAAAGCTACGATTGCACCATCTGCCAATTGATATGCAAGATATGCATCCATAGAAGGTGTAGCACCTAAACTATCAGCATAGCCTTTTATTGAATATGCGGTTGAACCGTCTCCTGCAGCTCCGTCTTTGCCAGCTGCACCTGAATTTGCTCTTTTTAAATTTGATGGTTTGCCTACGTAAGTGTGACCAGTCAAAGTACCATTTAACAATGAACAGAATGACATTACATTTTCTGGGTTTTCTGAACCACCACTTGCAGCGGTACAAGCTGTATCAGTACCGGCATAATCGAAATCATATTGAGCTTGAGCCATCAAACCGGCTTGGTTCAATGTTGATAATGATTTTTTGAATTGAGATCTGAATTTTGCAGAGTTTGTATTAGCAATCAATGTTGGAATTGTCATTGCCGCTACAACACCAATGATACCCAAAGTAATCAATACTTCTGCAAGAGTAAAGCCGAATCTTTTTGTCATAATCTTTTCACCTTTCTTTTTGTAACTATATCGTATTAACCCAATTTTCCTCGTAATTCTTGTGGATTAATAACAACTTCCTATATACATGTTGTCATATCATGCCAATTTTGTCAACCCTAATTATTACAAAAGGATATATTTTATTTCATCCATATAGTGTATCCTTAATAAAAAGAGGGAAAATATGGCTGTTTTAAGCAAACTTTTAGGGCAAAGGATAAAAGAATTACGCAAGCGAAATAACTTGACTCAAGCTGGACTCGCCGAAATTATTGGGATGGAAACAACAAACCTCTGTAAGTTAGAAAACGGCGGTCAAATTCCCAAAGAAGAAAATATCGAAAAAATTGCTAAAGCATTAAAAGTAAATATAAAAGATTTATTTGATTTTGGCCATATGAAATCCATATCAACTCTTCAAGAGGAATTAATTTTACTCATCAAAAATGCAACAAGAAAAGAATTAGAACTGTATTATAAACTAATTATGGCAGTAAAAGAGGTCTAACGAAGAATCCATTGCACTACCACCAGAAAAGTGACCGCTTTCACACAAATCTTTTTTCTCTAAAAATAAGCCTATCAATTCACCTAGTTATCCATTTAGTTAACAGGGATTTTTACACAGAACTCTGTTCTCACATTTTCTTCACTCTCAACAGTTATTTCCCCTCCGTGAGCTTCAGCTATCTGTTGTGACAAGTATAATCCCAAACCTGTTCCGACTTTTCTTAATTTTTTCGCAGCAGAATAATACTTATTAAATATCATTTTTATTTCATCCTTTGGAATTCCCTGCCCAAAATCAATAATAGAAACAGCAATATAATTAGGAATAGTTTTTGCAGATACTTCAATAAATTCCTTCGTATTACTATGATCAATTGCATTGGAAATTAAATTCTTGATTACACGTTGAAATTGCATTGGATCCGCATTCAACATAGGGTTATCCACGGCGGGATGAAATACGATTTTCAACTTATTATCGTTTGCAATACCCTGCATTTCATCTACAATTCCACTCAAAAATTCATTCAGATTTATTTCTTTCTTATACAGTTGAATTCCTTTTTCTTTAATTTTATAAGTTTCCAATAATATTTGAACTAAATCCAAAAGTTCTTTATTTGATGATTTCATACTATTTAATGCAAATTCTTGTTTATTAGAAATATCACCAAATTTTTTAGCTAAAAACAAATCAATCATATTTGCAGCCGCAACAATCGGAACTTTCAAATCGTGCGTTAATGTCGCAACAAAATCTTCTTTCAAATTTTCTATTTCTTTTTCAGTCGTAATATCTTTAATAATCAAGACATAACGTTTTTTCTCCAAGGATGAAAGAGGTTGAGAATTGATTACAAAATTGTTTGTCGGAGTATGCTTGATAAAAATTTCTATATTATTAAGTTTATCAATACTTGTTTCATCATCCGTCAATTGAATAAATTCAAAAACATTTTTACCAATTATATCTTTGCCTTTTATTCCAAACCATTTCAAAATTTTAGGAGTCGCCCTTAGAATTTCAAATTTTTCATTGATAATCAAAATCCCATCAGAAAGAGAATTGATAACCGATTCTAACAACTTATTTTGACGCATCAATTCTGCTTGATACTCAATAATCATTTTTTCTCTATCATTAAGAGTTTCGACCATTCTATTAATACTATCTGTCACGTTTTGATAAGTAGGATGCTCAATTTTTTCAATTTTTGTAGATAAATTTCCATAACGAATTGAATCAACAGTTGTTGTAACCTTACCAAGATAATCATTAATTTTTGACCACCTTTTGTTAGTTTTTCTAGTAATGAAAAACAAACATACAAAAACAATGATTAAACAAGTATTTATTATATAAAAATATGAAAACATTTATTACTTTTTACTCTCTATTATATTATAATTTGCACGATTTATGTTATAATTATAGCAAATAGTTCGGAGTTTGTTAATACGGTTAGGATATTAAAATAATGTCAAAGATAAAATTGCCTAAGTCAATAAAAATGGTAGTTACAGATTTTGATGGAGTAATTACGGATAATTGCGTTTATATTAATGAAGATTTTTCTATGTCGAGGAAATTAAACTTCAAAGATATTATGGGATTTTTCATACTTAAGAGAAATGGAATTGATATTTCCATAATTTCAGGGGAAAAGAATTCCGCAATTGAAACTATGGCACAAAAATTTCAAATAAATGAAATCCACCAGAATATAAGAATTAAAATTGACATCCTAAAAGACATCATAAAAAAATATAACCTAACTCAAGAAGAATATGTTTATATTGGAGATGATATAAACGATTTAGAATGTTTAAACTTTGCAAAATACAAAATTACTGTACCGCATGCAGTTGAAAAAGTAAAAAAAGTTGAATACATCCAAGTTACACAAAACGAAGCAGGTAATGGGGCATTTAGAGAGGTAGCAGATTGTTTAGTTGGATAAAAAATATATTTGAAAACATCAAAGCATTAAATTTTTCTGTTGATGAATACAAAAGCGATTCTATTATTCAATCTTTGCCTTCAGTAGCATGTGTAAACAGGGCAAAAAAACTTATTGACCAAAAGAAATTTGATGAAGCCACAGCTCTACTAGAAAAAGCATTAGACATTTCAGACCAAGATAGTTTAGCTTATAAATACCTCGGTAAAATTTATGAATACAAGGGACAATTCTCAACAGCCGTTGAAAAATATGAACAATCTTCTAAAATTGACCCAAATGATAAAGAAATTTGGATTAGGCTTGGAATGTGTTATTTGAATTGCGAAAAATTCAATGAGGCAATTGAAGCATTTGAAACCGCAGATAAAGTAACTCCTTGTAATACAGATGTTCAAACCGGCTGGGGCATGGCTCTTATGCGTCAGAAAAAATTTGCACTCGCAAGAGATAAATTTTTAACCGCAATTAAAATTAGTAAATACAATTTCACCGCTATTCTACTTTCTGCGGTAATGGAGATAAAATTAAATGATTATGAAGCAGCAGAAATGAAATTAAAATTCTTAGCCCAAGTTGCTCCAAATGAGGGAAGTTTATACGAATATTCCCATCTAAAGCTATTAAAATCAGACTTTACAGAAGCTGAAAAATATGCAAAAAAAGCAATTGAAATAAATAAACACATGTTGCCTGCTTATTTCATCTTAGGAGAAATTTATTCTCTTCAAAAGGATATTGGAAAAACAGAAGAAATATTCAACAAAGCACTCGAAAACGATTTAGAAGACTGTTCTTTAAGATTTGAATGGGGAAAAGCGTATATGCGAGTTTTTGAATTTTCAAAAGCGAAAGAACAATTTGAAAAATCGATTGAACAAAATAACAGTTATTTAGGACCAAAAATTGGGTTAGCATTAGTTAACGCATATAATGGTGATTTCTTCTTACTCGGAGAACTCAAAGAGAAAAATGGAGATAACACTTACATTCAAGAAGCGATTGGACTGGAAAACCTCGCCCAAGGGAAAACAGAAGAAGCAATTGACTTTTTCAAAAAAGCACTAAGAACAGATAAAAAACAAACCTATAATTACCTCCACTTAGTTGAATGTTACAAAAAACTCGGAGATAACTACAAAGTTAGAGAATATTATGAAAAATTTATTTCTGAAAATTCTAATTATGTAAACGGATTTTTATCATATGCTCAATGGCTTATAGACGTTTCTGATTTTCAAGATGCTCAAAGAAAACTACGTAGAGCTGAAAAGTTAGCACCCGAAAATCCAGAGGTATTAAGTTTGTTATTTTTATGTTTATACACTCTTGTCAAGAATAACATTTGTGAATATAATATAAAGGAAGCAATTTCGGTAGCAGAAAAAGCTTCAAAAGTTTCAGGGAATTTTAAATATCAAAAAGAAAAAGAAGAACTGGAAAATATTTTAACAGATATACAGGGAAATAATTAAATTGAGAAAAGTGATAGTTCAAAAATTTGGCGGAACATCTGTAGCAGATACAGACAAAATCAAAAACGTAGCTAAAACCGTCATTAGAGAAAAAGAAAATGGGAATGATGTAGTAGTTGTTGTTTCTGCAATGGGACACACTACAGACCATTTAGTAAAAATGGCAAGAGATTTGAATCCAAATCCTTCTGCCAGAGAAATGGATATGCTTTTATCCACTGGAGAATGCGTATCAATCGCACTTCTTACAATGGCAATTCAAGCACAAGGCTACAAGGCAGTAAGTTTCAATGCTACACAAATTGGAATTTTAACAGAAAATGTTCACTCTAAAGCTAGAATTATCGATATTAAAACTGATAAATTAAGAAAAAATCTTGATGAAGGAAATATTATTGTTGTGGCTGGGTTCCAAGGCGTTACCGAAGATGGAGAAATCACAACATTAGGTCGTGGAGGTTCAGATACCTCAGCAGTTGCACTTGCTGCAGCTTTAAATGCTGAAAGATGTGATATTTACACCGATGTTGAAGGTGTTTATACGACAGACCCAAGAGTTGTACCAAATGCCTCAAGATTAGATACTATTTCTTATGAAGAAATGCTAGAACTTGCTCATGCCGGAGCAAACGTACTTCATCCGAGAAGTGTTGAAACTGCAAAACAATATGCGGTACCATTAAGAGTAAGAAGCAGTTTCAAATTAGATAATATGGGAACTTTAATTGTAGGAGTTGAAAAAATGGAAATAAATAAACCAGTTGCAGGCGTGGCTGCAGATTTATC
>CAKUTL010000026.1 GCA_934692295.1 uncultured Candidatus Melainabacteria bacterium
TATAATATTGGGTTTGACAAAAAGAAACTCATTGATGAAATGACTGAAAACAAATACCTACCAATTTTTGGAAGTGTAATATATGATAAACAAAAACAGATTAAAATTATTCATGCGATTTTCAAAAAGTGGAATATGCTTTTTAATCGAGCGTTGAAATGTAAAAAAACAAATGAAGTTAAATTGTTTGATATTTTATTTGAGTTAATTGATGTTTTGAGTATTGTGAGTATCTTTTTCAAAAATCCACAATTCAAAAATGAACACGAATATCGAATTGTGATGGTAAATGCTTTTGGTACAGAGAATTCTAAACCTACAAAAGTGGTGGAAAAAAATGGATTGTTTGTTCCTTATTTAGAATACAAATTCTCTAAAGATTCTGTAACTTCTATAAATATTGGTCCAACTTTTGATGAGAATATTTTTTATACAAGTACAAACAGAATGCTTTTGAATTTTGGGTATGAAGACAAAGAAGTTTGTCGTTCTAAAATCCCATTAAGATACTAATCCCCAATTGTTCAATATAAATATTTTAAAATTGATATAAAATAATCTTACCGAAAATGGAGGACATTGTGCTTGTAGAATTAAATAATGATAATTTTGAAAAAGAAACATCAAAAGGTTTGAAGTTAATTGAGTTTTATACCACTTGGTGTACATATTGCAGAAATCAAAGGATAGAACTTGAAGGATTTAAAGAATCTGATATGTGGATTGGTTTGGTTGACGGAGATGAATGCCCAAATTTAGTACAAAAATTTGGGATTAACGGGTTCCCAACATTCATTCTTCTCAAAGACGGAGAAAAAATTGCTCAATTTGTCGGGTTCCACGAAAAATCCCAATTACTAAATAGATTAATGGATTACATTAAGTAACCTTGTTCAAATCTCTATCAATCAAATAAACTTCACCAGTGTTATGGTCAAAGTGACATTTTGCAATATATAAATCACCACTATCAACAGCAGATTTAATTATTTCAGAATTCTGCATGATATAATCCTCAACCCACACGGTATGTTTTCGTGCAAATTTGTTATTACATCCCATTTGACCAGCATGATCAATTACTGGATATACACATTTTAGAATTGATTGAAAATTATCTGTTACTTCTGGATAATGTTCGTTGGCATAAGACATTACGCCACAATCATCATGACCTAGCAATATCAAAAGAGGAACATGGAGTTTTTTTACTGCATATTCAATACTTTCTAAAACATTTGGTCCAACAGTAATTCCTGCAACTCTGACAACAAAAAGTTCTCCTATTCCGCAATCAAAAATAATTTCTGGAACAACCCTAGAATCAGAACAACTGAGAACACAAGCGTATGGTTCTTGATATAGAGCGAGTTTTTGTAATGTTGAAAGGCACATATTTTTTGCAGTCGGAGTACCATTTATAAAATTTTTATTTCCCTTTAATAATTTTTCAAGTTCGTTTTTTGCTTTTTCAGGTATGTTCATTTTCTCTCTCCAGATTTTGTGAAACGGATTATTTGTCAGAGTTTTTTAATTCTGCAAATTTTGCTTCCATAGTCGGATTATTTCTTGTAAGTCGTTTTATTGTCAAATCTTCGGCCTTGTTATTTGCTAGGCGAAGATTATTTTCTGATGATAACAATGCTTCTTTTGTTTTTTGCAAATGGTCTATTGTTTTGTCAATTTCTTCAATTGCAGTTTTGAATTTTCGGCTTGCAAGTTCATAGTTTTTTGCAAATTTTTCTTTGAAATCATTCATCTGTGCTTCAAAATTTGAAACGTCAATATTTTGAGCCTTGATTACGGCTAATTCTTTTCTGTATTCTAAAGAATTTAAAGACGCATTACGCAAAAGTGTGATGATTGGTATAAAGAATTGTGGACGAATAACGTACATTTTAGGGTATCTGTGCGACATATCGACAATTCCTGAATTATACAATTCATTTTCCGGTTCTAGTAATGATACAAGAACTGCATATTCACATTTTTTCTCTTTACGGTCTTTGTCTAATTCTTTTAGAAAATCTTCATTTTTCTTTTTGGTAGAAGTTGAATCCATTTCGTTTTTCATTTCAAACATAATAGAGATGAATTCTCCACCTTCCGGATCGCTTTCTCTGTAGATATAATCCCCTTTGCTGCCTGTTTTGGCGTCATTATCTTTTTCAAAATACGCCTTTTGAAATCCTGTTGCTCGGAGTTTGTTAAATTCAATTTCGCAATGTTGTTCAAGACTTTCTCCGACCATTTTGGTTGAAAGTTTTGCTTTGAAATCTTTATAGCGAGCAATTTCTTCATCTTTGAAGCGAAGTTTTTCTTCGTATTGGTCTTTTAGAGATTGTTCTTTCAGTTGTGATTCTTTTTGAGTTAATTCTTTTTCATTGTTTAGTTTTGCAATGCAGTTATCTTTTTCAGAAAGTTCTGTATTCATTTTGTTGACAAGTTTTGTCAATTCCAATTCTTTATCTTTATCAAAAGTTGCAAGTTGATTTTTAAGCTCAATTATTTCCTTGTCTTTTTGGGCAATAGTTTCACTAATTTCTGATTTTTTTGAAATTTGTTCTGTTGTAATATCTGCTTTTAGTTTTGCAATTTCGGAGTCTTTTTGAGTAAGTTTTTCGCTGTAATCTTTTTCAATAGCAAGTTTTGCGAGTTGAACCGCATTATCTTTTTCCAGTTCAAATTGAGCTTCTCTGCTTTTTAATTCTTTAGAGAACTCCTTATCTCGAACTTGTTGAACGATAGCCGAATATCCTGACTCATCTACCTGAAAAACTTCTCCACATTTTGGACATTTAATTTCTTGCATAACCTTCACCCTTCCAAAATAATATTAGCATTTTTACGAAATTAAGAAAAGAGATTAAGCTGTTTTTTCAGAAGTTTGCTTATCTTCTTTTGGTGATTGTGCAAAATTTTCCATCTTTGAATGTTGTTTGTTTAGGTAATCCATTTGCGGTTTAACACATTTTTTAATAATTACGTTTTCAGTAAACATATCGATAGGTTTTACTGTTAATAATAAAACTGCAAATGAGCCTAGAGATTTCCATGCTTTTAGTTTGAAAATTTGTTTATCAAGATTAGCACCTAGGGCTTCTTTGTTGTTGCAGTTTTCTAAAACTTTTGTAAATTCACGTTTAGCAAAAGCTTTTAATTTTTCAGGTTCTGTATTTGCAATAGCACCACGCTTACAATTCGCCAATAACTTGTCGTAAGTTTTAACAAAAATATTTTTGTTTTTGTATGCTTCTTTTTTATCTTTTGAGAAAATTTCAAAATTTTGTACAAAATTATTTATAATATCTTCTTTGTTTCTTGTTGTATTGAAGATGTCATGTTCTGCGGCGTGATGTTTGATGAAACGAAGAGTTTGTTCTTTTGCATTCGTAGAAATTTTTTCTCCTCTATATTTATCTATTTGAGAAAAAGCACTCTGCCCAATATGACCAAAAGTCGCAGGAAGAATGATACTTGCAAATGCTTGGAATACAGCTTGTGAGAATGCTCTTGGTCCATTTGGATCGTATTTGTTGCCTTTGTTTTTGTATTTGTCATAAACATCTGCACCAAAATACATCAAAGATGGAACCCAAAAAAGTCTGGATGCTGTTGGGGCGATTTCACTAATTGCAACACCAATATCATTAGTGTAGCCCAAACCTCTCATTGGCCAGTTTGCTAACGGGTCAACATATTTTTTTTCTTTTTTATGTTTTTTCTTAGTTGTTTCTGTTGCTTGTGTATCTGCTTTTTGAGCTTCAAAACTAAGGGTATTAATAGAGGTAATTTTCATTTTTTCTCCCAGATTTCTTTGGTTAATGTATAATTTTACAATCCATTTTCGTAGAACTCAATCATAACGCAAACATGATAGAGTTTCAAATTAATTTCTACGCTTGTAACAAATATTTTACAGTTTAAGTGTTAGATATACACCCAGTGTCGTCTAACAAGTTGTCGCTATTGGCTGACGCTACTGCCATTTGGTCGCAGCGTTCGTTAAATTCGTGTCCGTTATGTCCTTTTACCCAGATGAATTTAACATTGTGTGGTTCTTTGGCTTTTAAAAGACGTTTCCAAAGGTCTTGGTTTTTTACGGGTTGTTTATTTGAACCTTTCCATCCTCTTTTAATCCAGCCTTCAACCCATTTTTGATTAAATGCATCAACCAAATATTTTGAATCAGAAGTTAATTCTACTGTGCTAGGCTTTTTCAACGCTTCCAATCCAACAATTGCAGCTAGAAGTTCCATCCTATTATTTGTTGTAACTTTATAACCTTGAGTCAATTCTTTTTTGTGAATATTTCCATTTTCATCTTCAGCATACAAAATAGTTCCATAACCACCTTTACCTGGATTTCCACTGCATGCTCCGTCTGTATAAATTTTTATAATCATTATTTGTTATTCCTCTTCTGTAATATCCCATCTTTCTAAAATATCATCGGGTATTCCATCCAAAAATCTTGATGGCTTTGATAATACCATATTCATTGAATAATCATACATATCAACAGGGTATGTTATGTATAAATTATTTTTTGCTCGTGTTGTTGCAACATACATAAGTCTAAGTTCCTCGTCCATTTCTTCTTCTGAGTTAAAAGAATATGCACTTGGAAATCTTCCATCTACGGCACCAATTATAAAAACACTATCCCACTCTAAACCTTTTGCAGAATGGATTGTAGAGATTGTTAGGGCTTCATCATCAGAATTCTTTTTATACATTCCTTCTACACTGGCATCCGGCGGTTCAAGTGCTAAATCACTGATAAAATCTTCGAGATTTGTATATTGAGTTGATAAATATTCAAAATAATCTAAATCTTTTTCTCTTTTTGAAAAGTCATCGTATTTATCTTTCAAAATCGGTCTGTAATAATTTATTACCGCAGAAACTATTTCTTCCGGTTTTTTAGTTGCGGAAGAATCTCTAAGTTGTCCGAGAGTATTGAATAATGGTGTTAAACTTTGTGTTTTATTAGATGGAAGGAGTTTTATATCGGGCTTTAAATCTCCTTTAATAATCGGCATAATATTATTAACTGTAGATGCTCCTACGCCTTTTAAAAGCAATAAAATTCTCGTCAAACTAATAACATCATCCGGGTTTAAAATTACTCTCAAATGGGCAACAATATCTTTTATGTGAGCTGTTTCCATAAATTTTGGACCTCCAAATTTTTGGAACGGGATTGCTCGTTTTGAAAGTTCGATTTCCAAGTTGTAAGACATTCTAGCGTTTCGAGTCAAAACACAAATATCTGACAAACTTATATCTTCATCTAAGAGTTCAAGTATTCTTTGGCAAATAAAATCTGCTTCCATCTGAGTATCTTTTGCACAAATTAAAGCTGGAACTTGTGGAGATACTATATTTGAAAATAAATTTTTTGTATATTTTTCTTTTGCCTTTGAAATAATTTCATTTGTCAATTTCAAAATATTTTGAGTGCTGCGATAATTTTGCTCAAGTTTTATAATTTTTGTATTTTCAAAAAGTTTTGGAAAATCTAAAATATTTCTGAAATTTGCACCACGGAAAGAATAAATACTTTGAGCATCATCTCCAACAGCCATAATGTTGTGATGTTCGGATGCTAAAAGTCTGATGACATCAGCTTGAAGTGTATTTGTATCTTGGTACTCATCAACCATGATGTATTTGTATTCGTTTGATAATCTTTTGCGAAGTCCTTCATTATTTTCTAAAAGTAATTTTATATATAAAAGCAAGTCGTCATAATCAAGAACAGAATTTTCTCTTTTATAAGCAACATATGCTTTATGAACTTCAATAATTTTATCTTCGCAATGAGCAAATTGAGGGAATTCGTCTGCAATAATTTGCTTTGTCGGAGTAACTTTATTTATACTTTTTGAATAAATATCTAAAAGAGTTGACTTTTTAGGAAATCTTTTTTCTTTTTTAGGAAACATTTGACCCACAATATGGTTTATAACGTCTTCGCAATCAGTTCTATCCATTATGGTAAAATTATTTTTTAATCCTAAAAGTTTAGAATATTTTCTCAAAATAATATTTGCAAAAGAGTGGAATGTTCCTCCCGCAACTTTTTCGCATCTGTTATCAAGAACAATTGTTGCACGAGATAGCATTTCTGCTGCAGCTTTTTTAGTAAACGTTAAAAGCAGAATGTTTTCGGGTTTGATTCCATCTTCAATGAGTCTTGCGACGCGGTATGTTAGAGTTTTTGTTTTTCCTGAACCGGCTCCGGCGATTACTAAAATGGATCCTTCTTTAGATTTTACGGCTTCAAGTTGTGCATCGTTCAAATCTTCCTCATAATTAACCTTGTAATCAGTTTTAACTACAGGTCTTTTTGTGAGGACGTATTTTTTACGTTGGGTTTCTTTAGTTGTAATAATCTCTTCTGTCATAGAACTCCCCTACTTGCTTATTATAGTTCAGTTTGATTTAGTTTTTCAATATCGGTTTGTAAAGTTTTGATAAGGGTAGATGTTTTTTATTAAATTTTTTTCTTGTATATGCCGACATTATAAAATGTGTAAAAAGAAAAAGAAGAGTATTGCTTATGAAAAAAATGTTTGCATTTTTTTGCTTAGTATTTTTATGGGTTTATAGTTGCAATTATGCAATTGCATATACCGGAAAATGGTTTAACCCAAGAATGATAAAAACTTATATCCAACCTGACCATAAATATTCATTGATGATGAAACACGGTTTTGCAGAGTGGGATAGATTGACAAACGGCAAGGTGAGATTTAAGTATGTTAATTCTGCAAATGTTGCTCAAATAGAGGTACGGTTTGTTAAGCAAATCAATCAGAAACAGCATGATAGAGCCATAGGTTTAACTAACACTATGACAGTTGGCAGTGATAAAAAGATGACAAAAGCCATAATTTATATTGCTGAAAAAGACCGAAGAGGTCGTAATTTACGTAAAGATGAAGCCTATACCGTTATTCTTCATGAAATCGGACATGCAATAGGCTTGGAGCATTCATCTGATCCGAAGAGTGCAATGTATTATGCTGAAAATGATATTCAGGAAATCTCTAAAAACGATTTACGACAGTTGAAAAAATTATACGGATGGAATTAGTTTCCAAATCGTCTGTCCATATAGCTCCAACCGTTTACGTGGTATAGGTTTACAATATCTTTTTTCAAGATATCTTGAGTTTCGTTTACTGGCATGTTCATAATGCTTGATTGTTTTCTTGTTGATTCTTGCAAGCCTAATACATGACCAATTTCGTGCAACATTGTTGTATAAACCATGTTGTTAGAATATTTTTTGTTGCCTTTTGTAGCCATTTTTATTTCAGCTTTTGTGATAGCACCTTTTTTGATAGTTATTTTATGTGAACCTAGAGGTCCGTCTGATCCATCAACTTTATCTGTAAAAACAACATCAATATCTGCCGGTCCTTTTGGCATAAATTGAAATTTTAATTTTCCATAGCTTAAATTTTGCCATTTTTCAAAAGCGTGTCGCATTGTTATAGCTTTTTCATCTTTTGGAATGTAAACAGTAATTGGGGATTTTGTCCAGTGCGGATATGTTGCGGTTTCTGCTTGTACAAAATTGAAAAATGTTGCCGCAAATGCCAATATTAAAAATAAGCTTATAAAAATCTTTTTAATCATAATACTTCCCCTTTTTGAAATAGATTATATTCTATTCATTTCTAAAAATCAAATAATTAAATTCTTTATGCTAACATTACAAAGAAAGGAAGGGAATGTATGAAAAGTGAAAAAGAAAAAATGGTTAATGGTGAAATTTATCAACCATTCTGTGAAGAATTAGAGCAGGATAGATTTAGGGCAAAAGAGCTTTGCTTAAAATATAATTCTCTTCACGCAAATCAAAAAGAAGAAAAAGGAAAACTTCTGCAGGAAATTCTTGGGAATGCGGGAGAAAATAGCGTAATTGAACCAAATTTTTTCTGTGACTACGGATATAATATTGAGTTTGATGGATTTGTATATGTAAACCATAACAGTGTATTTTTAGATTGTGCAAAAATTAAAATTGGGAAGAATACTTTTATTGGTCCTAATTGCGGATTATATACTGCCGTTCATCCAACAAATGCAAAAGAAAGAATTGAAGGCAAAGAATGGGCCGAACCCATAATAATTGGAGAAGGTGTTTGGCTTGGAGGAAATGTTGTTGTCCTTCCAGGGGTTAAGATAGGGGATAGGGCGGTTATTGGTGCTGGTTCTGTTGTAACAAAAGATATTCCAGCGGATGTTGTAGCCGTTGGAAATCCTTGTAAAGTTATCAAACAGATTGAGAACTAGTCTTTATCAGTAGAGAAAGAATAAATAATTTCTCTATTATATTCTTCTCCTTGTTTTAGGAGTCCTTTTTCTGCAAATTCTTCTATGTTAATTGCGTTAGGATAGAATTGTGGTTCAACGCAGAATGAAGATCTTTTTTCGTATCTGTTTCCTGATTTTCCGTTTGGCTGGGTTGTTTTCCCAAGGTGGTTTGCACTATAGAATTGAAATCCCGGGAGGTTTGTAGAAACTTTTAATTTGATTCCCGTTTTTGGAGATTTCACATTTGCAACTTCTACTAAACTTTTTCCATCATAATTATCAATACAATAGTTTTGGTCAAAGCCTGAACCTATCTTCATTTGTTCGTGTTCTAAATCTATTACATCTCCGATTTTGTGCGGGGTTCTAAAATCAAACGGGGTGTTTTCAACATCAATTATTTCTCCTGTTGGAATTGCAATTTCATTTGTTCTTGTTATTTTTGAAGAATTTGGTAGAGTTACAATATGCTCATACACAGAATTTTCTTGAGTGTTTTCCGCTCCATCAAGGTTGAAATAAGTATGGTTTGTCATATTTATAACAGTGTCTTTATCTGATTTTGCTTTGTACATAATGTGTAAATTGTTATCATTGTCAAATTTGTAGGTTACACTAGCTTCGACATTCCCTGGATAACCGCTTTCCATATCCTTTTTAGAATAAGTAAATTCGATACCGTCTTTTAGGGTATTTGCTTTCCAATTTTTTGTATCGAAACCTTGTGTTCCTCCGTGAGAATGTGATTTCCCATTATCTTTGTTGCATTCAAGTTTGTATTCTTCTCCATTAAGTATGAATTTCCCATCGCTGATTTTGTTTGCATAAGGTCCGATTGTTCCGCCGGCGTGTCCTACCGGAGATCCTTCGTATGGAGTTACATTATCATAACCTTGAGTTACATCTTTAATTTTACCATCCTTATCTGGAATTTTTATCCCAGTAATAGTTGCACCATAGGTGGACAAATCAACACTTGCACCATTTTTATTTGTTATGGTGTAAAGGGTTGCTTCTTCTCCTGTTTTTTTGATTGTGCCAAAAGATTTTTTTTCTATTTTTATTCCATCATAATTATTATCAACATTTGTTGAATTTACTTTGACACTTTTTGTAAAAGTATCTTTTTCTGGTTGACCGGTTAGAGCTATTGATTGTTGGATAACTCTTTGCTGATTGCTTATACTTGGATTAAATTGTATGTGCGGATTAAAATCTATTGGCATAATTACTCCTTCTTTTTCTTTAATTATAAATAAAAAATTTCAAAAGGAATATTTTTGCTAAATTATTTGTGATAATTATGTTTTAATTCTTCAATGCTATCTCCACCGAATTTCAGAAGAATTTCATTTGCTAAAACCCACGCAATTCTTGTTTCTGCAACAACAGAACAGGCTTCAACGGCACAAACATCAGAGCGTTCAAAATGTGCTTCTGTTGGTTGATGGGTTTTTGAATCAATACTTTTTAACGATTTTTTCATCGTAGGTATAGGTTTCATTACTGCAGAGATTACTAAATCTTGTCCATTTGTCATCCCGCCTTCGATTCCTCCTGCGTGATTTGACGAACGGCCAATTTCTCCATTTTCTAGCGTAAATTCATCGTGATATGTACTTCCGTAATAGCCAAGAGGGTTTTCACCGATTTCAACGGTTTTGACTGCAGGAATGCTCATAATTGCTTGAGCTAGTCGTCCATCAATCCCTCTGTCCCAATGGACGTGAGAACCTAACCCTATAGGCAAATTTTTATACACAACAACAAATTTTCCGCCAACAGAATCCCCATTTTCTTTTGTGATGTCGATTTCTTCTTTGAATTTATCACAACAACAAGCAGTTCCAATTTGTGTAATATCAGAAGAACATTCAATACCAAATTCTTTTAAGAAAAGTTTTGCAATAGCTCCAACAGCGACTTCTATGGCTGTTTTTCTTGCACTTGAGCGTTCTAAAATGTTGCGTAAATCTGTTTGGTTATATTTTACACTCCCCGCATAATCTGCGTGTCCTGGACGAAAAGTTGAGAAAGCTCTTTCGTCTGTAATGTCTTCTGGTGCGACACTCATTATTTTTTTCCAACTCTCAAAATCCCTATTTTTAACAACAAGTGTGATAGGTGAACCTAGTGTTTTGCCAAATCTTACGCCAGACATAATCTCTACCGTATCGGATTCAATCTGCATTCTAGCTCCTCGACCATAACCTTGCTGACGACGTTTAAGTTCACTATTTATAAAATCAATGTCGATATTTAAACCCGCAGGAAGTCCTTCAATAATAGCGGTTAAACATTTGCCATGACTTTCTCCAGCTGTTAAAAATCTAAATTTTTCCATTATTCTTCACCTTTATCTTGCATTTTAAGAAATGTTTGCACCTTTGTTTGCATCATTTCTTCAGTAATTTTGGGTCCATTGTTTGTTGGAGTAATTATTTGATACATCTTAAGCCAATAAGTTTCTTTTATTGGTTGTCGTTCTGCACTAATTTTTATTCCATTTGGGACTTCTTGTACGACTATATTTTTGTATTTATTTTTGTACTTTCTAATTCTAGCAGTTTTTTGACCTATTTTCAATTCTTTGAAAAATCTTTTTGTCGGAACTTTTACTGAAACTGTTTCGCCTGTTGGTTTTACGACTTCTCGAATTATATTTGCGTTTGGGGAATACAAATCTAAAAGTTTTTCATCATAATTATTTGCGTAGTATTGATATTGATCAAAAAAGTTCATTCCGTCTTTGGTTGTGTAGGCATAAACATCTGAAAATGTTAGTATCATTCCAATAATCGGTAGTATAATTTTTAATTTTTTCATATTTAACCCTCTCTTTTTTTAGTTAGATTAAATATTTTTATTGTGATTTTCATTACCCTATTTTGCATTATTTTATAGAATAATTTTAGATTTTAATATATCATTATTCTTGGAGGAAAAATATGAAAAGAGTTTTGATAGTCGATGATGTTCCTGGGTGGATAAGATTTCATGAACACAACATAAATGGTTTAAATATTCCTAATCTTGAAATAGATACTGCAATTTCTGCAAGAGAGGCTGTATCAAAACTTGAATTGTCAATTGATAATCCTTATGATGTTATTTTTACGGATTTGCAAATGGAATCAGATTTTCTCCCAAAATTTGCAGGAGAATGGTTGATTGAGCAAATCAAAACTTTTGAAGAATATAATTCAACAAAAATTGTGATTATTTCTGCTTCTCCAAATATCAGGCTAATTGCAGAAAGAAATGGTGTTTTGTATCTTTCTAAAACCGTTGCAAGAAATGCGGATGCGGAAGTTTACAGAGAATTTTTAGAAAATTAGTTTGGTAAGTTTTCTAAAAGTTCTTGGAGTTTTAAATTCCCTCCACCTCGTCCGATTCCGTTGAAGGTTGTATCGATTGTGTAACATCCGAGTTCTGCTGCTCGTAAACTGTTTTCTAGTGCAAAACTTTGTTCATTATGGGCGTGAAAACTTAAATTTTCATATCCGATAGTTTTTAATTTGTTATAATATTTTTCAATATCTTCCGGTTTCAATGCACTATAACTATCTGCGAAATAAAGACTTTCTAAAATATTTTTATTTTTCCATTGGAATAGTTCAATATAACCATCTGCTCCAACATTTTGGATTTCCATTAGTTGGATAAAAATCTTATATCCTTTTTGGTGTAAATCTTCTGCAACTTTTAATGTTTCTCCGATTTTATCAGGATGGCAAGCAATTCTAACAAAATCTATGCAGTCGTGACTTTTATTTGGAAAATCATTTGGGTTGTATCTTTTATAGTCAGTCATTACCCCCAGTTGTAAATTCCCTTTAGCTTCATAAAATGGTTTTAAAAATTCCGGTTTGCAAGTATAAAAATCTCCTTTCCCTTCTGTATCAAGATGATTTCTGTAGCCGATTTCATAGTATGACACATTTGATTTGTTTAAAAAATCCATCAATGTTTTTACAAAAACTTCTTCAAATTTCCATTTAGTTTCGTGTCCGCCATCACGAGTTGTGCAGTCTAAAATCTTAATCATATGTGTATTTTATCATGAAAGTTTTGCCATGGTAGGTAATTTATTTTGAGTTTTGAAGATTGAACATGTTGTTAATCGAAAAGGAGTTTATTATGAAGAGTAATATTTTTAAATCTGCTATTGTTGAAATGAAAGAGTTGAATAATTTGTTTATTGAAATGACTGCAAAAAGTTGTAATCAACATTGCAAGCATTGTTATATTGAGTTCCCTCAGTATAAAAAAGTTCAGGATTTTATAAGTATTGACGTTATTAAACAGGCATTGAACGATACCACCAAAGATAAGATTGAATGTATTTATTTGACGGGGGCAGAACCAATGACCCATCCTGATTTTAATGCTATTTTGAGGTTGTGTTTAAAACGATCAAATGTTTGTATCTGTACAAATGCGTCTTGTATCAATGAGAAAAAAGCTCGTTTTTTGAAAAAAGTAGAAGATGAAGCTAATAATGAAATTATTTTCAAAATCAGTATGGATCATTACGAAGAAGTAAAAAATGATGATGTTCGTTATCGTGGAGCATTTCGTCAGGCTGTTTTTGCTATTAAACATTTGCTAAAATATAATTTTAATCCGATTATTTCTGTAACTAATTATTATAATTTGTCTAATGAAGAACTTTGGGATGGTTTTGGGGCATTGTTTGTTAAAAACAATTTTGATATGGATAAATCTAATTTGCAGATTGTTCCTTGGCATAACATGCAAAGTTCTTTTGAGGGTAACTTAGATGGCAAGTGGAAGAACTTAGACTGTGAAAATGGTCGAATTTTAACGGCTAATGGTGTTTATGCCTGTCCATTTTTAGCAAATGATTATCGTGGTCGTTGTGGAAGTTCTTTTGGTGATTATACTAAAAGAAGCTCGCTAGAAACGAGCTTCTGTGAAACTTGTGTAAAATCTAAATCTCCAATGTTTGGGATTGATTTTTCGCAGTTTGAATAATTATTTTTGAGCATACAATTTAACTTTAAAGTTAATAAGTAATACTCTTTTGTTCTTTTTGTATGGTACTATTTCAACAGATTGAAGATCAAGGAAGTGATCGTGTTTGTACATTTCTTTCAAGAAATTGTCATAGTTTGAATAATTTGCAATCATTTCCATATTCAAACGAGCTACGTTATATTTATCTTTTGCTCCTTGAACAAAATTATCATCTGCCGGATCGTAATCATATTTGATAGAACGAACTTTAATTTGGTTTGCTCTAACAAGTTGTAAAACTTCTGCAAATTCACCTGCAATAACAGCTTCTGTGTCCATTCCTGATTCAATAGGTTTGTAGAATGGTTTTCCGCTTGCTTTGTTTGCAGCTTCTTTTGCCTTTTGTTCTTCTTCTTTTCTTCTATATTCTTCTAATTTTTTTGTTTTATCTTCAACAGTTGCTTGTTTTTGGGCAACTTCTTCTTTTACAGCCATATAATTTTGTACATTAGTTGCAATTTGAGAACCCAAGTAAATCGCACCGCCTAATGTCGCAACGAGTAATAATATAGGTATTAAAAATGGTTTTAATTTTTCACTATTCATTTATTATATTCCTTTTTGAATCTTAGTTGTTTGCCGGAGCGGCGTTAGAATCTCCACTTGGACTTTGGTTATTATTATTATTGTTATTGTTATTGTTATTGTTATTATTATTTTGAGAATTATTATTGTTGCCTGAATTGTTGTTGCCATTATTATTTTGGTTATCTTTTTTCGGGTCTGAAATTAATTTATCCATAAATGATTTTAATTGATCATCATTCATGTTAGTAATTTCAAATACGTAAGGTGCATTATCAATTGTAGATGCTGTGCTTGTTACGATTTTGTCTAATGAACCGGATTTTAAATCAAGTTTGCTTAGACGTAATTTTGAACCTATCATTAAACTTTTTAGGTTTTTAAAGAATACATAAACATCTTCAACTGAATCTGCACATCCTTTAATATCAACCATTCCGTCATCACCTGTCATAAAATATGTCAAGTACAAGTTTTTAGGAACAGCTTCTCCCAAAGCTGCATAAGCAATAATTTTTGTACGGTTGTTTTTAAGAACCTTTTCAATTTCAGCTAGAGGGTCAAATTGAACCTCTCCATTTGCAGCTTCGTATTGTTTAATTTGGTTATCTAAATCAGTAATTTGGGTATCTAAATCTGCACTCTTTTCATTCATTTTGTTGTTCATGTTTTGAACAAACATATGTCCTGCTCCAATTGGTCCAAGAACAAGTGCAAGTATAACTGCTGCAACAATTGTAGCTTTTTTCGGTGTTAAAGAAATTACCTTTCCGTTTCCGATTGGAATTTCTAACACTTCTACTTTTGAAACTTTTTGTCCTCCTGCTGCAAGAAAATCAACTGCAATCGGAAATGCTTCATCCGGAGCACATTCCCCAATAGAGTGAAGAGAAACTTTGATTTGATCTTCCGGAATGATATTCAAACTCATTTCCATCAAAGGTTCGGATCTGAATTTGTTGTCTTCTACAGGGATAATTGTTCCACCGAATTGTAACTTTTTAGATAATATTTCTGCAGAAACTAAATCTGTTTCCGAAACAATTACCAACGATGTTGAAGGAGTACTCATCAATGCGATTTGTGCAGCATTTTCAATTTCAGAATAAATCTCTTCTCCTTCGTATGATTTTAAAGGTAATGGTTCTTCAAAGTATTCTAATATTCTTTTACCTTGCATTCCAAGCATTTGATAACCGCTGTTATTTACAATCATCAAACTCCAAGAATTACTGTCGTCGTTCATTTGTGCAGTTGCAAATCCTGTTTCGTATAAGGCTTTTAAATCTGCGAATAATGAACAACTAACGCTAACAAGTGTTGAACCTAATTCTGTAAAGATACCTTTGATTGTTTCTACAACGTCTGCTTGGATAGCGGTGTAGAAAATGCTTCTTGAATCCGAGTTTGTAGAAGCTAAAGCATCAAACCAGAATGGAATCGGGTCTTTACGTTTAAAAATATATGTGTTTTCCAAATCCCCAATAACAACATTGGTGATTGAGGGATCATCAAGTAGTAATGGAAGTCCTTCCTTCATTCCAAACCAAACTGTTGGAACGCTTAAGTGAATATTAGCTTTTTTAGGATTGATGTTTCTCATTTGGAATAATGTTTCAATCCCAGCTTTGAATTCATCGTAATTAGCGATTTCTCTTTGTGCTTCATTATATTCTAATGGAACATTTGCATATGATTTAATTCCACCGTGTCCATCAACGACAGTCATTTCTAAACCACAAGCAGGCGATACGGTAATATGTACGTCTGTTCCTCCTCCGCCTAATCCCAAGCTGTCTAATATATTACTTCCCATATTTACCTTTTTACTCTTCTTACTATTATCTTATTTTTATTATACAATATATTTTATAATAAAAAAAATCTTAACATAAATTTACACCAAACGGAGGAAAATAAGTAAGACATGGATAATATCATAGAGAAGATAAAGGCTTTAAAAGAAAAGAAAAATGCTGTAATTTTAGCTCACTGTTATCAACCTGTCGAAATTGACATGGTTGCTGATTATGTTGGTGATTCTTTACATTTGAGTCAAGTTGCAGCGAAAACGGATGCGGATATTATTGTTTTTGCAGGGGTTTATTTTATGGCTCAGACTGCAAAACTTCTTTCTCCAGATAAAAAAGTTTTATTACCGCAAATTGAAGCAGGTTGTAGAATGGCTGATATGTTGAGTTTTCGTCAGTTGAAGGAATTTAAAGCTCAACATCCTGATATTCCAACTGTTTGTTATGTGAATTCAACTGCTGAAGTTAAGTCTGAATGCGATATGTGCTGTACAAGTTCTAATGCGGTAAATATTGTAAAAAGTATGGGTGTTCCTAAAATTTTATTCTTGCCTGATACTTATTTAGGTAAATGGGTTGAAAAACAATTGGGCAATGTTGAAGTTATAACATATCCTGGATTCTGTCCTACTCACTTGCAAATTAGACCAACAGATATTGAAAATGCGAGAAAGGCTCACCCAGGAGCTTTGGTTTTAGCTCACCCTGAATGTCATATGTCAGTATCTAGCATTGCAGATTATGTTGGTAGTACAACAGGTATTATGAAATTTGCTAAAGAAAGTGATAATAAATCTTTCATCATTGCAACAGAACAAGGTGTTGTTGACCGATTAAAAAGAGATTTACCTGACAAAGAAATTATTCCGGTAAAAGATAATATTGTTTGTCCGAATATGAAAATGACATCTTTGGAAGATATTTTGCATGTTTTGGAAACAGAAGAAAATGAAATTTTTGTGGATGAAAATATTGCACCAAAGGCAGTAAGATGTATTGATAGAATGTTAGAGGTTTCAAAATAAGAATATGGAAGAAAATAATAACAATGAAGTAATTTATGGTAAAAACTCTGTAATGGAAGCCTTGATTGCAGGTAATCGAGAAATTAATAAGATTTTGATTTCTAAAAATATTCACTCAGACGTGAAAATAAACAAAATCAAGGAACTTTCCCAAGAAAAAGGTATTGTATTTCAATTTGTTGCAAGAGAGAAATTTCAACCATATGCAGAATTTAATCATCAAGGCATTATTGCTCAAATTTCACCAATAAAATATATGGATTTGGATGATTTTATAGAAGAAAAAAAAGATAATTTATCTTCTGTTGTTATTTTAGATGGTGTAGAAGATTCTCATAACCTTGGTGCAATTATTAGAACTTGTGTTTGTGCTGGAGTTGACGGAATAATTATTCCATCTCGAAGAAATGTTCAAGTAAATTCCACAGTTGAAAAAACAAGTGCAGGAGCAATAAATCACATCCCAATCATAAAAGTAAATAGTCTAGTTAACGCAGTGCAAAGACTAAAGGATAACAACTGGTGGATAATTGCAACTGATGCATCAGCAAAAGATAATTATTATGATGTTAGATATGATGATATGAATTTTGCAATCATAATGGGGGCAGAACACGCAGGAGTTTCAAAATCTCTTTTGAAAGCATCCGATTTTGTGGTTAAAATTCCTATGCAAAATAGTTTTAATTCTCTAAATGTTTCAAATGCCTTGAGTGCAATTATATTTGAAACTTTAAGACAAAAATTGACAAGAAAAAATAAATAATTCAATTAGATGACCTCAAAACTGCAAATTCGTTATATCATCTTGAGAGTAAGATTGGAGCAATATAGTGGTAAAAGAATTTGAACGATTAGGAATCCTTACAGATGAGATTTCAGATGAGAATATAGATTTCAAAAAGTTGCAGGAGCTAGAATCTAATGAAGAAGCAGAAGATGGCGAAGATGTCTTAAAATCTGTTGAAGATCCCAAAGTTCAAGAAAGTTTATTATCAGTAAATTCTGATGATAGCGTAAAAATATACTTACGTCAGATTGGTAAAATTCCTCTTTTATCTGCAAGTGAAGAACTAGATTTGGCAAAAAAAATCCAAGAAGAACACGATGCTTTTTCAAAAGACGTATTAGTCAATGCTAACCTTCGTTTAGTTGTTAGTATTGCAAAAAAATACATTGGAAGGGGTCTTTCATTTTTAGATTTAATTCAAGAAGGAAATGTCGGATTAATAAAAGCCGCAGGAAGATTTGATTACAAAAAAGGTTATAAATTTTCAACATATGCAACTTGGTGGATTCAACAATCTATAACAAGAGCAATTGCAGACAAAGCAAGAATTATTAGACTTCCAATTCACATGATTGATTCTATCAGCAAAATTCGTCGTACAACCATAGAATTAACAACCGAATTAGGCAGAACACCAACAAAACAAGAAATTGCGTATAGATTAGGACTACCTGTTTCTAAGCTAACTTCCATTATCAAATCTGCTCAATCAACTGTGAGTATGGATACCCCAGCAACATCAGATGATGATTCTTCAAAAATTGCAGATTTTATTGTTGATAACTCCACAATCACTCCAGACGGAAAAGTTTCTCAAGAAAATTTACTAGAGGATACACGAAAAATTTTAAATCAATTAAGTCAAAAAGAGAGAGATGTTTTGATTTTACGTTATGGGCTAGACAACAACGGAATGAAAAAAACTTTAGATGAAATTGGTTCTCAATACGGAGTTTCAAGAGAACGTATCAGACAAATTGAAACTCGTGCGATTTCAAAATTGAAAAAGCTTTGCAAAAATGAGAAGCTACATGACGGATTGATAAACTATTTTGGAGGCTAATCCATCTTAATTGACAACTTTACATTTCTGCCATAGTATTTGAAAAGATAGAATTTTGAGGTACGAAATGAATAAAACAGTTGATAAAAAAATTTATACAAAAGAAGAGTTATTGAGATTATACAATTTACCATTAGAAGAATTACTAGCAGAATCTTCTAAATATATGTCTGACAATATTGAGTTTTGCTCACTTATTAATGCAAGAAATGGCAAATGCTCTCAAAATTGTAAATATTGTGCTCAAAGTTCTCACTATTGCACAAACATTGAATCATACCCACTTGTTGATATTCAAGAGGTTATAAAAGCGGCAAAAGAATCTAAAGAAAATAAAGTTTCTCGCTTTGCAATTGTAACAAGCGGAAAAACTCCAGACGAAGGAAGAGATTTTCAAATTGAACTTGATATGATTAAAGCAATCAACGAAGTTGGAGGGCTAAAATCTTGCGCTTCTATCGGAATTTTGAATGAAGAACAAGCAAAACAACTAGCTCAAGCGGGTTTGAAAAGATTTCACCATAACATAAATACTTGTCGTTCATATTATCCAGAAGTTTGCACAACTCACTCTTGGGATGATAGATTAAACACCTGCAAACTCGTTAAAAAATATGGAATGGAATTATGCTGTGGTGTAATTTTAGGGATGGGTGAATCAGTTGAGCAACGTGTAGAAATGGCAATGGAGCTTGCTGAAATTGAACCAAATTCTATTCCAATAAATATTTTGATGCCAATTCCAGAAACTCCATTTGAAAATTATCATGACAAAATTGATGAAGAAAATGTTTTAAGAACGATGGCTATTTTCAAAATTGCTAACCCTAAATCCGTTGTACGTTTTTGTGGGGGAAGAATGAGATTATCTCAAGAAAATCAAGAATTAGCTCTTAAAACTTGCGTTGAAGGCATATTAGTTGGGAATTACCTTACAACGGTTGGTAGAGAACCACACGAAGATCTTGAAACCGCAAATAAACTAGGTAAAAATATCATTTAGAATTTATTTTCTACCATTGTTCTCCCCTGGTAAGCACAACCCAAATTGACAAGCTGCATTGTAAGGGGTATTTCCTTCTTCAGCTTCTGGGTTTTCGGCTTTGTCAGTGTTAATTGTTTCCGGCATGGAGTGTGGTGGTTTGCGAAATTCTTGGGAAGTGCTTTGTGTCGGGCTGACCATTTGATTAAGTTTATTCGGAAGTAATTTATCTTCTATTGTTTGGTTTTGCTGTTGGGTAATGCTACAACTTTTTTGTCCGGAAATAATATTACTCAATGGGCAGGCACAAATCGCTTCTAACCCTGTAAAAACACCTAAAAGTAGTGCTATTATTAAAATCTTTTTCATTATTATATAAACTCCTTTTTTATCCATATGTCTAATTATGGAAGGTTTAGAAGGAAATTACATTAGAAAAAAGTCTAATTTTATTTTT
>CAKUTL010000027.1 GCA_934692295.1 uncultured Candidatus Melainabacteria bacterium
TGTGGTTCATCTCCATGAACAACACCAACGATAAGAATGTTGTTTTCTGATGGTTCGCCTATAAGTTCAATTGTATTTCCTAATTTTGTTTCCACACTATTTAAAATTTCCATATTTGAATTTTATCACGCCTCACAAGTTAATGCTGATAAATAAATAAATTTTAATATATTCTAATTTTGTGAAATAATTCATTTATGCAAATATATTCTGACAAAGTTTTTGAAAAACCTGAAAAAATAATTACGGCGTTCGATAATAATAGCTTTATTTTAGCTTTTCAAGAAATTGAGAAACTTAAAGAAAAGTATTATCTTGTGGGCTATATCAGATACGAAGCAAGGGATATTTTCCTTGAGAAAAAGATTCAGTCAAAGTATCCATTATTGTATTTTGAAGTTTATTCAAATTATAAAAATTTTGAACAAGTTGAAACACCTAGAGAAGTATTTCTCTTCCCTAGACCTAAAATTTCATTTTCAGAATACGAAAAAGGATTCAAGCAAATAAAAGAAGAAATATCTTGTGGAAATACCTACGAAGTAAATTATACCTTTGATTTTCAGATTGATACAAAATACTCTGCACAAGAAATTTATAATTATTTTTTAACCAAACAAAAAACACCATATAACGCATTTATAAAAAATGATTACGAAGATATTTTGTCATTTTCTCCGGAACTATTTTTTAGAAAAACGGGGAATACAATTCTTACTAAACCAATGAAAGGGACAATTGAACGAGGACTGAACGAAATTGAAGATAAAAATAAAATCGACTACTTATACAATGACATCAAAAACAGAGCTGAAAATGTAATGATTGTTGACCTATTGCGTAATGACTTAGGAAGAATTTCTAAAACCGGAAGTGTTAAAGTTCCGAAACTTTTTGAAATTGAAACGCATAAAACACTCCACCAAATGACATCCGAAGTAACATCGACCCTCAAGGATGATATTACTCTTTACGATATTTTTAAAGCAATATTTCCATGTGGTTCAATTACAGGAGCACCAAAGATTAGCACAATGAGAATTATAGATAATGTTGAAATTGGAGCTAGAAATGTTTACTGCGGAGTAATTGGGCTTATTCATAAGGATTTTTGCGAATTTTCTGTACCGATTAGAATTTTACAAAAAACAAAAGATGATAACTCATATACTTATCGAGCAGGTGGAGCTGTTGTATGGGATTCTGACATGAAAAACGAATGGGATGAGGCTATTCTCAAAACAGCTTTTCTAAGTGAAAATTCGAAAGATTGGAAACTAATAGAAACACTTAAAGTTAAAGACGGGAAACCAATTCTTTGGAAAGAACATCTTGCCCGCCTAAAATATTCAGCTAAAAAACTAGATTTTAAATACAACAAAAATATTGAAAATATTGAGTTTTCAAAAGATGGAATGTATCGGATTCTATTATCTAAAAATGGAAACTTTAACACTGAAATCAAAGCATTGAAAGAAAACAATACAAAAAAAATTATAATATCAGATAAAACAGTAAACTCTTCTGATATATTCTTGTACTATAAAACAACCCTCCGCCCTTATTACAAATCATCATTAGAAAAAATTAAACAAGGAGAGATTTACGATGAGATATTTTTCAATGAAAATGGAGAATTAACAGAAGGGGCAAGGAGCAATATTGTTTTAAATTTAGATGGAATTTTATACACTCCACCGGTAAAATGCGGATTACTCAATGGAATATTTAGGCAAAAAATGCTACAAGAAGGAAAATGCAAAGAAAAATTTCTCTATAAACAGGATTTATTAAATGCACAAAACATCTATTGTATAAATTCCGTTCGAGGAATAAGAGAGGTGCATTTATGATTTTGATAGATAATTATGATTCTTTTACTTATAACATTGTCCAGTATTTACAAGAATTAGGAATTGAACCTCAAGTATTTGAAAATGACAAAATCTCCATAAATGAACTGAAACAATTAAATTTTTCATCAATTATCATTTCCCCAGGGGCTGGGAACCCAAATACCGCAGGAATTTCTATGGAAGTAATAAAAGAATTTTATAAAACTAAAAAAATTCTCGGTGTTTGTCTGGGATTTCAATGTTTGGCTCAATTTTTTGGAGCTGAAATAATCAAAGACAAAGAACCAATGCACGGCAAAGTTTCAAATATAGAAATTATAGAAAACTCTAAACTTTTTAAAAATATACCAAACGAGTTTTTTGTTACACGTTACCATTCGCTAATCGCAAATAGAAAAACAATTAAACCGCCATTAAAAATTACGGCTCAAACAAAAGACCATATTGTTATGGCAATTGAACATAACAAATTACCGCTCTATGGAGTTCAATTTCATCCGGAAGCAATCTTGACTCAATACGGGCATGAGCTGTTTGAGAATTTTATCAATATATAAATTTGTAATATAATAATATAACTGAACTTTGGAAATTTAATATTTGGGAGCTAGCCTGTATCTTTTTAATGAAACTTCAGCACAACAAATAATACGTTAGCTTAAAGCTGATAGTTTTTGAGAAAGGAGGGCTGAATTATGAATGAATTCAATTTGACTTTATTATTAATCTTTTTGATTTTATACATAATAAATGGCACTCAGCAAAAATACTGAATGCCACGTTAGCTTAACACAGGTTACGGTGTTGGTAGCACCGCTCCCGATATTTATATTATAAACTACATTTATACGAATTTCAAGTGTTCCACCAAGAAGTCTTAACTAAACAACGCTTCAATAAAATCATCCGGATTAAAAGATTTTAAATCTTCCATTTTTTCCCCAACACCGACTAATTTTACCGGTAACTTCATATCTTTTGCAATTGCAATAATTATTGCCCCTTTTGCACTTCCATCAAGTTTGGTTAAAGCAACACAGGTAAGGTTTACTGACTCTGAAAAAACTTTTGCTTGTTGAAGTCCGTTTTGTCCGGTATTGGCATCTATAACTAATATACTTTCACGTAAAGATTCCGGAGCTTGTTTATCAATAACAGTTTTAATCTTTTTTAATTCTTCCATAAGATTAAATTTATTCTGCAAACGTCCTGCTGTATCAACCAGAATAACGTCATATTGCTCATTTTTTGCTTTTTGAATTGCTTCATATACAACCGAAGCAGGATCAGCTTTATCACGGCGAACAATATCAGCTCCCGCCCTATTTGACCATATATTTAGTTGTTCTTCTGCTGCAGCTCTAAATGTATCTCCAGCCGCAATGAGAACTTTTTTGCCTTCTTGTTTAAATTGGTAAGCCATCTTGGCAATAAGGGTTGTTTTACCTGCTCCATTGACACCGGTAATAAAATAGATATTTAATTCCCCATCTTTATAGTTAAGTTCAGTTTGTCCAGCTTCAAGTAATGTTTTTTTGAATTCGTTTTTTAAGTAATCTTTTAATTCCGTAGGTTTTGCGTTTTTTTTGTTGCGTAAATTGTCAACAAGTTCTACCGCATAATCAACCCCCAAATCAGCACTGATTAAAGTATCTTCAATATCATCAAGTGCAAATTCAGAATATTCTTCATCAGTCGTATCAACATTTGCCAGCACATTACCAACAAGAGATTGAGCAGTATTAGAAACCGCCTGTTTTAAATTTTCAATTTTATCTTTAAAAAATCCGAACATATAATGATAATAACATGAATTTGCTAAAATAGAAGAGTTATTTACCCTTCAAAAAATCATGCCAATAGTCGCCTTTGCCATCAGGACTTTGGTTACGCAAAGCAAAATATGCACAAGAATTACCATTTGTACCACTACTATGGTTACACCTTGTTTTAATTTCTTCTACATCCGTTACATTTTCACTTACACCCCAAAAGCTAGAACCCGTGTACGGAACAACATTGTTATCTTCTGTAAATACAAATACAAATCTATCATATCCTAATCTATTAGGAGCTTTTGTACCATTTATATCTACACATATTTTAGGACCAAAAGGCATATTATATGAAGAATTATCCATATCAAAAATTCTTCCATTTACATCTTGGATTACATTTGATTCATCACAAGTATAAGCTAAATATGTATATCCATTTAAATTTTTTTGTTTTATATTATGACTTGCATCAAAATAGTCATATCTTTTGTCCGATGATTTTGTTGTCCCACTAAAAAATGACATATATTTTGCTAAAATAGTATCTCCTCTAGAACTCGTTGCAGTCATAACATCATAATCGTGAACAGTCATATCTTCTGAAACATAGAATAGTTTTGCTGCATTATTCAAATCTGAATACATTTTTTTGAATTCATTTTGTAAAATTTTGTGTTGAATATTTGCAGCAAGTGTAGGAATTGTCATTACCGCTACAACACCAATAATTCCAAGTGTGATAAGGACTTCCGCAAGTGTAAATGCTCTGTTTTTAAAAATCTTCATATGTAAATTATAAAGATTTTACTACTTGGTGTACACTGTCCCTCACATCATATCATATCATATCATATAGGGCATTATAACTGGGTTTCAGACTTTTGCATAGAGAGTTTACATTCTGTTACAATTGAGAAAAATTGGTAGCAACTTAACGCTACCGTCATCCTGAGCAAAGCGAAGGATCTCTTGCCAAACAAGTTTAGTTCACCCCCTCTCCCTTACTCCCTCTCCCTAGGCGAGGGAAACAAATGCCATCCGACGCTACACTCAGGATGACAAAATTGGATAGGGGCAGGATGAATAAATAATCTAAAAATTTAAACAATATAATCCGATATTTGTCATATAATAAAACTATGAAGAGAATTTGTAGTTTTTTACTTTTAAGTTTATTTATTAGCACACTCCCTGCTGAAGCAGTAATTTATAATATCCCACAAAAAACCTTGCAAATTGCAAGAGAAGCAAGTGCTAATCCATATATCAACACTCAACAATCAAAACTTGTAAGAGTTGGTATTGGAAATCAAAATTTTAATTGCTACGAAAGAGATTCTATTTCAATATATGGAACTGGAGAATTTGAAGTCTATAACGGTAAAAACTACATCAATACTTTTGACAATGACAATACAATAAATATCTCAATGGTTGGGAAAATATTTGTCCTAAAAGATTCCAACAACAATGTAATTGCAAAAGTTTCAGGACCGATTTTGTTTAAAACAGATTATGGAATGTTAGGCATAAAAGGGTTAAAAAGAGCCGGTAAAGATGCAATCTACAGAGGAGAAATTGAACTTGTTTCAACTCCTAAAGAGGGTAAATTTTATACAATAAATGTAATTTATCTTGAAGATTATTTAAAAGGTGTTGTCCCTAATGAAATGCCAGTTAGTTTTGGGTTAGAAGCCTTAAAAGCTCAAAGTGTTGCAGCAAGAAATTACGTATTATCTCCTAGAGTTAAAGCTAATTCGAATTATGATGTTGTAGATTCTGTTGCAAGCCAAGTTTATTTTGGTGCAAATACCGAACGAGATTTATCTAACAAAGCGGTAGATGAAACTGCCGGAATTGTTGCAACTTACGATTGGGATTTAATATTAGCACAATATTCTTCAACCGCCGGAGGCTATACAGAAAGCTATTCAAATGCTTTTTCTGATCCATATACAAAAAAATTCCCAGGGACACCAAAACCATACTTAATTGCAAAACCGGATGAAAAAGATTTTGGTAATTTATCATCTGAAGAAGCTGCTGCAAAATTCTACAAATCTAAACCTAAATCTTATGATATAAATTCTTCATATTACCGTTGGGAAAGAGAATGGAACGGGCAAGAAATCCAAGATGCAGTTCAAAACAATATCGCAGCTCAAAGTGCCGCAGGTTTTGTACATCCAGCAGTAAAAAAAGGTGAAACAATCGGCATAATTAAAAAGTTAAATGTCTTAAAACGTGGACAGTCTGGCAAAATTATGAAGTTGGAAATTCAAACTGATGCAGGCAATTATGTTGTGGAAAAAGAATTAACAATTAGGCGTCTTTTAACGAATAATGGAAAAGCATTACCAAGTGCAAATATGATTTTTGAGCATGAATACAATGAGAATGGTGATTTAATATATGTCAAAGCGTATGGCGGAGGTTTTGGACACGGCGTTGGAATGAGCCAATATGGAGCAGGATATATGGGTAATCATTTGAAAAAATCATTTGAGGAAATTCTACAACACTACTACACAGGAATTTCTCTTTCAACTGAACCATTTATTCTTTCTTCTAATTCTGAGCAAAATCAAATTACTCAAAGTTTTTTCTCAAAAAATAGACATGCAAATTTGGTTATTGATAATAAATATAAGGTTAGCTATATAGATATTAAAGTTAATAACCTTGATGAAAAAATACAATTAAACACATCACAAAGATACAATAAAATAGATATTTCAAAATATTTGAACCACGGACTAAATACCGTAACATTTTATTACCCTACAGCAGAAGGGACAAACAAAGGATTAAGAATATACATAGAATTGGCAGGAATAAATGAGTACAGCGACTAACGAAAATAAATCACCCAGCGTATTAAAAGCCGCATGGATTATAGCAGTAGTAACAATTGTAAGTAAATTAATTGGATTTGTAAGGGATATTATCATTGCGAACTATTATGGAGCAGCAATGGTTTCTGATGCGTATTATTACGCTTATCAAATTCCATCTCTTTCTTTAATATTGTTAGGCGGAGTTGGAGGCCCTTTCCACAGTGCAACTGTTGCTATTTTTTCAAAACTCATTCCTAATTTGCAAGAAAAGCCAACAGAACATGTCAATAAACTTTATTCAACTTTTATGACCGCAACGATAATATTCTTCCTTGCGTTATCAGTAATAATGTTTATTTTCCCAAGACAAATTATGGGGCTAATCATTTCCGGCGGTTCACCTGATATGATAAATCTGGCTGCAACCCACTTAAAGATTATGACTCCACTACTTGTAATTGGTGGAATTGTCGGTATTTATTATGGAATTTTGATTATCTATAGGCAATTTATGCTGCCCAATTTATCACCGATAATTATGAGTTTAGCAATTATTGGGGTTGTAATAGCTGCTCCAAGTGATCAAAAAGGTTATGCTCTTGCTTGGGCTACAACAATTGGTGCTATTTTGCAGTTAGTTATTCAATATCCAAATATCAGAAAACTTGGTTACAGATTGAAACCAAATTTTGCATTCACAAACAATCCGGAATTTAAAGAGATTTGCGAACTTTTATTCCCTGCGGTATTAAGTTCAACTGTCGGACAAATTCATATTTATGTTGATATGTTTTTTACCTCTTCTATTTCAGAAGGTGCGTGGACTGCGATTGGATATGCAAACAGAGTTTTTCAATTCCCTGTTGGAATTTTAGTTACAGCATTTTTAGTTCCTCTATTCCCTATCTTTGCCAAACTTGTTGCCGACAAAGACTATAACGGAATTAAGAATTATTTTAATAAAGGCGTTGGAGTATTATTCTTTGGTGCAATTCCAATTATCATTGGAATTCTAGTTGTCGGAATGGATGCTGTCAGACTTGTATTTGAAAGAGGGCTATTCGACGAAAAAGCAACCTTTATGGTAACAGAAGCATTATGGTTCTTGTCTGTATCAATCATTCCTTACGTATTCAGAGATTCAATAACAAGAGTGTATTATTCCTTCAACGATTCAAAAACTCCTTTTGTCGTTGCATTTTCTTCAATCGTTTTGAAACTTGTTCTTAACTATATCTTGATTTCAAAAATGCACTTTGGTATTGGTGGAATTACCCTTTCTACATCCCTTGTTACGCTATTCAATGCTTGTGTACTTGGTTTTTTTATTACAAAGAAAATGGATATGGATTACAAAAGTCTATTTATAAACTTGTTCAAAATGGTAGTAGCCGGAGCTATTACCGGTGTAATCTGCTATCTATGTGCGTTTGAATTTGATAAACTTATTCACTTGGCAAAAGTTCCATTTGAAATTATCAAAATAACATTCATTGCAATAGTTTGTATGGTTGTTTATATTCCATTAAATTTACTATTCAAAATGGAATATGCGGGTGAATTGTTTAACAGATTATCAGCCAAATTAATAAGAAAATAGAGCAATTTTATTTAATTCAACTCGAGTTATTATTTTTATATGCAATTAAAAGTTAAACAAAATCTGGGACAAGATAAGGTTATTTTAACCTACAAATCAACACCAACAAAACCAAACCACACCCCAAACTATATAATTAAAAAAGATAAAGCGGATGAATTTATAAAAAAATATAATTCCCAAGATAGAAATTTATCAAAATTTTCTGTCTTACTAACAATGATAACTTCCGCAACTGCCGGAATATTTTCCATAGAACAAATACACCCCTACAAAAGTAAATTTAATATTTTTAAACCATTGTTATACATTTCAGGGGGAATAATAACAGGTTTATTAGCATCATCTATTATTTCTTCAAAAATAAAAAATAACTTGATGGATAAATATGATGTTATAAAATACAAATAAGCTAATGGAGAAGTATGAAAAATTTATCAAAAGTAAACACGGAAGAACGTCCACAGATGATTATTCTCGGAGTTTTAACTCTATATTTTCTAATTTGCGGATTTATTTTATATTTAAACCTTTTACATAGAATCGTTTTATCCACAACTCTCATTTCTTGTGGAATTTTTACAATACTCTACCTCCCTCAATTTTTAATTCTCAAAAAATTGAAAAACAAAGATAAAATTAAAATTATTGATAATTTTCTTCTGATAAATGGAATTGGAATTGCATTTGCAGATATTGTAGATTTTAAAGTTAGTGAACATAAACCCAAAGTCGTATTCTTCTTTAATAACAGAATGATTGTATTTAAAGAAGCAATTTTCCACATTAGAACAAATGTCGAAGAATTTCATTTCAACGTAATTGGGACAGAAAAAATTCAATTGCTTAAACAATATTTAGAAAACACAATTGAAAATAGGGATTAAGAAATAGGAATATCAACGCCCATACGATATTGCAAGGCTTGCATAACATGAATTTGTCCAATATCTTTAACTCCATCCAAGTCAGCAAGAGTTCTTGCAAGTTTTAATATCCTGTCATATCTTCTTCCTGAGAGTTGATATTTTACAATTGCAACTTTTAATAGGCTTTGGGATTGCTCATCAACCTTGCAATATTTTTTGATAAGTTTAGAAGTCAATTCGGAATTAGTAAAAATTCCATCATCTTTATATCGCTCTAACTGAATTTCACGAGCTTTTATTACACGCCTTCTAATTGTAGCAGAATCCTCTTCTTTTACAGTTGAATTTAAAAGTTCTTCAGGAGTAAGACGAGGAACATCAATTTGTAAATCTATCCTATCTAATAACGGCCCCGATAGTTTTCCTAAATATCTGCTAATTTGAAAATCTGAACATGTACAATGCTTTTCCTTATCTCCCAAATATCCACAAGGACAAGGATTCATCGCACCTAACAATATAAATTTGGCAGGATATTTTATTGAATGAGTGGCACGAGAAATTACAATTTCTCCATCCTCCAACGGCTGACGCAAAACCTCTAATACAGCACGAGGGAACTCTACCATCTCATCTAAAAATAAAACTCCACGATGTGCAAGAGTAATTTCTCCTGGTTTAGGATTACTTCCCCCTCCAATAATTCCATTTGCGGATGCGGTATGATGAACAGCCCTAAACGGTCGTTTAGACATCAACGGTTCTTCTTGAGATAACAAACCGCAAATACTATAAATCTTTGTCAATTCTAAGGCTTCCGGAAGTGTTAGGGGAGGCAGAATTGAAGGAAAACACTTAGCCATCAATGTTTTACCAGACCCAGGAGAACCAACCATCAACATATTATGTCCGCCGGCAGCTGCAATTTCAAGAGCCTTTTTAGCTTTTTGTTGTCCTTTTACATCTTTAAAATCATATTTATATTCAACTTCTGACTGAGAAGTCAAATAAGCGTGAACATCAATTTTCAATGGTAAAATTTTTGTTTCAATAAAATGATTTACAACATCGGTTAAATGTCCCGCTGGATAAATATTAACCCCATCAATTAAAGCCGCTTCTTTCGCATTGGATTTTGGAACAACAATATCAACAATACCTGCTTCTTTTAGCCCTAAAACGAGCGGGAGAACCCCATTTACCCCTCTAATTAAACCGTCAAGAGCAAGTTCTCCAATAAAAGCATAATTTTTTATCTTTTCCCAATCAAGAACTTCTTCTTCTGTAAGAATTCCGATTGCTATAGGCAAATCAAAACCAGTACCGGCTTTTTTCACATCTGCGGGAGCTAAATTAATTACAACTTTTTTAGATGGGAAAGTATAACCCGAATTTTTTATGGCAGATTTTACCCTATCACGAGCTTCATTTACGGCAGTATCAGGAAGTCCAACAATTGACATTCCCGGAAGAGAATTCACAACATCCGTTTCTACCAAAACTTCGTAAGCATTTAATCCGATAACTGTTCCTGATTTAACCCTATTAACCATATGGCTAGTATAACACGAAAGATTATAATTTGTATTTTAGCTAAAATCGTGTTAAAATGTTGCAATATAAGAGAGAGTGAAGGTATGGCAAAAGAAATTTCAACACTTAAAAATAAAATCGAATATATCTATAAAAAGAATGACAATACACCTAGAATAGCATTGTGCTTTAATCTTTCAGTAAATGAGCCTGAAAAAACTCCTGGGATTTATTCTTTGATGGCAAGACTTTTATGCCAAGGGACAAAAAACTATTCCTCAGAAGAATTAGCAAACGAGTTCGAAAAATATGCAATCGATTTTTCAAGTGAAATTTTTCCAAATTATTTGAGGTTAAAATTTGTTTGCCTTAATGAAGATTTTTCAAAAGCTGTAGAATTGATGAATGAAGTAATCACAAATTCTACATTTGAAGAATTTGAAAAAGAAAGAATTAAATTAAAAGGAGAAATTACCGCAGAACTAGATTCTCCTAGAACGCTTGCAATGGATGCTTATTGTAGTGCGATGTTTGAAAATCACTACTACGGCACATCTTTAACAATTGCTCTTAAAAATCTTGATAATATTACAAAAGAAGATGTAATTGATGCTTATAACCAAATTATGAATAACAGCAAAAAAAGTCTTGCAATCGTTGGGGCATTAAGCAAAGAGGATGTAATTCCTCAAATTGAAAATACAATTGGAGAATTACCGGAATCTGTTAATGGTAATTTTAAAATTGAAAAACCGGAATTAAAAGAAAGAAAAGAAGTAGAACTTCACAAGGATAATCTTAATCAAGCACATATAATCAAAGGTTGGCAAGTTCCAACATTCGGAACAGAAGAATACCCAGCACTTGTTTTATTAAATATTATCTTAGGAGCTTGTGGATTGTCTTCAAGATTATTCCTAGAACTTCGAGATAAAAAAGGTCTTGCGTATGTTGTAAGAAGTTCTTATGAAACATTTAAACTCGCCGCAAACTTCATGATTTATATTGCGACAGAACCTAAAAACATTGAAGTTTCCCTAAAAGGTTTCAATGAAGAAATAGAAAAAATCAAAACAATTCCTGTTTCAGAACAAGAACTTAACGATGCTAAAAATAACCTTATCGGAAAATGTGCATTCATTGAAGAAACAAATATTCAACAGGCTTGCGGATATGCCAAATATGGTGTTCTTGGTTTAGGTTTTGACTATTCTGAAAGAATGAAAGAAAGTGTTAAAAAAGTTACACCTGAACAAATCTTGAATTGTGCAAAAAAATGCTTCACAGATATTTATGTAACTTCTATTATCAAACCATAACACAATTAGCTAATAGTTTTTTCTCTCAAAATTTTAAATAATTCTTTTGAGAGGATTATAAAGTGAAAAACAAATTCAAAAGAATTACATATAGTATTTTTTTAGTAATCCTTTTGAGTTTAAGTATGCAAGTCAATGCAACAGAGCATAAACTTGCCACAACGATTTATTCCCAACAAACAAATGATATAGAAACTATTTTTAAAAATAGCTTATTTCCTTTTGAAAGTATTATCTATTCAATTACCCCTCAAGGATTGATTATAAGCATCGATAGCAATTTATTTTTCTCCGAAAGTCAAATAGAATTATTAAATACTGGAAAAATCTTTCTCAATAAAATTGCAAACGCTTTGAACCAAATTCCCAATAACCTTGTTATAGAGGTAAACTCAGATAAGGCAAATTGTTCAAATGAAATGCAAAACTGGGAATTAACAACAATTCAAGCAGGACAAATCGCTAAATATCTTATTATCCAAGAAAAAATTAGCCCAAATCGAGTACAAGCAATAGGCTTTGGCGAAATTAGTCCCAATTTACCAAAAGAAATCACTTTTCCTAATAGAATAGATTTTATAATTTTAAATTATGAAATCATTCCGCAAAACTAAACAATCGCTTTTTGCAAACGAGAGCTGCGATTTTCGTTAAGAATATTTTTCAACTTCATAATACCTTGAGCATGAAGCTGACAAACTCTTGATTCAGACATTCCCAAAGTTTCACCAATTTCCTTCATCGTCATATTTTCTTGGTAGTAAAGAACCATCAAAACTCTTTCTCTTTCAGGAAGTCGTTGCAATGCTCTTTGCAAATCGTTTTTAACACTCTTTTCTTCCATTCGTTCTTGAGGTGTTAATTTGTTAGAATCTTCGACAGTATCAATAATTTCCATACTATCCTCAGAACTACCACGCTTATCGTAAATTGAAGTTACAGTAATATCTTCAGAAATAATTTGATTAACTTTTTCCACATCCATATCTAAATAATTTGCGATTTCAGAAGATGTAGGAACTCTGCCTAATTCTTGTTTCAAAATTTCTGTAGCTTGTTTAATATCTTTGATTTTCTTTCTTACTGTACGTGGCAAAAAGTCTTGAGCTCTAATTTTATCTAAAATTGCACCACGAATTCTGATAAGAGCATATGTTTCAAATCTTGTATTATGTTGAGGAGAAAAGCGTTCAACAGCATTGATTAAACCTTCAACACCATAACCGGCAATATCTTCAACCGAAATTGTTGCAGGAAGAGAAACCCTTACACGTCCAACAGCGTAACGAACAAGATAAATATATTGTACGATAATTTCATCTCTTGCATGTTTATTTGATTTGTCAGCAAGATATTTTTCCCACAATCTTGTGAGTTCATCTTCTGATAAACGTTTTATGCTATTGTAAGAGGAAAAATCAAAATTCTGTTCCATTAACCTGCCCAATTCCTTATTTATTACATATCTATTCTATAATATTACAATTTATTAACATCATTTAAAAAGATGAAAACATCACTTATTTATTAAAGGTTTTCTAATACATGTAGTCGAAGAATAAGAATTGGCATGCTATTTCAAACTATAAAATCAGGTTAAAATACAATATTTATAAGGAAATTCCTGAACAAAAAAACGGAACACCATGACCGGTATTCCGTTTTTAAGATACAAATGTTATTACTTATTAGAAGTAAGATTTTGTTCCTTTCCCACCTGGATTCCAATAAGAGTTACCTTGGCTCATTTGTTTAGTACGAATTCTAACTCTTGGTTGGCGTTTTTCCGGAACCGGTTTACCTTCTGCTGCGGCATTTTGAGGAACCATGTTTGCTCCTAATTGAGGTGTATATGTAGCTTCATAAACACCGTTTGTTCCTTGAACAGTAACTTGTGGAGCATTAGTTGTTCCACGAGTTGTTGTTGGAACGGTATTAACTAACTCAGATGGAGTTAGCGGGTCTAACAATAATGGTTCTGCTGCAAATGTTGCTCCAGAGAATGAAATTAATGTTACTAATAATACTAATTTTTTCATTTTATGACTCCTGTTTTGTATTTTTCTTATTAATATACTTATATAACGTATTTGTATAAAAATCAAACAAAAATTAATTTGTTATATAATTATAAAAACAAGAGGGGTTAAAAAAGTGCGTGAAAGATTACCTGAATATTTAAAAAGACCAATTATTGATACTGAAAAAACAAGAACAGTAAGAAAAATCCTAAAAACAAACTGTTTAAATACTGTTTGTGAAAACGCACGTTGTCCAAATAAAAATGAATGTTACACAAAGCATACCGCAACATTCCTCATCATGGGCGGAGTTTGTACAAGAAATTGCAAATACTGCAACATCTCATGCCAGAAGCCGGAACCTCTTGATACAGAAGAACCAAAACATATTGCTAAAGCAGTAAAAGATTTAGGGTTAAAATATGCAGTAATAACCTCTGTTACCAGAGATGATTTGCCTGATGGCGGGGCAGAACACTTTGCACAATGTATTGAAGAAATCCGCAAAACTTCTCCAAATACAAAAATTGAAATCCTAACTCCGGATTTTAAAGGAAATATTGAATCTTTAAACACAATAATAAAAGCCCATCCGGATGTATTTAATCATAATATTGAAGCCGTTCGAGGAATATTCAAAACTGTTCGCCCACAAGGGAATTATGATACATCACTTGACGTTTTAAAATATGTAAAAGAAAACAGTGATATAAAAACAAAATCAGGATTAATTATAGGACTTGGTGAAACTTTTGAGCAAATCAAAGAAACTTTTAAAGATTTATATAATGTAGGTTGTGATATTCTTACTGTCGGTCAATACATTCAACCGTCCAAAGAACATTATCCGGTTGGGAAATATTATACACTAGAAGAATATGAAGAATTAAAAAAACTTGCAGCATCTGTTGGAATTAAGAATTACCAAATAGGACCACTTGTCAGAAGTTCATACAATGCCGCAAGTTTAATGGAATAGACGAAGAAATGACTATTTTAACTTTTTAACAACCTTATCTGTAATATCTTCCCCTCCGGAAATCACCATGCCTGTCGGAAGAACAAGGTTATAATTTTCGTGCTTTGCCTCATTAGAAATCAATGTGCGAATTTTATTAGTAATTTTCGTAATCTTACTGTTATATTCATCTTCCATCTGCTGCTTTTGGAATTCTATTTGTTTTCGATAAACAGCTTCCTTTTGCAAGGCTTTATTTCTGTCTGTTTCATTGACTATCTCATTTTGCGCCTTTGAAATAAGGGTATTTAATTCCTCCATCTTTTTATCCTGAGAGATTTTCAGAGTTTGCATTTCTGAAGATTTCGATAAGATTGTAGGAACATCTACGACTGCAACTTTGTATCGTGGAAGAGATACCGCTACATTATTCACGTTATATCCCACAAAAAATACCAATATACATGCCAGAATAAACCAAAAATTATTTTTCATTATATCCCCACCCTTTCTGAAAACATTTTTCATATAACATAGAAATTTTAACTTTTAGAAGCAAAAAAAAATCCCCCAAGAAGGGAGAATTTGTTTAAAATAATAGTAAACATAAGGAAAGGAAATTTAAGGAAATTTATTAAGAAAAAATACTTTTCAAAGAGTCAACACCCTTGGTTTCTTCTTTTTCGGATTTACCGGCAAGAAGTTCTCCACGATAGAATGGGTTTGAACCGTCTTTGTCTTTAGAAGCTGCAGCAGCAAAAATGCTGATAAAATGAGATGCTGAATTTGTTTCAGTAGCTTTTTGAGTTTCAGTAACAACCTCATTAACTGCAGGCATATATTTACCATCAAGTCTATTTACAACTGATGCTTGAGAATTCAAATATTGGATAGAAGCTAGTGTAGATTGATTGAATTGGAATTGAACAGAATTGTTCATTGCAATTTGTTTTTGAAGGTTAGTATCAATCTTGCCTTGGTATAAGTCAACACCTAATTCAACAGGTTTAGCGATTGATTGAACTTGAGCTGCTGAATTATTTGTATAAGATGCACTCTTTTGAGCTGCACGGCGAAGAATTTCTTGTGATACATCTTTAAGGATAGAAGTATCAATACCGTTTTTGTATAATGAACTATAATTTACATTTAAACTCATTAGATTGTATCCCTTGGTTTCCTTACAAATATATATTCGGCATCCGACCTAAAAAACTTTAGAAAACAATCTAAGTTTGTTAAGATTTTGTTACATATGAAAAGAAGTTTAGAGCAAGTTCTTTTTCAGTGTTGTTAGGCTTTTGTTTATTGCATTTATACTATTTTCATAAAAAATAAGTTCAGCATCAGTAGCTTGAGCTATACGAGATATAAGACTATCTTTTGTGGGGTTATTTGTTAAATCTGTATTAAAACCAAATTCTCGTAAATCAATACTCAAAACACTTACAATTTGGAAAAAAGATTTTAGAGATGGAGTATAGCAACCACTTTCAATTCGAGAAATATGTTGATCGCTTAAATCAACCCTCTCTGCAAGTTCTGCTTGGGTAAGATTAAGTTTTTTGCGGTGCATTTTTATTGTTTTAGCAAGATATGCCTTGTCATCAAACTTCATCATAATAACATCTCCAATACTAAAATATGATGTCAACAAACATTTTTTAATATTGTAAGCACACATTTTAATAAATAATATGATGTAAACATATAAATAATTCTTAATAAATATACGCTTATATATAATTATATGTTAATATTATATGCAAGCGTATAGTGAGAGATATTTTAAAGAGAAAAGTTATGATTGATAAGAATATTATTTGTATGAAATGGGGTACTAAATTTGGAGCATCATACGTAAACAGACTATACGATATGGTTGAGAGAAACACAACTGTACCACATAGGTTTGTATGCTTTACAGATGATGCAAATGGTTTGAATCCAAATATAGAAACACGTCCGCTTCCATTTTTAGACGATAATGGACTTCCTGAAAAAGCTTGGAAAAAACTGGGGCTTTTTACTGATAAATTAGCAGATTTGGAAGGAGAAGCCTTATTTTTAGATTTAGATATTGTTATTTTACACAATATTGACGAAGTTTTAACTGCAACAGGAGATTTCAGAATTATCAAAGATTGGGATTTTCCAAATGATATTATCGGCAATTCATCCGTTTTCAAATTCAAAGTAAACAAACATGCCGATATTATTGAAAATTTTTATAAGGAAGGAAAAGACATCAGAAAACGTTACAAAAATGAACAAGCATTCCTCTCTCACCAAATGTATGACAAAGGTATTTTGCAATACTGGAATGATGGATGGTGTGTAAGTTTCAAAAGAAATTGTCTTTGGAAATTCCCGATAAACTATTTTAAAGTTCCGAAAGAACCAAAATCCGCAAAAATTCTTGTATTTCATGGACGTCCAAACCCTGAACAAGCATACGAAGGATATTGGGGGAAAGGAGGTTTTAGATACGTGAAACCGACTAAATGGTTAGACAAATATTGGAATAAATAATCTTATGAAAAAATTTAGAGAAATTATAGTTTTATCACTTGGAGCCGTTGTTTTTGGATTTTGGTTGTTCACTGAATGTTTTCACAAGGAAAAGAGAAAATGAGCAACCCAAACTACAAAAAAATTTTAATAATACGAATTGGAGCAATAGGAGATGTAGTACATACATCTATGGCTTATCATGCAATAAAAGAATCTAATCCAGATACAGAAATTCATTATCTTACAACGATAGATAAACGATTACTTGAAAACGATTTAGCCATTTCTAAAGTATGGAGTATTGATTACAAGTTTAAACCTTTTTCTAAGGATACATTTGAATTCGCAAATCAGTTAAAATCTGAAAATTTTGATGCCGTAATTAATCTTCAACCTTCATTTAAAACAAGATTTCTTTGTTTTTTAGCAGGGATAAAAAAACAATATACCTATAAAAAAAATAATAAAATCCATGCAGTGAACAATTATTGGCAAACCGCGAAAGAAGCATTTCCCAATATAAAAATTTATCCAAAACTTAATATCACACTTGCTGAAAATGTTTGTGAACAGATGAAAAAGGTAGTTGAACAATACTCTCATCCACTAATAATTTTTAATGCGGGAAATATTTTTGCAAAACGACAAGGAAGAACTTATCCGATAAAAAAATGGATTGAATTAGGGAATAAAATTCAACAAAAATACAATAGCACAATAATTATCACCGGAGTTAAGGAAGATGAAAAAATGCTCAAATCTCTTGAACGCATTCCAAATTCCGTTTCTTTTGTGGATAAATTAACACTAGAAGAAAACTCCGCCCTAATAAAAAATTGCGATTTACTAATCTCCGGCGATAGTGGACCTTTACATATTGCAAACGCACTTGGAGTAAAAACGATCGGATTATTTGGTTCCATGCCTGCAAAAAGAACGGGTATATATAGTAATGGAGAAATAATTATTTCAAAGAAAGAGTGTGTTCCTTGTAATAGTAGAAAATGCAAATACCTTCGAGGTTCTGTCGATTTATATGCTCCTTGCATGAAAATGATAACAACAGATGAAATTATGGAAAAAGTATCACTACAATTGGCTCAAGGGGAGAACTAAACGTGGGAAAAGAGAAAATATTTTTAGTTTTTAATACGGCATGTTTTGGAGATGCGTTGTTATGTAATACTTTATGCCAAAACATTAAAATCAACTACCCTGATTCAAAAATAGTTTTTATTTGTGATAAGCCATACTACGAGGCTGTTAAATTTCAACAAGATGTTGATGAAGTTGTGGTTTATGATAAACATGGAAAAAATAAAGGGTTATTCGGATTTTTTAATTTTATTATGAATTTCCCATACCAAAATCCCTATTGTTCCTTTATCACTTATTTAAATTATCGAAACATTCTTATCGCTAAATTCCTTAAATCAAAGCATATAATTTCAGAAAATAAAAAAGATAAATCTTTACCAGTATCTTTCCAGCATGCCAAACTATTAGAACAACTTACCCATAAAGAAAGTCTTGATTTACCGATTAAATATAACATTGAGCAAACACTGCCAAACAGATTAGCTTCAATAATCAGAAATGATAAAAAATATATTGCACTTTGTACAACAAGTAAAGATGAAACAAAAGATATGCCAATTTCTATTGCCACAGATTTGATAAATAAAATCAACAAAGAAAAATACGAAGTTGTATTTGTAGGTGCAGGTAATAAAGCTAAAAATTACAGTGAAGAACTTAAAAATAATAACTGCAAATTTGTAGATATAGTAAATAAAACATCCATTTCCGAACTCGGAAAAGTCTTGAAAAATTGCGAAGCATTAATTAGTGTTGATACTGGAACAATGCATCTTGGTTGTGCGGTTAGAATTCCTGTTTGTGTAGTCTTTTATAAACCCAATATGACAAATAAATGGGCTCCAAGAAAAGAATTATACAATTCCATAGTAATTCAGGAAAATCAAACAGCAGAAAATATTTGGAAAAATACAAAACACTTAATGGAGAATAAATAATGTTTAAGTTTTTAAGAAATAAGATTTATAAAATTGATAAAAATGGAAATAAAAAGCGAGTATTTTTTATTCGTGGTATTCATTTTAGTTTTAAGGGAAAAAATTCTGTTGTAGAAATTCATGAACCTGTTGCTAAATTTGACCGTTGCCGAATTGTTTGCGGGGATAATTGTTTTGTTTCTATTAATTCTTCTCCATACAGAATTAAAAAGCTAAAAGTATTAGCAAATGGTGATAATTCATCAATCAAAATCGGGAAAAACTTTTCATTAAAAAATTCTTGCGAAATTATAACCAGACCGGAAAAGAATTTAAGTTTGACAATTGGAGATGATTGCCAATTTGGTTCACAAATTATTATCCGATTAACAGATGGACATAAAGTTATAGATATAAATAACAGAACAGTTTTGAATAAAGGAAAAGATGTTGTTATCGGGAACCACTGTTGGATAACAAGTTATGTAAAAATTCTCAAAGGAAGTATCATTGCCCCTAATTCTGTTGTTGGAATGTCTAGTATTGTTGCAGGAAAATGTGATACTCCAAATTCTGTATATGCAGGAAATCCTGCGAAATTAAAGAAAACAAATATAACTTGGGATAGAGAATGCCCATAAAATTTTCAAAATTTAGCTCAAAAAAAAGACCTCGTTAGAGGTCAAGGTTGGTTATTTTTTGGTTATGTTATAGTATTA
>CAKUTL010000028.1 GCA_934692295.1 uncultured Candidatus Melainabacteria bacterium
TTGATTTTTATTATACTTGTGGAGTGAATATGGTAGATAGAATAAATTCTCATATCCAACAATATAATTATAACACAATTCAACGTGCAAAGAATGTTACCATGCCGTCAAATAATGTTCAGGCGGCGAGTGTACCATCATTTACTTCTGCAAAAACCGTTCCTATGACAGCAACGGGACAAACTCAAAATTTAAACTTGAGAACTACTTTGAGTGGAAAAGACGAAACTCAAAAATATACGTTTTTAACCTCAAAATTGGATAAAAATAATAGAAAAGTTTTAGATACTTTATTGAAAAATGGAGTACTGTTGAATTGTGAATCAAATGATAAATCTACCGTATTAGATAATCTTTATAAAATAGCCACAGAACCGAGAGCAGAAGGACTAAGTGCAGATGGAATTTTGAAAGATACCATAGCCACAATTGCATATCCTTATGTTATTACTCAAAAATTTGGTGATATTCCTAAAAAATACAGACCACAAGCTATTGCTCAGAATAATGAAGGCAAAACTAATTATTTTGATATTCAGCAGGGAAAACAAGATATAGATGTTGATCTTTCCGGAACTTGTGTTGCTGCAAGTACAGAATTTAAGTTGGCCAAACAACAACCTGCGGAATTCTCTAGATTTGCAAATGAATTAAGCTCTCCAAAATTATCTGTAGATAAAAAGATAGAATTAAAAAATCTTGCAGATAATACCTTGAATGCAATTTGGTTATTAAATGCTTTTGAAATTCCATATGAAATGCACAATTTTTCGGATGCAAAATTAAAATTTGCACCTGATAAAAATGCGTTATTAAGAGCTCAAATTCAAACAACAGATAAAGATCCGTACGAAAGGACTCCTCTTGATGTATTGATGCAATCAACATTTATGCAAATAGGTTCAGAGCAATCATATAATACAATAACTGATAAAAGGGGCGGAAAATTTAACCAAAACGACAAGGGTTTGATAGAATTCGAAAAAACTTTTACAGAATCTGTGGTATTTGATAAAAATATTCTTTCTGTAACTTATCAAACGGTTGATGAAAATGCTAGACTAGTTGGTTATGAAACCGACTTGGGTACAATGAAACGTCATATCGTACAGGCTTTAGAAATGGGTGAAAATGTAATCATTGGTTATACAGAAACAGATAACAATAATATTATTATAAACGGTCATGAGATTACTATTGTTGGGTATAAAACTGACAATAAAGGAAAAATGACATTTATTTGTAATGATACGGATGATAATATTTCGAAGCCAATTGAATATTCAGAAGATTACTTACTTCCAAAAATTCACCATGCTGCTCTTCCGCAAGAAATTGTAGAAAAGGATTTGAATATTGTTCCTAATTGGATTGAAGGAATTGAGATGTACAAAGAAATGAAAAGAGAAGCTGCACAACAAAACAATCCTTCACAAGTTCAACAATCTCAAGTTGCGTAGAAGTATAATGTATGCCGAAAAAGAAAAACACGAATGACTAAATGGCTCGAGTCATCAGGGGCGACGCTTCCGAGCCCCTATAAATCTTAAACGCATTCGTCATACTGAGCGTAGCGAAGTATCTCTTGTCGAGGAAAAAGGAAGAAGGGAATAAGGTCATTAAAAGTCTATAAGGTCTTTACGGGTAAGTCATTCTGAGGGATAAACCGTTGAATTCGTTCGATTATTTAGTAAATTTACCCGAAGAATCTCTGACCGAACGCAATGTATTATATCCGTACTGTCATTCTGAACGCACTAGCTAGAGATGCTGAAACAAGTTCAGCATGACATAATCCTCCAACTTCCTCCTCTCCCAAGGGAGAGGATTGAGGTGAGGGGTTAATCCCCACGCCATTGGCAAGAGATCCTTCGCTTTGCTCCGGATGACGATTTCGTTAAGTTTTTCTCAATTGTAACAAAATGTAAACCCTCTATGCAAGTAGCTCAAACCCAGTTATAATGCCCTATATGATATGATATGATATGATGTGAGGGACAGTGTACACCAAGTAATAAAATCTTTATAATTTACATATGAAGATTTTTAAAAACAAAGCCTTTACACTTGCGGAAGTCCTTATCACACTCGGAATTGTCGGTGTTGTTGCTGCGATTACAATACCTACTATGATTAGTAAATATAGAGAAAAGGCAACAATAACTCGAGTTCAAAAGGCTTACAGTTTATTATCTCTGGCATTCAGACAAATTACTGAAGAATATGGCGTAACTCCAACGAATTATCCAGGAATAGAAGATTCAAATGCAAATTGCCATGCTTGTGCAGGGATAAAAAGAGATTTGTATAAATCGCAACTTGGTGGGCATTCAAGAACAAACGGATATATCTATTACTTGAATGGGTCTGTATGGTTCCGACCTGTTTCGAATTTGCCCTCACTCGATTTGAATAATGGAATGACAATTACTTTTGGGCATGATAGAAACTGTGGAGGATATTGGTTGCAAACAGGTAAATTAACTGCTTGCGGTATGGGCTCAGATATTTTGGTAGATATAAATGGAGCTAATAATGGTCCAAATACATTAGGAAAAGATGTTTTTGGTTTTACAACCGCTTTAGATGGAGTATATCCGGATGGTTTAAAAGGAGGATATGCTCATGGTACTTGTACTTTAAAGGGTACAGGTCGAGGCTGTGCCGCATATATTTTATCTGAAAAAAATCAAAAATATTTAAAGAAGTAATATCAATATTTTACTGCATAATCAATTCTTTAATTTCTTTACGTTTCAATTTTCTTGTTGTTGTTCGAGGTAGATTTTCTTTTCTTACAATAATTTTAATTGGACGTTTGTATGGTGCAAGCTGAGTTGATAGGTACTTAACTTCTGTTTGAATAGCTTTTTCTAAATTTTCAAAAGAATCAAAATTTGATGAAAAATCTACTGTTGGAACAATTACAACCGCAATTTCTTCACAACCATCCTTTTCTCCAAAATTTCTTTTTACCCCAGTAACGCATACTTCTGCAAAATTTGGACTTTGTTCTAACACAGCCTCAATTTCTTCTGGAAAAACTTTTTTCCCACCAGAAAGGACAATCATGTTTTTAATCCGTCCAGTTATATATATCAATTTTGTTTTCTTATCAACCCTTGCAATATCTCCTGTGTGGAGCCATCCATCTGGAGTTATGACTTCTGATGTTAAGTCTGGTCGTTTGTAGTAACCCTTCATTACAGATGGCCCTTTTAACATCAATTCCCCAGTTGAATCGTCAATTTTAACTTCAAATGACTCAAGAGCAGGTCCAACAGATTTCATATCTTGATATTTACCTCTATTTACCGCAACAACAGGACTGGTTTCTGATAATCCATATCCTTGGAAAATTTTGATACCAATTCGTTCAAAGAATTCCCCAACATGAACATCTAATGGAGCTCCCCCAGCAATACATCCAAAGAACTCTCCTCCAAATTTTTTATGTATTGGAGAGAATAAATATTTCCTCATTTTAATTGGTAAAAATTTTGCAAGTGCATAATTTAATTTGAACATAAATTTTACAAGCGGAGATTTCTTACTTAATTCAGATTCAATTGATGATTTTAAAAGTTTCAAAAATGCAGGAACGGTAATCATAAATCGAATTCTCTTTTCTTTCATCACTTCCAATATATCACTCGGTTTCAAACTTTTTGTATAATATATTGAATATCCGTGGTTTAAAAATGTGAAAAACCCTACTGTTAATTCAAACAAATGATTCATTGGCAAAATAGAGAGCATTCTCATTTCTTCATTTAGTGGAAGAATTTCTCTTAGTGCAATCCTCAAATCATGCATTTGAGCAAGCATATTCTTAAAAGTAATTTCAACTCCTTTAGGAGCTCCAGTTGTGCCAGAAGTATAGATTGTGAAAGCAGTTGCACTTAATGGACGTCTTCTCCATTTTGCAGTATATTTTTCTGGAATTGAGTACAAACTCGGAATAAGCTCATTTTCACAAGACGAAGAATCCATAAGAATTAAATATTTGATTGATGGTATTTTGTTTTTTAATTCTTTTGCTTTGTCAATGTATGTGCTAGAAACCAGCATAACAGTTGGTTCACAATTTGAAAGAATTGAGTGTAATTCAAAAATAGTTAACTTGTTATCTAACGGAACAGTCGTTAAACCTGCCAACACAGAACCAAAAACACAAGCTCCATATTCTGGTTTTGACTCAGACAAAATTGCTAATTTCTCACCTTTTTCAATCTGCAAATCTTCAATCAAATATGATGCAAGACGTCTTGATAATAATCCTAATCCCTTATAAGTAAACTCATTCCATCCCCATTTAGATTTCATACCAAGTGAAATCTTCTCACTATTGTTTACCGTAATTTCTTCCAACAAAGAGAATACATTCTCATACTTCATATAAATACCCCTAATTAAAATATATATTACATTCTATCCCAAATTTTATGATGTGTAAAGATGCTAATTATTATGAAGGAAAAAGAGTAAGTATTATAGAAGGTCGGCGTGGCAACGCCGACCTTCTTTTTATTGAATGCTTTTAATAAGTATTTTTTTACCCTGAATATAATTCACTACTTAAATATCTTTCTCCACAATCTGGAAGTATTGCAACAATTAGCTTTCCTTTATTTTCTGGTCGTTTAGAAAGTTCAATTGCTGCCCAGATGTTTGCGCCTCCTGAAAATCCAGATAAAATACCTTCTTTTTTAGAAAGATTTCTGGCTGTTTCAATTGCATCTTCGTTTTTAACAGGAATAATTTCGTCAATTACATTTTTATCAAAGTTTTGTGGAATAAAGTTGGCTCCGATACCTTGAATTTTATGTGGTCCAGCTTGCCCCCCAGCCAAAACTTGAGATACATAAGGTTCAACCGCAACGGCTTTTATTTGCGAATTGTATTCTTTTAATTTTTTTGCGGTTCCAGAAATTGTTCCTCCTGTTCCTACTCCTGCTACAACAATATCTACTTTGCCATCTGTATCGTTCCAGATTTCTTCTGCAGTTGTTTCGTAGTGAGCTTTAGGGTTAGATGAATTGTCAAATTGTGAAGGAATAAAGGAATTTGGATATTTTTTGCTGAGCTCAATAGCTTTATCCACAGCCCCTTTCATTCCTAGTTTTGCTTCTGTTAGGACAAGTTCTGCCCCATAGGCTTTTAATAACATTCGACGTTCAATACTCATTGATTCTGGCATTGTCAAAATGATTTTGTACCCTCGAATAGCACAAATCATCGCAAGTCCAATTCCTGTATTTCCACTTGTTGGTTCAATGATAATGGTGTCTTTATTAATTTTGCCTGCATTTTCTGCATCGACAATCATTTTTAAAGCGGCTCTATCTTTTACCGAATTTGCAGGATTAAAGTATTCAAGTTTTACTGCGATTTCAGCATTCCCTGAATTAAGTTTGTTCAATCTTACGAGCGGAGTTTTTCCAATTAAGTCCGTTAAATCATTAGCAATTTTCATAACGAAAACCTCCTTTGCAAAATAAATATTATAATTGCTTTTAATTTATTTAGTATTTAAATCCATCAGCTTTCATTCTATCGATAACTTCTTGTAACTTTTCGTCGCTACAAACGAATGAAATTCTGAAAAATCCAGCACCATATTTCCCGAAAGCATCTCCAGGAACAATTACAACCCCAGATTTTTCTAGTAAATCTTCGCAGAATTTGAATGCGGAATCATATTTTCTTGGAATTGGTAACCAGAGATAAAATGTTGTGTGAGGAAGTTTGTTTTCGTCTATTTCCCAACCTAATTCTTTTAACCCTTTTACCATAATAGATTGTTTGCGTTTGTAAGCATTGTTTGAACAAGCAATGTAGTCGTCCCCTTCAGGCGAATTCATTACGCAAGCACAAGCTTTTTGAAGAGCTTTGAAAATTCCGTTGTCGATAGTTGATTTGGCTTTTGCAAGTCTTGTTACAACTTCGCTATTCCCGCATAACCAGCCTAAACGCCAGCCTGTAATTGCATAAGGCTTAGACAAGCTGAAAAATTCAACTGCAATATCTTTTGCTCCATCAAATTCAAGAACACTGAAAGGTTTTTCGTTTTCGTCAAAATAAACATCGCAATATGCCGCATCAGAAATTAACAAAATGTCGTGCTTTTTACAAAAATCAACCAATGTTTTTACATAATCTCTTGTTGCACTTACCCCTAAAGGATTATTTGGATAATTTATTACAATAGCTTTAACCTTGTTTTCATCGTATCCTTCATTTTTCAAGTTTTCAAAAACTTCTTCAATATTTGGTTGATAGTTATTTTCAGCAGTCAAAGGCATTGAATAAGCTAAACCGCCTGAAATCTTAATCATTTGTGAGTATGAAGCATATCCAGGATCAGGAACAAGGATAATATCTTTCTCTTTTTCTTCTTGTTGTGGAGTAATAATAAATCTGATAAGGTTTGCTAATCCATCTTTAGAACCAAGAAGTGACATTATTTCAGTATTTACATCAAGTTCAACACCAAATCTGTTTTTCATCCTTTCTGCAACGGCTTGTCTATAATAAGGTTCACCTCTTGTTACAGAATAAGTGTGAATATTATTCTCTGTCAAAAATTCTTTTAGCTTATCGATTAAAACAGCAGGAGGGTTTGCCGTTGGAGCTCCCATAGAAAGCGAAATAGGTGCTCTATTTTTCTTTTCTAATTTTTCTCTTAGTTGAGCAGTCTTTTCTTTAAGTTTAACCATAATATAAGTGTCGATTGACATTGCATCACTGTTAAATAAGTCTTTTCTCATATTTTTATCCTCTGTCTCGATTTAAGCTTTCATTTTCATTGGCCCGTCCAAAGAAGCCGTTACAAACTGTTTTGTATATGGATTATCTTGTTTTAATAATTCTGAAGGAGTGCCTTCAAAAACTATTTTCCCATCGTAAAGCATAATAACTCTATCTGCCGTTCTAGTAATTGTTGACATTTGGTGAGTAACGACAATAGATGCGGCATTTGTTTCTCTTTTTAGTCGAACGATGTAGTCCTCAATAAGGGTTGATGACATAGGGTCAAGACCCGCAGTTGGTTCGTCATATAAAATTGTGTTTGGTTTGGTTACGATTGCACGAGCGAAACTTACACGTTTTTGCATCCCCCCAGATAGTTCAGATGGAAATTTGTTTTCAATTCCCTTAAGACCTACAAGTTCTAGTTTTTGAGAAACAATTTTTTTAATTTCTTCTTCTTTATATTTAGAGCGTAAATCTCTTCTTTCGTGAAGAGCAAAAGAGATATTGTCATAAACATTCAGAGAATCAAAAAGTGCTGAATATTGGAAAACCATCGCAATATCGCCTTCAGAAGTTAAAACTTCTCCATTGTCATAAGGTATAAGTCCACAGATTAATTTCAATACGGTACTTTTACCAGAACCAGAAAACCCTACAATTGCAAGAATTTCTCCATCGTCAACTTTGAAAGAAATATCATCTATGACAACTTTATCATCAAATTTTTTAACTAGATTACGAACTTCAATACTCATAACAATAATATCCTTACACAAACAAATTAAAAGAAAAATAATATCGCAAAAACCATGTCCCAAACAACAATTGCAATGAATGACCACACAACGGCTTTTGTGGTTGCAATCCCAACTCCTTTAGCCCCTCCGGATGCGAAGTATCCGCAAGTGCAACTGATAAGAGAAATTGTTCCTCCGAACACTGCTGATTTGAGTAAACTTACCCATAAATCTTTCATATAAAGACCCAACCAAGCGGAATCAAAATATGCCCTATACGATAATCCTGCGAACATGTCAGATGTTACAGCTCCAAGAAGTACTCCTACAACAGATGCCAATATTACAACAAATGGCATCATGATAATTCCAGATAAAACTCTTGGAACAAATAAGAAATTGACAGAGTCAACGCCTAAAACGTCAATTGCGTCTACCTGTTCAGTTACTCTCATTGTTGCAAGTTCTGATGCTAAAGAAGAACCAATCATTGAAGTAATTGCGAAACCAGACATAATTGCTCCGACTTCTCTAACAATCAATATTGTCATTAATAGCCCGACAAATCCGCTTCCCCCTTGTTTAACCATTTCGTGGGCAACTTGAGATGCTACGATAATTGAGGTCATTCCGACGATAGATAGAGTAATTGGCAATGAACTTACTCCAAATCTATCACATTGGGTTAGCAATTCTTTTTTTTCAATGTCCCCTTTAAGTATGGCAATAAGTACGTGATACCCAATTTGTGCAATCTTGCCCAAAGTATCTAAAAAATCTGTAAAAGTAACCATAAAGTGTTTGAACACTCTATAAGTCGCAGACTGACGTAAGTATTTATGTAACATTGCCATACCAGAATTATAACATGAAAACCAATAAATTAATCTCTAAAAAGAAGTTTTGCCGTAAAAATCAAAACAGTAGCACCAATGCAAACTTCAAAAGGTAATACTGGCAAATATTGTGTCTTTAATATCATTGGGATTAGCAAAATTGCTCCCGCAGGAGGAAATAAAGTTTTAACTTTATCAAAGGTTACAAATAGCACACAGCATGCAAGAGTTGCACAAATGCTCAAAGGCAAATGCAAATATAAATTCAATCCTTCTCTCAGCATACAACCAGTAGCAGAAGCCAAAGTCATTAATCCAATAATATAGAAAGGTTTATTTCTCAATGGACTTTTAGGGTTTGAAAATTCTGCAAATGTAACGATTAACGGTGGAGCAAGGAAATAAATCTGATGACTTTTGAACGGAATAAGTGCTAATAATCCAAAGACTACAAGTAGTTTTGTCCATTTTATAATTTGATATTTTAAATTAAATTCGCATGGAATATATTCATTTTTCGGTTTGAGGTGATTTTTTTCCATAAGCCATTGAGCGGTGATTATCATTAAGGCCATGATGGTTACTGAAATTGGATAAACCCAGCTCTTTGTTCCTAAATATACAGGAAGAATACAGGCAGAAATTATTGGGATTAGAGTTGTTTTCGTTATGGTTAGTATAAATCCAGTGAACGCAAAACATAATGCGGTTTGAAAAATTAGCGGAATTTGAACGTATTTTGTAACAAGCATTCCAAAAAGAGAAGCAATTGAAACTAAGAAAAACATTTTTCTTTTGTTGCACATCCATGGTTGTTGTTCTGAAATCCAAGCTCCAATTGTTAATGCACAGATTTCTGGAAAGATTATTTCCCTTTCTCCGCTTAATTCCGCAATTAAAATCATTACAACCGCCATCAACCCAGCGAAAATATAACGTTCTATTCTAATTCTTTTCAAAATCTCAATATTCATATCTAAAGATATTATACAATAGATAAACCCTGTGGTATAATTAACTTAAGGATTAAAGGAGAAGAGGGAAATGAAAGATTTGAACAAATTTATTGAACACACTTTATTAAAACAAGATGCGAAAAAAGAAGATTTAGTAAAACTTTTTACAGAAGCTAAAGAACATAATTTCTTGGGTGTTTGTATAAATCCTTGTTATGTGAAAATGGCAAAATATTTTCTGAAAGATACAGATGTTAAAGTTGTTACGGTTATTGGGTTTCCTCTAGGTGCTAATACAACTGAAACTAAGATTTTTGAAACAATTCAAGCAGTAAAAGATGGTGCAGATGAAATTGATATGGTTATCAATGATACAAAGGTTAAAGATAGAGAAACCGATTATATTGTAGAAGAAATTAAGTTGATTAAATCAGCTTGCGGCGGACATAATTTGAAGGTTATTTTAGAAACAGATTTGCTTACAAAAGAAGAAATTAAATACGCTTGTGAATGTGCAGTGAAAGGCGGAGCGGATTTTGTCAAAACATCAACCGGATTTGTAAAAGGTGGAGTTGGTGCAAAAGTTGAAGATGTTGAATTGATGTATAACACTGTGAAAGATGCAGGCATGAAGGTTAAAGCATCTGGCGGAATTAGAGATAGAGAAACCGCAATCAAGATGATAGAGGCTGGTGCTTCTCGTTTGGGAACAAGCTCTGGGGTGAAAATTGTTGGAGCATAAGCTATTTTTTAGCCTTGCTTCGAGAAAATAAATCCTTAAATATTCCATGCTATAATATAATCAATCAGAAAGGAAATGCTGCATGGGTGATGAGGATAAGCAATTTGATGCCACCCCCAGAAAGCTGGAACAGGCTAGAAAAGAAGGTCAGGTTGTAAAGTCAAAAGATTTTTCAACCGCTGTTTCTCTGCTCATTTTGTTTTCTGTAATATTTGGTCTTGCACCTTTTATTTGGGATCAAATTGTTCAAGTTTTTACGCTTTTGTATGAACAAATCCCGAACGCCCACACTGAACAAATAGGTTATACCTATATTTTGATTGTAGCGGTGAAGGGTGCAGCTTTGATTATTGGACCAATTTTGGCAATTGCTTGGTTAGTTGCCGTTCTTGCGGATTTTGTTCAAGTTGGGCCATTAGTTGCAATTGCTCCTTTAATGCCAAAGTTGGATAAATTAAATCCTACAAAATATTTTAAAAACATTATGTCCATAAAAACTCTTTTTGAATTGTTTAAAAATATTGTGAAGGTTGTAATTCTTGGTTATATTGGTTGGATGGTTTATAAGGATCACATCGAATCAATTTTAATGCTTGCATCAGTAGATAATAACTTTGCGGTAATGATTGAATTTGGAAAATTAATTACTGAATTTATTTTCAAAGCGTGTATTGCCTTTTTGATTATTGCTGCAGCCGATTATGGGGTTACCAAGTGGAAGTTTTTGAAAGACCAAAAGATGTCTTTTAAAGAAATAAAGGATGAATACAAAAACTCAGAAGGAGATCCAAATGTAAAGGCTCAACTTCGTCAACGTCGTATGCAAATGCTTCAGCAAGGTGCAATGGATGCTGTTCCAACAGCGGATTTTGTTGTAACTAACCCAACTCACGTTGCTTGTGCGTTGAAATACGTCGCAGAAGAGATGGATTCACCAATGCTGATTGCAAAAGGGACAGAACTTATTGCAAAGAAAATTATTGGAATTGCGAAGGAACATAATGTTCCCGTAATTGAAAACCCTCCTGTAGCAAGGGCTTTGTTTAAGATGGTTGATATTAATCAACCTATTCCACCTGAACTTTATAAAGCGGTTGCAGAAATTCTGATGTTTGTTTATAAAATGAAAAATAAAAATACATCAAATAAACGACCGCAAAAATAATTTATTGTAGTACTATTGATTTGTAAAATTATGGCTAATAACGAAGATAAGAAAAATTTACAACATTATATAGACATTGTGCAAAAAGTTGCTCGTGTTGAACACCGTCGTATTCCTTCCCATATGGTTGAATACGAAGAATTGCTATCTATTGGTATTATTGCAATTCAGGTAATGATTAAAAATAAAACACCTGAGCAACTTCAAAAGTATAATGCTGCATATATTGCAACAGCTGTAAGATGGGCTATCCGTAATGAGTTGAGAATTAGATACAAATGGTATTCGTTGAAGCATAAAGCTGAAGATGAATATGATGAGGATGAAGCAGTTGAAGGTATGGATATGAAGCAGGCAAAAGTTCGTGAAGCAATTTACGAAACTGTCTTGTCTATCGACGGGCTTGCTGCTGCTGCCAGTGATAATGATTCTCCGTTTGATTTTGTAAAAGATACTCATGCAATGCCGGATGAAAATGCTGAGATTTCTGAAATGGGTAAAATGATTAGAACTGCAATTTCTAAACTCCCACCAAAAGAAAGAACAGTTGTTGAATATAGATTTTATCGTAATATGCAAGTTAAAGATATTGCACAACAAATTGGGTTATCTCCATCAAGAGTTACCCGTATTGTTCAATCATCGTTGAACTCTGTTCGTGAATACTTGAATGCTCACGAACAATATGGTTATTAAAAAACATTACTGACTTGCCAAATATAATGCTCAGTTTACAATAATAATATGGGGAATAGTATATTACTTATTTCAGAAGATGAGAATATTATAGCGAGGTATAGAGGGCTTTTTAAGAATAAACCTTATACCTTCAATTCTTGTTGTACAGAAACTTCAATTTTTGATTTGATAGAGGTTGAACCTCAGGATATAATTATAGTTGATGAAAATGTTGAAATTTTTAACTTATCCCTAATTCTAAAAAAAATCAAAACAAAGTTGGAAAACTCTCAAATATTACTATTATCTGATGGAACTAGTGTTAAAGAGGATATAGCAAAACATGTTAGCGGTTATATTCTAAACAGTTTTTCTGATGATTTTATTTTTTCAACTGTGAATACACATCTAAAAACTAAAGAAAATTTGGATAATTTGTCCGGTAAGAATAAGGATTTGGCGGACAGTTTATATAGATTGAATGTTTTGTATAATACCAGTTCTCAATTTGCAGGAACATTAGATACAAAAGAACTTTTGGGATATATGATAGAAGGTTTAGACAAATCTTTGAGTTTTGATTTAACTTGTACTTTGACTTTTGGATTTGAACAAGAACCTGTTTTAATCATAAATTCTCTTTACGACATTTCAGAAGAAATTCTAAGTGCGTTGAAATTACGTGCTGTTTTGAATTATAAATCAATGTTTAACAACGGCAAAATTCCATTCGAGATTGACGATAAGAATTTAAAAATTATCAAAAATATCAAAAACCCTAATAACAAATTCACATTCACAATTTTTCAATATGACAATATGTTTGCACCTATTGATATTGGAGAAAATTTCTTTGGATGTATTGAAATTTTCAAGGAACATCCTTTCTCAACAGATGATGCCGCATATTTCAGAACTATTATTCAACAAGTTTCACTACCATTAAAAAGTGCAAAACTCTACAAAGAAATCATTGAAAAAAATGAAGAATTAGAAAAATTAGAAAGAGTAAAATCTGAATTTATCTCCATTGTTTCCCACGAATTAAGAACTCCTTTAACTCCTATCAAAAATGCTCTATATATTTTATCAAGCGGAAGATGTGGAGAATTTGGAGAAAGTGCAAAGAAATTTATTGATATGGCTAAACGTAACGTTGAGAACTTAACAAGCATTATCAATGATATTCTAGATATTAATAAAATTGAAGCGGGTAAAATGGATTTCAACTATCGGATAATGAATATTCATTCAGTAATTGAAAATGTAAAAACCAATTTCGACTGTGTTGCAAAAGAACACGAAATTATTTTCTCTGCTGAGGAACAAAGCGGACTTCCTGATATATACGCAGATTCTCAACGTTTGGGGCAAGTCTTAACAAATCTTGTTTCTAATGCTATCAAATTTACTCCTAAAGGTAAAAATATCACTATAAAATCTGAACTCAAAAATGCAAATGATATTATTACGAACAAATATTTTGAAAATGAAATTAAACAACTTCATGGGGATTACATTGTAGTTAGTGTAATTGACCAAGGTATAGGTATAAAAGAAGAAAACTTGCTTAAAGCATTTGATAAATTTACACAAATTGAAAATTCACTGTCCCGAAAAGTTGGTGGCACAGGACTGGGTTTACCTATTGCAAGACAATTGATAAAAGCACACAAAGGTACAATTTGGTGTGATAGTGAAGAGGAAAAAGGCTCAAGTTTCCATTTTGCATTACCTGTAAATACCGAAAATTCAGAAGGTGTTACAATTCAAAAAGAGCTTTTAAATTAATCACGAAGGAAATAATAATGAATAGTAATAAAAGAAAAATTAGTATAATTGGTTCTACAGGTTCTATAGGTAGGCAAGCTCTTGAAGTTATAGAAAAACTTCAGGATAAGTTTGAAATTATTGCCTTGACCGGTGGTTCAAATGTTGAACTTTTAAAAGAACAGGCTTTGAAATTTAAACCGAAATATGTTTGTGTTGGAAATGCAAATGGAGAAAAATTAGAAATCGACGGAATAAAAACTCTTTATGGTGCTGAAGGCTTAGAAGAAATTTGTTCTAACAAAGAAAATGATATTATTTTAGTTTCCGTATCTGGGAAAGTTGGTTTAAGACCTACACTTACTGCTATCGATAACGGAATTGATATTGCTTTAGCAAATAAAGAAACTCTTGTAATGGCTGGTGATATAGTTATGCCTAGGGCAAAAGAAAAAGGTGTAAATATTATCCCTGTCGATAGCGAACATTGTGCAATTCACCAGTGCATCAAAGATATTTCCCAAGTTGATAAACTTATTATCACTGCGAGTGGCGGACCATTCTTGCACAAAACAATTGACGATATGAAAAATGCAACAGTTGCTCAAGCTCTAAACCATCCAAGATGGAGTATGGGTAAAAAAATTACAGTTGATTCTGCAACATTGATGAACAAAGGTTTAGAAATTATTGAGGCTCATCATTTATTCAATATGCCATATGAAAAAATTGATGTAGTAGTTCACCCTCAAAGCATTGTGCATTCTGCAATTGAATATGTTGATGGTAGCGTGATTGCTCAATTAGGACTCCCAAGTATGCATATTCCTATTCAATATGCAATAACATATCCTGAAAGATTTGAGGGAATTAAATCAAAAAGTTTCAGCTTCGCAGATATTGCAAGATTAGACTTTGAAAAACCTGATTTTGAAAAATTCCCAAGTGTAAAAATGGCATACGAAGCAGGCAAAATTGGCGGAAGTGCAACTGTTTGTATGAATGCAGCAAATGAAGAAGCTGTATTTGCATTTTTAGAAGATAAAATTAAACTTTACGAAATCTATCAAATTACATCAAAAATGATGGAGCAACACAAACTTGTTAAGGCTCCTTCAATTGATGAAATTTTTGCAATTGATAAAGAAGTAAGAATCAAGACCAGAGAAATAATTGGATAATAAATAAAGTCTCAAGTGGTTAAACTTTCGTCTGGTGAGAGATACTTCGCTTCGCTCAGTATGACGAAGGTGTATGGTTTGTTGGTGTTACTGTGATTTGCATTCTTAAATATTGCCAAAACTTAAGTCTTTGCTAACTTAAAATCTTCTAACATAGTAATTAGAATCTTTTTTTAAGTCTTCTTTTGCTTTTAAAAGTTCTGGGTCAGAGAAATTTCTTGTTAATATTTTTGCAGCTTTTTCTCTGATTGTATATTCTTGAATATTTTTTGTCCGTAAAATTATTTCTTTTAAATCTTCAAAGTTAATCTTATCCCAAAATACATAAATGGTTTCTAAGCACCAATATAACTTAAAAACTTCTTTATTAACTTTGTATTTCCCATCAAAAAAGTCCTCTTTTTCGATTTTGTCTAATAGGTCTTTTGTTAACTTAACAAGTTCAGGACAAAAACGGTTGCAAAAATCATCGTTATTTTTTAAATAAGAAATTGCTCCGATAACATTTCTACAGATGTTCCCATTTATATCAATAATCGCAGCTAAAAAGATTTTGTAATTTTCAGGAGTTTCAAAGTATTTTAGGGTTTGAGGATTAGCCATAAATTCATTTAGTTTTAAGGATACGACTTCTCGAATTTTGCCATCTTGACCAACTAAATTTGATACAAGTATTTGGGCTTCATTTTGAGAATTAATAGTTTCAAGTTTTAATGCTGAAAGCTGTTTCTGAACAATGTTTCCAGATTGCAAAAATCCTAAAAGTTCAGAATGCGAATATTCATTTTCGCATAAATTCAACGCTTGTTTAAAATTTTCATCTAAAGTTTCATAGTAACTATTATTCAAATTATATTCCTCAATCACCCTGTACAACAAATATAACACAAAGCATAATGATTTTTTACTCCAAAATCGTTTAAATGTATGATATAAGAGCCGAAACTTGGGCTATAATGGTTCTAGGAGAAATTGTTATGGAAAATATTATATCTTTTTTTCAAGAAATATTTATGCTTAAAGAAAATAATAGTGTAAAAATCGGATTGGCAGATTTTAGAGAAGAAAAATCTCCTGTAGAAAAAAAAGTTTCAAGAGTAAATCATACTCCAAAAGAACTTAAATTATCTGATTTGATGCGAAAAAGCAGTTGTTAAATTTTTTGATTTTTTTTGTAATTTTGGTAAACAATAGCCAACGCCTGTAGTGCATTTGTTTGAACTATAGGATTGGAGTCTTTTGTTGCATTGATTAGTGGAATAATAAATTTATCTAATTCAATATCAGAATTTGTTGCGAGATTAGTAATGCAGGAGATTGCAGAATTTATTTCAACCCAGTTTGAGGATTTTAGCGTTTCTATAATTTTGTTTTGTAGAATTTTAGTATATCTGCACACTCCGGATATTGCATTTTTTCTTATCAAATCATTATCTTCTCCGAATTTAGAGAAAAGAATTTCAAATGTTTCATCTTTAGGAAATTCCGAGATTGCAAGGATTGCAGCTGCACAAACATTCGCATTGGATGAATTTGTTTTTTCTTTAATTGCATTATAAATAAGTTCTTCATAATTATTTTCTGTATATGTTATTTTGTTTACTTTTTGCGGTTTTGTCTCTTTTTTACCGTCTGGTAGAATATATGAAAAACCTGCTCGTGTTATTGCGTCTTTTGCTTCTTCAAGGGTTTTGAATTCCATCCCGTCGGAACCTAGCGGGTGCGGAATTTTTTGAACAATGGATTTGTTTTTATTTTTAAGTGGAATGGCGTTAACAACAAAAATTTCTTCATTATTTTTTATCTCTTTTTTAATAGCGACATATTGCATGTTTTATATTCCTTCATAAAAAATACTTTTATCCAATTGGGCAAAAAATTCTTGATAAACATTCGGTTTGTATAGTCTGATAACATTTGTTGGTGCAGATTTTACGAATGAATATCCATCTGCATTTTGTAATATTTTTTCGACTAAAACAAATCTCACTTTTGTTTTAGAATTTCCAAATTTTTCTACATCTACATTGGCATCCACAATTGCGGTTTTATCTTTCATTTCATTAGAAATACGCATTGAAGGGTCATACATTGAACCAACATTTGTTCCATAAGATAGTACTGTTGTAGCGGTTGTTAGTGCTAAAATTATAGACCATCCTGCAATACGTTTTTTGTCAATGTGGTGTTTTTTGAATGTCTTTTGAGCTCTAATGAAGCCTAAATCGGTATCAATTTCTTGAATTACAAATCCGCTATCTTGTAAGGTGTTTATAGCAGATTTCATAACTTTTGTCGTATCAGGGGTTTCAAAAACTCGGGTTTGCATTTCCCTTAACTCAAGCAGGCTCATTTTTTTAGTTCTTTTTGCCATTGCACAGTTGCTTGTTGCAAAAAGAATTAAAATAGCTAATGAAGTTGTAAAAAGTTTCTTTATCATATTTTTTGCTTTTGTAAGAATATTGCTTTATCTACTTTTGAGAAAAAGTCTTGGTAATAATTTTCGTTATTAACATCATCAATAAATTGTGCGTTTCCGTACATATTCAACAATTTGCGTTTGAAATTAACTCTAACCTTTATACTTTTTCCGTATTCAGTAACGTTTGCCGTTGTTTCTATTGTTGCAACTTTAACTCCGTTCCAATTCAATCTAGATTTAGATAACCCGAATTCCTTTGTTATATCAATATTAGGGTCAGAAGTATCAAAATCTTTTACCCCGTATATAAATCCTAATAAGGGATTGGCATTATAAACAATAAAACCTTCATCTTGTAATACATTCAGCATTGCTTTCATAATAAGAGGTTTGTCACTAGAATCATATGTTCTTGTTTGGAATTGACGTTTTTCCAATTGAGTCATTGGAGTTATAATTTGTTCTGCTTCTCTTTTTTTTGCACATACAGGAAGTGAAAGGCATAAAACAAAGAGAATTAATAATATTTTCTTCATCATTTATTTCTTCTCCTAGAATGTACTCATATGGTATGAAACTTTTGAAACTTTACCAGATTCGTCAAATTTCAAGACAACGGTAAGTGTTTTTTGGACAGATTGAGCAACTCCTCCGTTTTTGTTGTATCCGACATTGGCAAGTCCTCCGCCGAAACCTCCGGAACCGTATCCTCCGCCTAGTCCGCCTACTCCAACTCCAAAACCGGAATTGTTATATGCTGTAATTGAAGAAACTTTGTCATAAACCCAAGTTTCCAATCCATCGGCATCTTGAGTAACGATATTGGGAGATCCTAAAATTTCTGCAACTTCCGCTTGTGATGTTCCAACTTTTACATTGCGTTGAACAATCCCTAAAGTCATTTGCTGTTCTTTGATTGGTGTTGTCATTTGAACTTGACATTTTTCAGGATGTCTTCTGCATTTTCGGCTCAATTTTTGTTCATTGATTGCAAAAGCAGGAAGTGCAATACTTAAAACTAATAATGAAGCTAATATATTTTTCATAATATTTCCCTTTTTCTTCCAACTGCATATTTTTCAAATATTATAGCAAATTATCGAATATTTTTAAATAGTTCAAGTTGGATTTTGTAAAAATTTTATTATAATAAAAGTATGAAAGAATGGATATTTTTACTTGCAATATTATTATTTCCTACGGTTTCAATGGCGACTGTTATTACCGGAGGGGTTGAATATACGGCAAGTGAAGCTCAAGATATAATTTTGCAAGATAAACCAAAACCTTTAAATATAGAAAATTTGAAAAATAATTATCTTGATATTGATAGAGATGAAAATATTCAAAATATGTTAAAAGGTTTTACGGATTTGAAAGACCGAACCTTGGCATATTTTTCTGATGGAAGCTATGGGATTGTGTATAAAGATAATCCTTTAACCGTTTTGTATTATGGCAAAAATGGTGTTCTCACTCATACGGAAGAACGAACTTCTACAAATTATCCTTATAAATCTTACAAATATGATACAAGAGGAAATCTTGTTAATATGACATTTCGAGTTTCGGAAGGCGAAACATTTATTTTTAATAATTCCGGAAATTTAATTGCACATTGGAAAGGGCAAAATTGCTATAACTCCGATGGAAAAGTTATTATGACTCGACAGATTTTGAAATAGAATTTTAATTGTAACAAAATATTACAAAAATCTTAAACATGTCTAAAGTTTTGATTAAAAATGCCGATAACATAGGTAACCAAAGGAATACTATAAATCGAAAGGATTTAGAAAAATGGGATTGGCAACGTCACAAGCAAGATTTTTGTGC
>CAKUTL010000029.1 GCA_934692295.1 uncultured Candidatus Melainabacteria bacterium
TATTGCTTGCGATAATGTAATTTCTCACGCAGCAAAAGTACAAACATTTTTGGAAGCAATTGATGCAGACCCAGATTATGAAAATGTTGTTTTACCTCTTCCGGCAGGCTTATCTTTAGGTAAAAGAATAAGATAGTTTTGTCTATTTAAGGGAAAAGGAACAAGGAAATAAGTTCTTTACAGGTGGCTTTAAGGCATTATGGCACTGAGGCATTAAGGTCTTTATGTCTGTTATTATGTAGGTTGGGTTTTCTAACCCAACGTTAATAAGTTCCCTCCCCAAGGGAGGAGGGTTAGGGAGAGGGTTTGACAATTCCCCTGTTCACTTTTTCTTTTTTATTTCGACGAAAAAAGAAAAAGTAGAACCGAAAAAGAAAAACACGAATGACCAAATGGCTCGAGTCATCAGGGGCTATGCCCCCGAACCCCTAAAACTATTCGTCATACTGAGCGAAGCGAAGTATCTCTAACCTAAGCGTTCAGATAGAGATTCCGAACTACCAAGTAGGAACAGAAAATTACGTTTCGATTTCATCTCAACTTATTTTCTAGTTGGAATGACAGTACGGTTAAAATCTCTTGTGTTTAGATAGAGATTCTTCGGGTAAATTTGAAAAATTCTATTTTCATTTCAACAGTTTACCCCTCAGAATGACGAATTAATTACGTAAAGAACTTCTTCCCTTATTCCAACGTTCCTTTTTCCTTTTAACCAACCTATAGACTTATCAACTTATTAGCTTATAGACTTTTAACGAACCTATTCCCATTTTCCTTATTCTCTTTTTATGATATATTTACTAATAATATACGGATTTTTCGTATTGGTTATTTAATTTGAATTAGGAGAAAACAAGATGAGTGAAGATTGTATTTTTTGTAAGATTATCAACGGTGATTTTGGAACAGAATTTGTTTATGAAACAGAGAATACTGTCGTTTTTAGGGACATAAATCCTAAAGCTCCAGTTCATTTACTTGTATGTCCTAAAAAGCATATTCAATCTTTAATTGAACTTGAAGATAAGGATTTGATGGCTGAACTTATGCAAACAGTTAAAGATTCTGCAAAAAAAGCTGGTTTAAAAGCTTATAAAGTTCAAATAAATACTGGTAAAGATGCGGGTCAAGAAGTTATGCATTTGCACATTCACATTATGGGAAAAGCCGAATAATTATAATATAAATACAAACTTAGAAAGGGAAAAAATAATGAAAAATGGTATAGAAAATGGTTATTACCACGAAATTACCCCTGGAGGATATGGAATTGCTATCAAGGCTGGGAAAGTTTTGTTCTCTGAACAATCTCCATTTCAAAAGGTAGAAGTTTTTGAAACTGATTCAAAATTAGGTAGAGTTTTAACTCTTGATGATTTAATGATGACAACTGAAGGTGATGAGTATCATTATCACGAAATGATTTCTCATATTCCTATGATGCAACATCCTTGTCCAAAATCTGTTCTTGTAATTGGCGGTGGCGATGGCGGAACAATTAGAGAAGTTATGAAGCACAAAACCGTTGAAAGAGCTGTTTTATGCGAAATTGATGGATTGGTTATCGACGCTTGTAAAAAATATCTTCCAACAATTGCTTGTGAATTAGATAATCCTAAAGTTGAAATTCTAGTTCAAGATGCAATTGAATATATCAAAGATAAAAAAGATGAATTTGATATTATCCTAATTGATTCAACTGACCCAATGGGACCTGGTGAAGGTTTGTTTACTGAAGAGTTTTACACAAATGTTAAAAATGCTCTTAAAAAAGGTGGAATTATGGTTGCTCAATCAGAATCACCTTTCACTAACAAAGAAGAAATTAAAAAAATGTACGATTTGTTGAAAAAAGTATTTCCAACTGTTTCAACTTATACTTCAAATATTCCAACTTATCCAGGTGGATATTGGGCTTGGGCATTTTGTTCAGTTGATGTAAAACCATTAGAATATTATAACGATGAAAGAGCAAATGAAATTATTCCAACTTGTAAAATTTACAATAAAGAATATCATAATGCTCGTTTCGCTTTGCCAAATTATTTGAAAGAGTTGTTATAATTTTTCAAAATATAAAAATTAAAGGTGGATAGGTTCCAAATCTGTTCACCTTTTTTCAATTAATCCTTTTGGACAGCTTGCAATTTTTATGTACTGGGCGTATGATGTAAGGGTTAAGTTTTCTTAAGTGAATATTTTATTTTTTATTTAGTTAGGGTACAATAGATTTATGGCAACAGAGGAAAAATTATATTCGGATATTCCGCCTACAAAATTGAGGAATAAAGAGGAGAAATTTAAACCAGCAAAGACAAATCGTTTTTGGCTTACTATTGCGAGTTTGTTTTTCTTTAATATGCTTCAAAATAGGTTTTACGCATTTAGATACACTGGAGTAGAAAATTATACCGAAAGGGAAAAAGGTACTCCAACAATTCTTTTTGCTCCTCATTGTAATTGGTGGGATGGTATTGTTATGTACAATATTACTCACAGAATTTGTCATAAAGAAATTCGTTTGATGGTTGAAGAATTGAATAGATTTCCATTATTAAGACGTGGTGGTGCTTATTCAGTTAACAAAAAATCTGCACAGTCTGCAATGAAAGCATTGCAATATTCTGTAGATGTTCTTGGGGATTTGAGAAATATTTTGTGTATTTTCCCTCAAGGTATTATTAGACCGCCTCACTTCAGACCATACAAATTTCAAACAGGTTTAGCTTATATTGCTCATAACGCAGTGAAAAGATATGGTAAAGTTAACTTAATTCCTGTGTCAATTGATTATTGCTTCTTGCGTGATAATAGACCAGAAGTAATTGTTGATTTTGGTAAACGTATTGAGCTAACAGATGCAAATATTGATAGGCATGAATATACAAAATTCTTGGAAGCATCATTGACTCAAACTTCTGATGAGCAGTTCAAAAATATTTCTCAAGGAAATATGGATGATTATAAAATTTTGTTCAAACAACATTTAAAATGGTACCGTCGTATTGAACAAAGATTAAAAAGTATTGACTTACCTGATGTTTCAGAGGTGTAATTTTTTGTAAAAATACTTTTCTCATTATAGGGATTTATGTTATTATCTTTCTATGAATTTTGAAGAAAAAACATTAAATTCCAAGGTTGTTTATGATGGAAAAGTTATCACGGTTATAAGAGATGACGTTGAAGTTGCCGATGGTCATAAATCTTTTCGTGAAGTGGTTTTACACTCCGGCGGAGTTGTAATTCTTGCTAAAAAAGATGAAAGTACTGTTTTGCTTGTTAAGCAATACCGTTATCCATTGAAAGAAACAGTGTATGAACTTCCTGCTGGAAAACTGGAAATTGGTGAAAATCCAGATGATGCTTGCAAAAGAGAATTGGAGGAAGAAACCGGTTATCAGGCTCGTAACTGGACGTCTTTAGGTTATATCAATACAACTCCCGGAATTTGTACTGAAAAATTGTATTTGTATCTTGCGACAGATTTGGAATTCGTTGGAGAACATCCTGATGAGGGTGAAATTATAAAATGTTTTGAATTCCCACTTGATGAAGTTAAAAATATGATAATGAGTGGGGAAATTAATGATGCAAAAACAATTTGCACAATTGCAAGAGCAGATATGCTCAAAGATTAAAAGAGGTTTGGTATGATAAAAATGATTGCAACAGATATTGACGGAACAATTCTCAAATGGGGATTGGATTTTTCTCCGGCAATGAAAAATTGTGTAAAAAGGTTAAAGGAAGCAAATATTAAAATGGTTCTTGTTACCGGTAGAATGCACTGTGCAACTTTGCCTGTTGCAAAAGAACTTGGACTTGATACCCCAATTATTTCATACCAAGGCGGGCTTATTAGAACATGTGATGGTAAAACTCTTTTCCAAGAAACATTGAATGAGGATTACGCAAAAGAAATTATTCAATGGGCTAGAGAAAATGATATTCATATAAATCTATATTTGGATGACAAATTGTACGTTGAACACGATAACGAAATTGTAAAAAGTTATACGGATGGAAAATTTATCGATTATACAGTTTGCTCATTTGATGATTTAGAAATCAAAAATGTAAATAAAATCCTTGCAATTGATTTGAATGATGCGGAAAAAGTTTCCTGTTGGGTCAATTTGTTGAGAGAAAAGTATCCTGATTTGTATATAGTTAAATCAACTCCATATTTCTGCGAAATTGGCAGTAAAGATGCCAAAAAGTCAAATGGCGTACATTTTTTGTGCCATATGTGGGGAATTAAGCCCGAAGATGTTTTGACAATTGGCGACCAAAATAATGATATTGACCTTGTTCAATGTGGTGGAATTGGAGTTGCTATGGGAAATGGTTCTCCTGAAATAAAGGAATGTGCGGATTTTGTTACGGATACTGTTGATAATGATGGCTTTGTGAAAGCAATCAATAGGTTTGTAATTCAACCATTAGATTAGTTTGGTTGTTCTTGGTGGTACAATTCTGTGCCGCAGAATGGACAATGTGTAAGATTTTTATTTTCTTTTTTGAATATTTTTTTACACTTTGGACATTTGACTATATTTTTTTTGAAAAATACTATTATTCCAATAAGACTAAGAATTATTAGTTGTGAAATAATTAAAAATGCAACTATAAGCAAGAGAATGTAACCAAACATTGAAAAAATTCCTGATGTTGAGTAGTAGATAGGTAAATCATATTCATAATCATAATCCCCAGCACAAACGGCACATCCGGTAGATGTTTCTTGAACAGATGGTCGTGATACAACAACAGAACTTGGTGGTGCTTGAAAATCCATTAATAATTCCCTTTGTTTCTAATTATAACATATTTAGTCAATCTATGCTATAATTTCTTTAATCAAAAGGAGATAAAAATGTATAGAATCGGCATTGGATATGATATTCACAAACTTGTTGAAGGAAGAGATTTGATACTTGGTGGGGTGAAAATTACCCACGAAAAAGGTCTTTTAGGTCATTCTGATGCGGATGTACTTATACATGCAATAATTGATGCAATGCTTGGGGCTTTGGCATTGGATGATATTGGAACTCTTTTTCCTGATACTGATCCCAAATATAAAGATATAGATAGTACAATTTTACTTAAACATGTTTACGAACTTATTCAGTCAAAAGGTTATAAAATTGTAAATATAGATAGTAATATTATTGCTCAAGCTCCAAAAATGATGCCATATATTCCAAAGATGAAAGAAGTTTTGTGCAAAATTTTAAATACTAATCCGGATGATTTTTCTATAAAAGCAAAAACAAAAGAAAAACTGGATGCCGTAGGGCAAAAACTTGCAATTGAGTCTAATGCGGTTGTGTTGTTGGAATCTATGAGTAAATAAGTTGTTCTAAGGGAAAAGGAATACGGGAATAAGGGAATAGGTTCTTTACGGTTATGTCATTCTGAGGGATAAACTGTAGAGAATGTAATATTATTTTGCAAATTACCCCGAAGAATCTCTGACCGAACGTAAGGTATTATATCTGTACTGTCCAAACTAGTTTCGGAATCTCTATCTGAACGCACCAGCTAGAGCTCCTGAAACGGTCTTGGATTATTGGCGGGTCGGCTGGCTCAACGCAACCCTCCCTTGGACGAGCTTCGCTCTTGCCAAAATCCGCAGTTATGTAGGTCGGCTTTACCAATCCGACATTAAACTTCCTTTAATTGTAACAGAATGTAAATCTGAATTTCGAATCACCTCAAACCCAGCTATAATGCCCTATATGATATAATGTGGTAGGTGCAATTTATCTATTCTCATGCAAAAAATTAAAAATAATTGTTTTTATTATAGTGTGTAGTCTAAGAATAGAAAGGTTTTAGTATGGTTGCAGTTTCCGGTGTTTCAAATTATAGTCCAGTAAATTATGTAAATTTTAAAGGAAAAGCAGAAAAGACTGAAGCATTAGCAGATAATCAAGAAATTCTTGCAATGAAAGCTGAAATGCCAGAAGATTCTTTTGAAGTTCAACATAAAGAAGGTAAAAAAGAATTAACAAAAGCTGATAAACAAGCAATTATTCAAAAAGCGAGAACTAAAGCAGTTGGCTGGTCAATGTTAGGTGGCGTTTTTAGTACATTATACTATGCTTTTAGGTCTGATGATACAATTGCTGAAAAATTTGATTTAGATAAACATCAAGATAAAAAACTAATCAAGAAGATTAGACGTGATCAAACTATAGGAACATTAGCAGGTGCTTGTCTTCCATTTGTTGGTGGTCTTGCTGCCTATATTTATTGTAGAACTCAAGACCCAGAAGATATAGAAGTTCACTAGATATAATAAATTAAAACTTAAATTGAACAGGTCGGGACAAATGTTCTGACCTGTTTATTATTTTTGTACACATAAGTTAGAGATTCTTCGGGTAAATTTGTAATACTATTTTCTGTATTCTATTGCTCTTCCCTCAGAATGACGTACTTTGAAGAATAGCCTTGCGTACGTCATACTGAGCAAAGCGAAGTATCTCTAGCTGAACACTTTATGGTTTCGATATTTGTGGTTTCTCTTATTTCCTTTTAAAAATTGCTTCGACTTGTTCCTGATTTCCTTTTATCTTATAATCAAGTTATGAAAGAATTTGATTTTTATATAGTTCCGACACCAATCGGCAATTTGGAAGATATTACATTGCGAGCAATCGAAGTTTTGAAATCAGTTGATTTGATTGCTTGTGAAGATAGCAGAGTAACCCAAAAACTTCTAAATCATTTTAATATCAAGACAAAATGCGTTTCTTATCACAAGTACAATGAAAAAGAACGTATTTCTCAAATTGTTGAATTTTTAGAAGGCGGAGGAAAAATGGCTCTTGTTTCTGATGCCGGAACTCCATTAATTTGCGACCCAGGCTCTGTAATTGTGAAAGAGTTAACGGAACGAGGTTTTTCTCTAACCTCTCTTCCTGGAGCAAATGCTGTTGTTACTTTCCTTTCAAGAGTTTCAAGAGTGGATGAAAAATTTTCATTTGTGGGTTTTTTACCTAAAACTCAAATTCAGATTGAAAATATTGCAAAAGATTATATAAATGATGATTTTGTATTTTATGAATCACCTAATAGAATTATAAATACCCTTAAAATTATTCAAAAAGTAAGACCCGATGCAAAAGTTGCTGTTGGGCGTGAGCTTACTAAAGTTTTTGAAGAAGTTATTATAGATAAAATTGAAAATGTTATCAAATATTTTGAGGAAAATATTTCAAAAGGTGAATTTGTTGTGATGATTTTCCGCAGTGAAAAAAATTCTGAAGAAAATGAAATTGAAAATAAGATAAAATTATTGCAGGATAAAGGTTTTAGTGCGAAGGATATTTCCGTGATTTTGTCTGAATTATACGGCTTTAACAAAAATAAAATTTACAAACTTGCAATAGGTAAATAGATGTAAATTTTTTGTACTTTTTCATGAATTTATGCTAAACTTTTTAGTGGAGAGTAGTGAGAGTTTGTTAAGGAATATATTTTGAACTTTAATGTTACAAAAAAGTTAGTATTTGCAGCTATTTTGGTATTTTTATCCCAAAATTCCAGCTTTGCTGTAGATGATGTTTGGGGAGGAATGGGTCTCACTGATGATGCTGTCCAGTATAACAACGACTATGCAAATACTGTGTTTGAAAAATATACATCGCCAACAAATAATCAAATTCCGGATATTTCTACAAAACAATATCCAACAAATTTATCTGCTCAAACAACAAGCTCTTCTGTTAGTAAAGAAAATAAAACTATTAATAATATTGAATTTTATGGGTTAAATTCTGTTCCTCAATCTGAAATTACAGACAAAATGCAAATGAAGGTTGGCGGAGAATATACCCGTGAAATGATGCAAACAGACCTCAAAACTATCTATGAAACAGGATATTTTACTGAAAAAATGAAAGCTATTCCGACGACTAATCCGGATGGTACAGTTTCTGTAAAAATTGTTGTGGAAGAAAATATCCCTGTAAAAGATTTTACAATTGAAGGTAATTCCGTAATTTCTACCGAAGATATTTTGGCGACATTGACTGGTATGAAAGGGAAACCTCAAAATATTACTCAACTAAACATTGCAATCTCCAAAATTCAAGAATTGTACCAAGATAAAGGTTATATTCTTGCGAGAATCGATTCTGTTACCGATGACCCTGATGGAACTATTAATATTAGTATCAAAGAGGGTATCATTGACAAAATCATGATAGAAGGTAACGAAAAAACTAAAGACTATATCGTTGCTAGAAATATTTTGACAGAACCTGGAATGATTTATAATGAAAATCTTATTAAAGAAGATTTGGTAAGATTATACGCAACACAAGCATTCAAAGATGTAACAAGAGAAATTGAACCGAGTGAAGATATTCCTGATGCGTATGATATTACAATAAAAATTCAAGAACAAAGAACTGCAAGCATTTCTGTTGGTGGTGGTTTGGATACAGTTACGGGTTTGTTTGGTTCTATGGGAATTACAGAAAATAACTTCCGTGGCAGATGTGAAAGACTTTCTTTAACAGGTTTGGTTGGTACTGGTGTAATTCTTAACGATTCATCCGTAAAAGATCACATGAATATTCAAGCTGAATTAAGTTATTTCAAACCATATTTTTATAATGCCGATACTTCTTTGAATACCAGAATTTTCTTCAGAGATTTCGGTTCTTACCAAGTTCCGTTAGCAGTTGAAAGAAGATATGGTGGTGAAGTTACAGTTGCTCACAAACTTAAATTCAATAGACACGCTACTGCAACATTCAGCTTAGGTGCAGAAAATATTGATGTTAAAGAAGGTGATTTCAATGGAATTTCTGCATTGTATAGAAAGTATAATGTTCCAATTTCTGATCGTGCAAAACAATTAGAAGGCGGTTTGTTCTTATCTTTGAGTCCTGCATTATTGTATGATACAAGGGATTCTGCGACTGTAACAAGACACGGAACAATGGCAAGTTTGAGATTTGATGAAAACATTGGCTTGAACGGATTTGATAAAACAAACGGTAAACTTACCGGTATGATTAAACAATATGTTCCTGTTGCGAAGAAATCATCTTTAGCATTCACTGTTAAAGGTGGCGGTGCAATACATGGCGATATTCCGGAAGTTATGGCTTATCGTTTAGGTGGACCTTATACTGTTAGAGGTTTCAAGATGAGTGGCGTTGGTACTGGTAATGCTTTCGTAATGGGTTCTGCTGAATTTGCAACTCCAATTCCGTTCTTGGACAGAACAAGAATTGCTTTCTTGAACAATTTGAGATTCACAGTTTGGGCTGATGCAGGTAAAGTATTTGATGGCACTATTACTAACAAACTTTATGACAGACCAATGTATGCAGTATCTGCCGGTGTCGGCTTAAAAGTATTTATTCCGGGAATGGGACCATTATCAATCGATTATGGTATTCCACTTACAAATCCTGGTCATAACGGTTCTAAAAATGGATACTTTACATTTGGTGTAGGTGATTTATTATATTAATTATAAAAATAAATAGGAGGAACTATGAAAAAAATAAAATTGATGGCTCTATTAGCAGCTGTAGGTTTGACTTTCTCAATTGGCACAAGTGCTAATGCTGAAGTTGGTTATTTAGATTACCAAAAAGTTTTAGACAATTATCCTGCGGCTCAACAAGCTGTAAAAGATATTGATGCAAAAGGTCTTGAACTTCAACAATATATGCTTGAAAAAGAAAAACAATACAAAACTTTGGATACTCCATTAAAAAAACAAAATTTTGAAACTCAAACTGCAAACGAATTTAAAGCTAAACAAGATGCTTTGTATAAATTAAGAAGCGATAAAGAAACTCAAATTTTGAACCAAGTTCAAGCTGCTGCAAAATCAGTTATGGTTTCACAAAGATTAGATGCAATCTTGTCTGATCAAGTAATCTTTGTTGGCGGTGTTGATGTTACTGATTTAATTATTCAAAAATTAAAAGGACAATAGGTTATATTAATAAGGAAAAAGGAAATAGGGAAATAAGGGAATAGGTTCAAAAAAGTAAATGAACTTATTTCCGTGTTCCTTCTTCCTTATTCCCTTAATTAGGTGAAATTTATGAAATATTCAGATGATGGAACACAATATCATGTAGGTATTAAAGCCGGTGATGTTGGAGAATATGTAATTCTCCCAGGAGATCCTAAAAGGTGTCAAAAAATTGCACAGTATTTCGATAATCCTCAACTTGTGGCAGATAGAAGAGAGTTTGTTACATATACGGGTTATTTAGATGGTGTAAAGGTTAGTGTAACCTCTACCGGTATCGGAGGTCCATCTGCCTCAATTGCAATGGAAGAACTTGTAAAATGCGGTGCTAAAACATTTATACGTGTTGGTACTTGTGGCGGAATGCAAGTTGACATCAAAGGCGGTGATATTGTTATTGCAACAGGTGCAATAAGAATGGAAGGTACATCTAAAGAGTATGCTCCGATTGAATTTCCTGCAGTTGCAGATTTGGATGTAACTAATGCTTTGGTTCAGGCGTCTAAAAATCTTGATTATCCTTGTCATACTGGGGTTGTTCAGTGTAAAGATGCTTTTTATGGTCAGCATAATCCGGAGATTATGCCTGTATCTTACGAATTGCAAAATAAATGGGAAGCATGGAAACGTTTAGGTTGCTTGGCTTCTGAAATGGAATCTGCTGCCTTATTTGTAGTTGCAAGTTTCTTAAAAGTTAAAGTTGGTTCTGTATTTTTAGTTGTTGCAAACCAAGAAAGAGAAAAACAGGGACTTGAAAATCCGGTTGTACACGATACAGAAAAAGCGATTAAAACAGCTATTGAAGCGATTAAAATATTAATAAAAGGATAGATTTTATGTTCGGTAAAAATAGAATGGAATATGTGATTAAAACATGTTCAACAGAAAATGCTCAGGATTTACAAAATTTGCTCAACGAAATGTCAATGAATGGTTGGGAATTATACAGTATGCATGAAGCAGGAGATGAGGAAACCCCTCAAATGAATTGTATTTTTATGCGTCCTGCCAAACCTGAAAACAATTCTGATAGCGACATAATCAATATTTCAGATTTTAAGAGTCAAATGGAAAAAATGCTTTCTCCAAAATTGACCGAATATGAAAAATGTCTTGAAATTCAATCTAAAATTCGTTCTCAAAAGGATAAAATAAATAAAATTAAAGCGGAATTAGATAATGAAGCTCCTGCAACTGTTTCAAGAAACAAATTGAACGATAAAATTTCTGCGGGCTTAAAAGAATTAGATGATTTGAAAGCACATTTGAACAAGGCAACTTCACCAGACTTGATGTATTCAAAACTTCATGAAGAAAAGTTGACTATTTATTTGAGTGAAGAGCTTTTGGGATTTGTTGATTCTGAAAGAGATAATTCCGGCGAAGAACTTATTGCTGAAACTGTTAAATCAAGATTAAAATTAACTGAAGAAGTTGGTTATATTATTCCAAAAGTTGTATTTAAAGATGACGAAAATCTAAACTCTTGTGAATTTAGCATTCGCATTCGTGGAATGGAAGTTTTTAGAGCAGGTGTTTGCCCAGGGTATTTGATGTTTTATGCTGATGAGCTTCATACAGAACATAAGATTAAAAACTCAATCAATGCTATTGATGAAATAACTGAAAGAAAAGTTATTTGGGTTGAAAAAGACAAAACAAAAGATTTTTGGCAAAAAGGTATTACTTCATCTGAATATATTTCAAAAGCCTTAGAATATGTTGCTATCAAATATGTTGATGATTTGCTTGATTATGATGATATTGATAAATATTTAGAAGTTGTTGAAAAAGAAAATGATTTCTTGATTGAAAATATTATTCCCGATTTGTTGACATATTCAGATTTGAAATATATCATGACGAGTTTGATAAAAGAAAAAGTTTCAATCAAAAATATTACCTACATTTTTGAAAAAATTAATGACTTTGCAGAAGAAGGCAGCAAGGCTGATATTTTGAATAAAATCAGACTTTCACTTGCCAGACAAATTTGTAGAAAATATACAAACGATGATGGTGAAACCATCAGTGCATTTGAACTTTCAGAAAAAACATACTCTGATATTGTGCTAGGTTGTGATGAAACAGAAGATTCATTGATTAAAATTGATGGAGAAGTTGCTGAAAAATTGGCAGTAAAAATTCAAAAGAAAGCTAAAAAATTAAATATTCATTCTCCAAAATTGATTGTTCCAATGGATTACAGGCAGATATTTTTCACATTACTATCTTTATATATCAATGATATTACAGTACTTGCTCAAGAAGAAATTGGCTGTACATTCAAAATTGATAGCCTTGGTGAAATTTAGTTTTGGATAAATGTAATTTAAAAAAATAAATTAGCCTAACTTACATCAAAGTTGCGGCAAATACTTTGCTGATTGTCATAATCAGCAAGTTTATACAAACTAAAATTCCAAGTATTATTAATAGTTTTTTCATTATTTAATCCTAACCGATTTTATAATGATAAAATAAGTTTTATGGTTTTGTATCCTCTTTTTATAGGAATTTTAAGTTGTTTGATTTTAGGCATTTTATGCTAGAATACAAGAAAAAGGAGATTATTATGTCAGATATTAGAGCAATCATAATGGTTATTGATTCTATGGGCATTGGTGCAATGCCTGACTGCAAGGAATTTGGTGATACTCCAGAATGTAATACTTTAAAGCATGTTTGCGAATTCAATAATGGGTTAAATGTGCCAAATTTAGAGAAAATGGGTCTTGGTAATTTGCAAGATTTTATGGGAATTAAAAAAGTTGAAAATCCAACTGCAACTTATGCAACTCTTGTTGAAAAATCTAAGGGAAAAGATACAACAACCGGTCATTGGGAAATTGCTGGAATTACTTTAGATAGAGCTTTTTCAACTTTTCCAAATGGATTCCCAAAAGAATTTATTGACAAGTTTATAGAACAAACAAAATGTGGTGGTATTTTAGCAAATTATCCTGCTAGTGGTACGGCTGTTATTGCAGAACTTAATGATGAACATCATGCAACAAAATTCCCAATTGTTTACACTTCTGCTGATAGCGTTTTCCAAATTGCAGTTGATACTGATTTAATTCCTTTGGAAACACTATATGACTGGTGTAGAATTGCAAGACGAATTTTAACGGAAGATAATTACTATGTTTCAAGAGTAATTGCAAGACCATATAAAGTTATTGATGGCAAACCAACAAGAATTTCAAAAGATAGAAGAGATTATTCAATTGAGCCAATTGCCCCAACATTGTTGAATGAAGTTAAGGATAATGGTGGTAAAGTTATCGGTATCGGTAAAATTGAAGATATTTTCTCTAAATCCGGTATTACTCATGCTATTCATACAGGTTCTAATAAAGAAGGTTTGGAGTTGACTCTAAAAGCTGTTAAGCATGAACTTCCACTAGAAGATATTGCTTACATTAAGGGTAAAAAATATAATAACCAAGAAATAATTTTCACCAACCTTGTTGATACTGATATGCTATATGGACATAGAAACGATGCAAAAGGTTATGGAAAAGCTATTGAAGAAATCGATACGTACTTAAAACCAATTATTGATGCAATGGAAGAGTATGATTTACTCATAATTACCGCTGATCATGGTTGCGATCCGACTGTTTCGGGAACAGACCACACAAGAGAAAAGGTTCCGTTTTTGATGTATTCAAAATCTCTTCCATCTCAAGGAAACTTAGGTGAAATTGAAGGTTTTGATTCTATTGCAAGTTTTATTCGTGATTGGATTTAATTTTGTTGTAGAAATTTTTAATTGTTTGTTATATAATTTTGTTGTAGATCTTGAAATCTACAGGATGTAAAAAATAAGGAGAAAAACAAAATGACAGTTAAAGTTAATGATAGTTGTATCGCTTGTGGTGCTTGTGAATCAATTTGTGATGCTGTATTCTCAATTGATGATAAAGCAGTTGTTAACGAAGCTGCTGTAGCTGATAACATGGATGCAGTTAAAGAAGCTGCTGATTCATGCCCAGTTGCTGCTATCGAAGTTGAATAATTAAAAGCGATAGATTAAAATACTAAAAGCACCGATTAGATTTCTAATCGGTGCTTTTTAATAACTGTTCAAAATGTATTATTTGAATTTTCTCATCATTTTCATAGCTTGAACCATTGCTTTTTTCTCATTTTTCTTGCCAAAGCCGCCAAACATTTTTTTCATTTTGTTCATGCCGCCCATCATTTGACGCATTTGTTCAAACTGTTTTACATATTGATTTATTGTGTGCATATCCATTCCACAACCTTTTGCGATACGTTTTTTTCTGCTTGTATTCATAAGTTGTGGGTTATCACGTTCTTCTGGAGTCATACTTTGGATAAACACTTCAATTTTTTTGAATTCTTTTTCGCTTGCATGAGAAATTTTTTCTCTATCAGATTGTTTTAAATTTACCCCTGGTAGCATTCCTAAGATTTGATCCATTGAGCCAAACATTTTCATTTGTTTTTGCATATTTAAAAAGTCGTTAAAAGAAAACTCCGCTTTGCTCATTTTTTCTTGCATTTTTAGAGCTTCTTTTTCATCGAAAACTTCTTGTGCACGTTCTACAAGTGAAACTATATCCCCCATTCCGAGTATTCTTGTTGCCATACGCTCTGGGTAAAAATCTTCTAGAGCGTTTAGTTTTTCGCCAGTACCAGTTAATTTGATAGGTTTTCCTGTGCAGTGAACAACTGAAAGTGCTGAACCTCCTCGAGAATCACCATCTAATTTTGTTAAAACTAAACCGGTTAAACCGATTTGAGCATCAAAATTTTCTGCAACATGAACTGCTTCTTGACCGGTCATAGCATCGATAACTAGAAGTTTTTCTTGAGGATTGAATACCCTATCAATAATTAACAACTCTGCCATCATGTCAGTATCGATTTGCAAACGTCCGGCGGTATCAAGAATTAAAACATTAAATCCTTTTTCTTTTGAATATTCAATAGCTTTTTGTACAATGTTTTGAACATCTTGCGAATCAGGAATTGTAAAAACTTCGCATCCGATTTCTTGACCAAGGGTTTGAAGTTGTGAAATCGCAGCAGGTCTATATACGTCGCATGCTACTAATAATGGGTTTTTACCTTCTTTTTTCAATTTAACTGCAAGTTTAGTAGATGATGTTGTTTTACCGGAACCTTGCAACCCTAACATCATAATCAAACTCGGATGACCGGACAAATTAAGAGGTTTTGCTTCATGTCCTAATATTTCAACAAGTTCGTCGTGTACAATTTTGACAAGTTGTTGTGATGGATTTACACCTTGCAAAACATTTTCACCTTCTGCTTTGTCCTTGATTGAAGAAATGAAAGATTTAACAACTCTAAGGTTAACGTCTGCTTCTAATAATGCACGACGGATTTCACGCAACGCATCTTGCATATTATCTTGTGTCAATTCTTGAGAGTGTGTTTTTGCAATGATATTTTGTAATTTTTCACTTAAACTGTCAAACATTTGTATATCCCTTTGTAAATATTATTATGCCTTGATTTTAGCATGAATAATATTCAAAAGTCTATAAGGAACAAGGAAATAGGGGAATAAGTTCTTTACGGTTGCATTAAGTTTTTATCAATTGTAACAAAATGTAAATATGAATTTCAAATAGGCTCAAACCCAGTTATAATGCTCTATATGATATGATATGATATGATGTGGTGGGGCGGGGCAATTCTCTTTCGTAAATCTCCTTTATATAGAAGTAAGATATAAAAAATATATCAAAAGAGTTGATATGAAAGGAGATTTTATGGGTGTAAATTTTGATGGCGAATCACAAAGAACAGGTTACATGAGAACTGTTTCAGTTGATACCAGTGAAAAGGCTAAGAAAAAGGGGCGTGCAATGCTTCAAAAAATGATAAAAAAATTCCAACCAAAACGAAGAAGTGGAGGAGGTTACCTTGTTCCTCTTACCGAAGAGCAAAAGAAACGAAATGAAGCTCTTAATAAAATGTGGAAAGAAATTGATTCTGCACCTATATCATTTAAACAAAATAATGTAAATAGAAAATAAATTTCTTAAAAAACTCGGGCTATAAAATCCGAGTTTTTTTATACTAATATTCCATTTTCCAACCGGCATTGATAACTGCATTTAAACATCCGGCAGCTCTGGCATTTAACTGTGGTGTTCCGTCTAAAGTTGCATCACACGCTTCTTTATTTGCTACTACTGTTGGATTTGGGCTATTTGAGCCAAAATCACTCAAAGAACCATCAGATTTAATGTCGATTGCAAACAAATCTCTGCCAACCATGTTTGGAGATGCTGTACCATTTACGTCAACTAACAAGTGAACCATTTTATTAGTTGCATCCCATTTCCCGCAAATTGCGGCACCATTTGTATTCTGGATACAATATTCTGTATCAATAGCAGGAGCGGAATTAGAAGATATTGTTACATAACTTCCTGCACCTGTTCCGGCGATACATCTTTTTACTCTATCATTTGTTGCACAATTTCTTTTAGATACTTTGAAGTAGTTGTTTAATAAAACCCCAACCCCTTTTTCACAAACACCATTATTTGCATTGCTACAAGAACTTGCATTGGCAATTGTTGATTCATAGAAATTATCCACGTGTTGGTCATTCATCATCGCTTGAACACTATCAGCAATTTGAGCATAGGCTTTTTGAAGTTGTGCTGTATATAATCTGCTTTTGTAGTTTTTCATAACCCCAGGAACGGTCAAAACTGCAACAACTCCGACAATTCCTAATGTAATCAAAACTTCTGCTAGAGTAAAACCTTTTTTCATATATTTCCTTTCAAAATTAGTATTCCATAACCCAATTATCTTTCATTATACGAGTCAAACAACCTTTTCCTCCCGTATCAGCTGCTGGATTTGCAGCATCAGGGCGGCATTGGAACCAAGTAGATTGTCCGGTTACTTCATTGGTATCAGCATCAATTTGAAGTCTGAACATATCACGTCCTCCGATATTTGGTCCTGCGGTAGAGTTTACATCTACTGTAACATAGCATCTGTGTTTTGGTGCTACATTACTTGACGTACAATAAAACGCAAGAGCTTCACCACCTTTTAATGTTACTTTGGCAGAAGATTCCTCCATTCCTGTTGTAGTCCAACTTTGTTCGGTATCAGTGTCTGTTAATGAACGATATGTTGAATTGAATTTCCCAGTAATAGAAGTATCAGCTTGTTTTACAACCTTGAAGTACGTATTTAAAAATTCTCCTTGTTTTTCAGTGCTAGGTGTGCTTGTAAAATAAGGTGTTTGGCTAAAGGCAGTTACATTATAATCTCCACAAGCCTCTTCAATTGAGCTGTAAATCATTTCATATACTTTTTTAAGTTGTGTTGTATATAATTTCTTATGATAATCTTTTAAAAATCCAGGAACAACAAGTGCGGCAATAACTCCTATAACGGTCATTGCAACAAGCAATTCACTAATAGTAAGACCTTTTCTCATACTCTTATAAATATCCTGTTTTAGCTGCAAACTTATAAATCAATTATACAACTTTTTCTACTTGTTTTCAAGCCTGAACGGCAATAAAAAACAAGGATAAGCAAATGCTTACCCTTGTTTAAAGTGTTTAATTTGAATTACTTTTCAAATTATGCTTGTGCTTCTTTGATTACTGCTTCTAAGGCTTCAAGAGCATCAGCTGGAAGTTTGTCGATACCGGCTTTTTCTGTTTCTCTTGATTTAACGAAGTTTATTCTATCGTTCATACGAGCGATAAATTGTTCTGCATAATCTTTGTTAGCAAATGAAGCATCAAATCCTTCAATATCCATAATTTCAATATCAGAGAATTTTTCCCATTTATGGAATTTAGCTGTACCTTCAACGATTGATTCAATGATACCCAAAGTATGTTTAGGTTGAACTTTAGTACCCATGAATTCACCAGTGTTCAAGATATAGCAATCAACACCTTCTGCAATTAATTCTTTAAATCTTTCGTAATCCATTGCTAGAGGGTAAACTCTGAATGGGTTAGCATAAGGTTCAACAACTAATGCGTTAGGGTCAACGCCTGCTGCTAATCTTTCAGCAGAAGAACGTTTTGTTGCAAGAGT
>CAKUTL010000030.1 GCA_934692295.1 uncultured Candidatus Melainabacteria bacterium
AAGGGAGAAAAATGGAACATTGGGTTTACACAGCTAGCATATTTGGGCATGGAGTATCATTTAATATGGATACCATTTTGACAATGTGGTTCACTATGTTGTTATTAATTGTTCTTGCATTAATTACTACAAGAAACTTGAAAATGGTTCCTGGGAAATTGCAACTTGTTGGAGAAGGAATTATCAAATATTTCAACGATATTTCTAAAGCAAGTATGGGTAATGAAAATGCTCAAAAACATATAGCAATAATTTTGACATTATTTATGTTTATTTTGACCGCAAATCTTGTTGGTCAATTACCGTTGAAGTTGATTCATCTTGCAAATGGAGAATTAGCTTCCCCTAACAATGATATAAATATGACAGCAGCAATGGCAATTGTTGTTTCTATTTATTATATATTTTACGGAGTTAAGAAGAACGGATTTAGATTCTTCTTCAAAGGATTCAGCATTGATGGTATAATTATCACTCTTGTTGACACTTTGGAATTGTTTGTAAGACCGTTTTCATTGGCTCTTCGACTTTTTGCCAATATATTGGCTGGAGAGTTGTTGGTTGCAACATTTATTAGTTTGTTTGCAATCGTTTTACCATTACCGTTTATGTTATTTGAGTTGTTCGTAGCGTTGATTCAAGCTCTTGTATTTACGTTATTATCAACAACTTATATTTCAATGGCGGTTCAAGAAGAATAAGATTATTACCATTTAGATAAAGGAGAAATAATATGGCAGTAGAACAAACTTTAGATTTAGCAAAATTAGGTGCAGGTATTGCAATTGGTTTTGGTGCAATTGGTGGAGGTTTAGGCTTAGGTATTGCTACAAAAGGTGTTTTGGATGCAATTGCTCGTCAACCGGAAATCAAAGCTGAAGCTTTTAAAAACTTTATTATTGGTGCAGGTTTAGCAGAAGCAACTGCTATTTACGCATTGTTTATAGCAATTATGTTATTGTTCTCTAAGTAGGATTTAGTTAAGGAAGAGCCGAAATGATTGAATTTAATGCTACATTTTTAGTTGCAATGTTGAGTTTTGTGGTATTCATTATGATTATGAATGCAATATTTTATCGCCCAGTTTTGAATATTATGAGAAAAAGGGAAGAATATATTAATTCTAATTATAATGAAGCAAATAGTAATTCTGAAGAAGCTCAAAAACTTGATGCTCAAAGAACTGAAAAAATACAACAAACTCAAAATCAATGCAGAACTGATATAAAAAATATAGTAGAAGAAGCTCAAAATATTGCTTCTAAAAATGCTCAGGATGCAAGAGCTAAAGTAAAAGACGAAATTCAATCAAGAAAAGACTCTTTGACAAGAGAAAGTGAAGCATTGGAAGGTGCTTTGAAATCGGGTGTAGTAACTGATTTAGCATCTTCTATTACTTCAAAATTATTAGGTAAAGACTTGGCAGTGAATAAGTAGTAAGGTGGCAGATATTAGTTATGATGGAATTATTAAAAAAGTTAGCAGAATCAAATACTATCAACTTTATTATAATGTTGGTCATTCTTTCTGTTATTGTTGTTAAGATGAATTTAAAATTTGCGATGGATACATCTATTTCAAATGTTGCAGGAACTATTAAAAAATCTGACGATGCCAAGGCTGATTCTATAAAAAAACTAGAAAAGTCCAAATATGACGTCGAAAAACTACCAACTGATATTGCAAATTTGGAAAATGAAGCAAAAGTAAAGGCTGATGTTTTCAAAAAACAAATTGAAGAGTCTTCTTCAAAAGAAATTTCTAATATTCAAAATAGTGTTTCTCGTATAATGTCAATTGAAGAAAAGAAAATTTCTAATAGTTTGCAGAAAAAAACAATTGAAGAGTCAATTTCGATGGCTGAAAATAATATCAAAAGAATGTTGTCTGAAAATCCCGATTTGCATAGACAATTTATTCAAGAAAGTTTGGACGAGTTAGATAAGGTAAAATTATAATGGCGGAAAAAATAATTTCTACAGTTTCAAAAATTTATGCAAAATCTTTAATAGACTTAGCGACAGAGTCTAATTCTTTGGATTTGTATCATGAACAATTAAAAAATGTTTTAGATTCTTTTGAAGCATCATCTGATTTGCAAAATGTTATGAATAATCCAACCCTTTCAGTTGAAAATAAAATTCAAATATTGGAGGAAGTTTTTGCTTCTCGTGTAGATAAAAAGATTTTAAATTTATTAAAACTTTTGGTTGAAAAGAATCGATTTAATGAATTTGAGTCTGTTTATCACGCATATTGCGAGATGTATGATAAAAAATCTAACAAAAAAACTGTTGAAGTTGTTTCAGCTGTAAAATTATCTTTTGAAGATAAGACAAATGTTTTGTTCAAATTGGAACATAAATTAAATTGTGAAATTACTCCATCTTGGAGTATCGATGAAAATATTATTGCGGGACTTTTGTTTAAGTTTGATGATTCTGTAATAGATACAAGTGTCCGCACTAAGATAGAAAGTTTAAGTAAGAGTATATCAAGGTAGAAGGGGAAATTATGGCATTAATACAACCTGATGAAATAAGTTCGATTATAAAAAGCAAAATCGACAATTACGAACTTCAAACAGAAGTATCTAATACCGGTTCCGTTTTGGAAGTAGGTGATGGTATTGCCAGAGTTTACGGGCTTCGTAATGTAATGGCAAACGAACTTGTAACGTTTGAAGATGGAAACGATACTTTGGGTATTGCAATGAACCTTGAAGAAGACAATGTTGGTATTGTAATCTTGGGAGAATACACAAATATCAAAGAAGGCACAACAGTTAAAACAACAGGCAGAATTGCTTCTGTTCCGGTTGGAGATGGCTTGATTGGCAGAATTGTTGACCCAACAGGTAAACCGTTGGATGGTAAGGGTGATTATCCTTATTCAAAAACAAGACCAATCGAAAGAGTTGCTCCGGGGATTGTTGCAAGACGTTCTGTTTATGAACCGTTGCAAACTGGTTTGACCGCAATCGACGCTTTAACTCCAATTGGTAGAGGTCAAAGAGAATTGATTATTGGCGACCGTCAAACCGGTAAAACAGCTATTGCAATAGATACAATTATCAACCAAAAAGGTAAGGACGTAATTTGTATTTATGTTGCAATTGGTCAAAAGGCTTCAACTGTTGCTCAATTGGCTAAAACTTTAGAAGAACACGGAGCAATGGCTTATACAATTATCGTTTCTTCAACAGCTAACGAATCTGCTCCATTGCAATATATTGCACCATTTGCCGGCGTTGCAATCGGTGAAGAATTTATGGAACAAGGTAAAGCTGTTTTGATTGTTTATGATGATTTGTCTAAACACGCTCAGGCTTATCGTGCAATGAGTTTGCTTTTAAAAAGGCCACCAGGACGTGAAGCATACCCAGGGGATGTATTCTATTTACACTCTAGATTGTTAGAAAGAGCTGTAAAATTGAATGACGAACTTGGAGGCGGAAGTATTACAGCATTGCCGATTATTGAAACTCAAGCAGGCGATGTTTCAGCATACATTCCGACAAACGTAATTTCAATTACAGATGGTCAGATTTTCTTAGAAAGTAATTCTTTCAACGCTGGTATCAGACCGGCTATCAACGCAGGTATTTCAGTATCCCGTGTTGGTGGTGCAGCTCAAACTAAGGCGATTAAACAAGTTGCTGGTAAACTTCGTTTGGATTTGGCTCAGTTTAGAGAATTGGAAGCATTTGCTCAATTTGCATCTGACTTGGATGCTTCAACTAAGAAACAATTGCTGAGAGGTCAAAAATTAACAGAAGTGTTGAAACAACCTCAATACAATCCGTTGAGCGTAGCAGAACAAGTTTCAATTTTGTTTGCGGCTAATGAAGGAATTTTGGATGACATTGATAATACTAAGATTTCAAAATTCAAAAAAGAATGGTTTGTTTATTTCAACGCAAACTATTCAGACTTAGCTCAAAGATTGAACGCAGGTTCAGCTTTGTCAGATGATGATAAGAAAACTTTGATTGAAGGACTAAATTCTTTCAAAAGTACTTTTTAATAATAAATAATCAGGTTGGGTATTTTTACCCGCCTGATATTTCATAGTTATTTTAATAGGTAAAACGATGGCAAACTTAAAAGACATAAAAAACAGAATACAGAGTGTTGAAAGTACGAAGAAAATTACTCGTGCGATGAAAATGGTTGCAGCTGCGAAGGTAAAAAGAGCTGAAACCTCTGTAAAAACATCTCGTCCATATACAAGAGAATTGGTTTCAATGTTCCAAAAATTGATGAATTCAGTAACAGAATTTAGTAGTGAAACTTTGAAAATCAAGCAGGCAATCGACGATTATCCAGCTTTGTTGCAGATAAGAGATGTTAAAACTGTTGGTATGTTAGTTATTACCTCTAATAAGGGGTTAGCTGGTGCTTATAATGCTAACGTTGTTCGTGATGCTTTACGAAGAATTGCTGAATATAAAAAAGAAGGTGTTGAAGTTCGTTTATTTGTTGCCGGACAAAAAGGTATTTCCGCATTAAGAAAAAAATGCGAAGCCTTGAGCTGTCCTATAGAAAAGAAATATTTTTCAGCAATAGATGAACCTTCTCCTATTGAAGCTCGAGATATAGCTGAAGACTTGGCAGAATATTATGTTGCAAAGAAAATTGATAAGGTTGAAATTGTAACAACAAGATTTAAAAATATGATGAGTTATTCTGTTGAGAGTTGGCAAGTTTTACCGGTTGTTGGTGTTATGGATGTAAAAAAAAGAATTACGGATAACGTAATTGATCCATTGATGGAATTTGTTCCTGATAAACATCATATTTTACAAAAAATTGTTCCAATGTATATGACAAATATTTTTTATCAAGCATTGTTAGAAGCTCAAGCAAGCGAATTAGCTTCAAGAATGACTGCAATGTCTGCTGCTACAACAAATGCAGATAAAATGATTCACGATTTGTCAATCGTATATAATAAAACACGTCAGACTGCAATTACTCAGGAAATTATTGAAGTTGTGTCTGGTGCAAATTCTCAATTAGGTTAATATATTTTATAGGAGTTTATATATTGTGAAATTCAACTATAGCTTGAAAAACGGGGGGGGGGGTAACCTCTTAAAAGAAGTCGTAGCCGATATTTTAGCGGATGGCACCCGCTTATTCCATTGTGGAGAGATAAAGTTAAGGAATAATAATTTGTTTTATTGCCAAGGAGAGGAAGGATTTGGTAGGTTATGTCATGCTGAATTTGTTTCCGCATCTCTATCTGGTGCGTTCGGACAGATATGCCGAAACAAGTTCGGAATGACAATTAATCATAACAAATGTCGTCATCCTGAACTAGTTTCAGGATCTCTTACCGAACGCATAGGCGAGGTCCCCTCTCCAAGGGAAGAGAATTTATGTATATCTGCCCTCGCCCCTTGTGTGAGAGGGGTATCCTTCAAATGTGCATTCACACTTGCCGAAGTCCTAATAACCCTTGGCATAATCGGTGTTGTTGCGGCTATTACAATTCCAAGTTTAATTAATAATTATAAAGTAAAAGTATTGAAAACTCAGTTTATAAAAATGGAGTCAACAATCCAACAGGCTCTTTTAAAAACCTCTAATGAATTGGGTTCGCCTTTGTCTGATTTCTATGGTCCAGGTGCTGCTGATCCAAATTTGGTTAAACCTGCTTGTTTAGCTTTAGAAGAACAAGTTCCAGAGTTAAATGAAGTTTGGTTAAATCAATTTTCCGGTTTACAAAGAATTAGTCGTCAAAAATTAATAGATATGACTCATAATCATTGTAGTTCAGTATTTAATGCTAAAACTAATTTAGGAACTTGGAAATGTTATTCTTTAGATAATACCTACTTACTTGCAAATGGTAGTTCTATTTCTGCTTTAGAATTTTCTTGGTATGGAAGATTTACTCTTCCTTGTAGTGTGTCTTTTATGTTTGATACTAATGGACCTTTAAATGGGCCTAATCGTTTGGGATACGATGTTTTTAAATATGAATCATATGAATATTGGATGAATTCGTTGTGCGATCCGAATGTCAATAATTCTGAAAATGGCTATGGTTGTTATTATTACGCTCATAGAAATAAGAATCCTAAAGATTCGTCAAGACCGTATTGGGATATATTATATAAACCTTCGACTTATTGGTTAAAAAGTGGAAAATAACAATCAGACAATTTCAATCATTTCAGATAAAGAAAAATCCGTCAGAAGATTTTTTATGCTTGGAGTTGCTACTTTGTATTTAATTTTTGAGTTTGGATTTATAGAAAACTGTCGTGATGAAATTATTGCAATATGTTTTGCTGCTTCAAATATATTCATTTTAGACAAATCTATGATTTCTTCTTGGTGATTTATGATTTTTGTTTTCATATAAAATCCTTTCATTTTTAATATCGGAATTTTATTTGAATTTTTGATAAGAATTTGTAAAGATACTGCATTTGTAGGATATTTATTGTATAATTTCTTTAGATTTAGGTGAGGTGGATATGACTGTTATGACAATAAGTAAAATAAATGAATTAGCAAAAGAAGTTTTGGAAATTGAAGCAAATTCAATTTTGAGATTAAAAAATAATATTGGTGAAGAGTTTGATAAAGCAATTGATATTCTATACAACTGCAAAGGCAGAGTAATCGTTACCGGTATGGGTAAGTCAGGTTTAATCGGTAAAAAAATTGCTGCGACAATGTCTTCAACCGGTACTCCGTCATACTTCTTGCATCCTGCAGAAAGTACACACGGTGATTCCGGTGTAATTACAAGAAATGATGTAATTATTGCAATTTCAAACAGTGGTGAAACTCAAGAATTGATGAACCTTTTACCATTGATTAAAAGATTTGGCTGTGAAATGATTGGTATGACCGGAAATTTGAATTCAACTTTGGCAAAAACAAGTGAAGTTGTTTTAGATATTTCTGTTGAAAAAGAAGCGTGTCCTTTGGGTAAGGCTCCTACAGCCAGCACAACTGCAACATTGGCAATGGGCGATGCTTTGGCGGTGTGTTTGATGGAGAAAAAAGGTTTTACTAAAGAAGACTTTTTGATGTTCCATCCATCAGGCAAACTTGGTAAAGGTTTGACTTATAAGGTTAAAGATTTGATGATTACAGGCGATAAGATGCCTATTGTAAATTCTGATGATTCATTCACTTCTGTAATTAAGTCTATTTCTGAACACAAATTGGGTATGGCAATGATTTTAGATTCAGATAAAAAACTTGCAGGGGTTCTAACAGATGGTGATATTAGAAGAACTATCATTAAACATCCAGATATTTCCGGTTTGAAAGTTAAAGATGTTATGACTCTAAATCCAAAGAATATTACCTCAGATGCTTATGCTGCTTCAGCATTGAATTTGATGGAAAAATATTCAATCACAGCTTTAGCTGTTGTGGATGAAAACAATGTTCCTGTTGGTGTAATTCATGTTCATGATTTATTAAGAGCGGGAGTTGCATAATGGATTTAAAAGAAATAGCTTCAAAAATCAAATTATTAGCCTTTGATGTTGATGGTGTGATGACAGATGGTAGTATTACATACGATGAAAATGGTACGGAATATAAGACTTTCAATGCCAAGGATGGACACGGATTGGCTAAGATGGCAAAGAATGGATTTATAACTGCAATAATTACTGGACGAAAAAACGGAACTGTTGACAGAAGAGCTTGTGATTTGAGGGTTACAGAAGTTTTTCAAGGGGTAAAAAATAAATTACCTATTCTTGAAGCTATTATGGAAAAGTATGAACTTGATTTTTCTCAAGTTGCTTATATGGGGGATGATGAACCTGATATTTGCATTTTAGAAAAAGTTGCAATTGCAGGATGTCCGGCTGATGCAGTTGCAAGAGTTCAAAGTGTATGTAATTTTAAGGCATCAAAAGATGGCGGAAGAGGAGCTGTAAGAGAGCTTTGCGATTTTGTTTTTGATGCTGTAAATTCAAATAATGAATAATAATTTTATATAAGGGGATATGATATGTACGAAATTAAAACACAGGCATTTTTTTCTGCGGCGCATCATTTGTTAAATTATGATGGGGAATGCGAAAATCAACACGGTCATAATTGGATGGTAGAAGCTTTTGTTCAAGGCGAAACATTGAACAAAAGTAATATTTTGGTTGATTATAAAGTATTAAAAAAAGAATTGAACGCTGTTTTAGATACTTTGGATCACAAGGATTTAAACGAATTACCTGAATTTAAAGGTGAAAGTCCATCTAGTGAAATGATTTCTGCTTATATTTATAACAAATTGAAAGAAAGAATTGTTCAATTGAGCAAGATTACAGTTTGGGAAACTCAAACATCTTGTTGTTCTTATTTTGAAGCCGAATAGATAGTATTTTTTAGAAAGAGAGAAAATAAATGAATTTTATACAAGCTATTTTGATGGGTATTGTTCAGGGTTTGAGTGAATTTTTACCTGTATCAAGTTCTGCACATCTTGTTTTTACATCAAATTTTTATAAAGTATTTAAAAATATTCCAATCGTTGCTCAATCAAATGAAGAAGTGTTTTTCGATATAATGTTGCATTTAGGAACTTTGATTGCGGTATTGATATTTTTCAGAAAAGATGTTTGGGAGATTGCAAAGGCATTATTTTTAGCTTGTAAAAATAAGGATTTTTCTGACCATAAATCAAAGTTAGGTATTTACATTATCGTAGGTACAATAATTACAATAGCTTTAGCATTGCCATTTAATGGAGTTGCAGAACATTTGGTTTTCCATCCAGCATTAGTCGGCGGGTTGTTAATTATTACTGGTGGAGTTTTGTTTTTGAGTGAATACTTGTCAAAGAAAAGAGAAGGTTCCCCTCAAAAGGTTTCATTAAAACAGGCTCTTTTAATTGGTTTGGCTCAAGGGGTTGCGGTTCTTCCTGGGTTTTCTCGTTCTGGTTGGACAATGGCAACAGGTTTGTTTGCAGGTTTGGATAGAGCAACTTCTGCCAGATACTCATTTCTTTTGAGTATTCCAATTATTCTTGGGGCTTCTATGGTTTATCCGTTGGTAAAAATTAATGTTGCGGAGGCAGTAACTTATAACTGGTTAGCTATTTCGGTAGGAACAGTCGTATCTGGTGTTGTGGGTTACTTGTGTATAAAATATTTTATGAAATTTATCTCAAAATTTTCATTAAACATATTTGGCTACTATTGTGTAATAATGGGGGTTTTCACAATGGTATTTTTCAATATTTTTAAGTAAAAAGTTTTGTTAAAATTTGTAAATAAGCGTCGTTTAAGATAACAAAAAAAAATCTTGACATGTATTCTAATGAAAGAAATGCGGAGTTATCATGATTTTACCAGTAAGTAATTTTAGTGACAGGCATGTCGCTTTTAGGGCGAAGCCGGGGGAAAATAAAGACACTACATACGATGAGGATACATTGTTGGAAAATAGTTTTTCCAACCGTATTCGTATTGGTATGGATAAGTTGACAAAAGCATTTACTGTTTATCCTGCAAAAGGGTTAACAGGTAGTAAGAATTCAAATTTTTATGAGTTCTTAACTATGGGTACTGTGCCATATTTGATTGGTAGTGCGACTTTGATGGCTATTTTTAATGCTCCGAATAAATTTTTCATGCCTGACAGTAAAGTTGCTGCAAATTCTCTAGGGCGAAAGATGGCTTTAGGTGTTTTGTTTTATGGTATTTTTAAGTCTTTGTCAAAATCTTTCATTGATGCTCCCGTAAAATGGTTTACCGGTGTAGATACTCAACTTCCGTATGCAAAAGTAAATTATCAATTACAGGAAAATCCTGATGATTATAACCTTACAAGTATTGAATATCACAAGGTGGGAGAAAGTGTTGATTTCACTCGATGGGATCAGTTGTATGGAGATCCTAAAAAAGGACAGGATTTGAATTTTAGATATGATAAAATCGCAAAGAAAAATGGTTTGGGAGAGAATTTGAACGATTCTGACCAAGAAGTGAAGCCTATATATAAAGAGGTTTTGGTAAAATCAAATTTAGCTAGAAGTTTTTCTTCTTATATGTGGGCTGCAACCGGTGTTGCTTTAGCGTTCCAAAAACCGTGGGATAACTTCTTTAAAGCTGCAACTTGGAAATTCTGGAAAGTTAACGAATTTACTCATTCATTGAAAGTTTTTGGTCAAAGTTTTGTTCAAAGTTGTAAAGACTTATACAAAGGTTCTCCGGATGCGGTTAAACATTTCGATAAACATGCCGGCAAATATTTGCTAGGAGCATCTGTTGCTATTACTGCATTGGGTTTGTTAAATACTTTGCATATAACGAAGAAGCCGCCAAAACATGTTGCAGAACAGGTAATGGATTCTAATAAAGAAAGTGTGGTGAGTTAGATGAGAACAAATTTAATTCAGGCATACTTAAACGGCTCTCCGGCTGCAAAACAATATAATTCTGATAAAGCTGCAAAAGATTTTGATGTTCATAAGGAATTGAATAATAGAACTTTTATAAAACCATTGCCAAGTAACGGCAAATTAGTTCGTAATAATTTGTTCGATATGCCGGCAGAATTTTTTAAAGACGTTAAATATGATATAAATGCTCTTCGTCATTCTGTAAAAGGAGAAGCAAATGACCACGAACTTGGCAGATTGAATGATATGGGTATGAAACTGGGCGGGGTTGCTATTGCTTCTTATCTATTTACAAGAAAATCAACTCCTCTTACTAAAGTTATGGAATTTGTCGGCTTGGCATCCTTCTTTACAGCAATGGATGTATGGCCTAAATTAGCTCTTCAACTTCCGGCTTATTTAGTTCATGGTTTTAATATCAGACAAAAATATGAAGACAATTATGGCAGAAAGAAATTGCTATACCAAGATCACCAGTTTATTCCTTGGGATTTGTATAGTGATGAAGAGATAAATAAAATAGGCGATAGATTAAAGGTTCCAAATAATATTCCGAACAGAAGAGAATTTATCCAAGAAAAAATGAGAAAAATTGCTCTTCAAAATAATACAATGTGGATGTTAACTGCCGGTTTTGCAACACCTATTACAAGTGCGTTGATTTGTAATGCTTTAACTAATCCGATTTCAAAATATCAGGATGGTAAAATTAATCAAAAAGCAGATAATTTGCTTCTTAACTTTAATGAAGAAATAAAGAAAACTGATTTTTCAAAACAACAACAAGAATTGGAAAAATTGTTAACTGATAATAAAGGCAAACCTATTACTCCGGAATTGTTTGAACAAATTCATTCAAGATTATCTGAAGGCTTGGATAGAGTTGTAGCAACTGATATGCAGAAGGATTTAGAAAATATTATTCCAACCGGTTCAGGCTACACTATTGATAAAAAAGCGGTTGAAAATATCCAAAGTGCAATCAAAACTCAACTTGAACCTCTTCATTTGTCAGATGAAGATTTAGGCAAAATTCTTCCTAATACAGAATCTTTAAACCGTTCATTTGAGTCAAAGAATTTGTTTAGAACAGAAGTTAAAGATTTTTCAGAATATTCAAAAGAAATTCAAAATGTATTAAATTATAATATTTCAGAATTTATCAAGGCAAATCCTGATAATCCTATTAATAGAAAACTTGGATTTGTTGCGAAAAAACTTGTTCACTCACCTGAGTTTGGAGCGGATTCTCCACTTTTAAGCTCTTTGAAATTTACACCATCTGCAATTTTGAACGAAGGAGCTATAAAGACAATTGAAAATGCTTCAAAAGTTTTGAATCAATTCAAGGCGGAAGTTGGAGTATTAGATAGATTTGCATATTTGAAGGCTGCACAAGCTCCAGAAACAATTCTTGCAAATAGCTGGAATAACATTACTGATGATATGCTAAAATCTCTTAATTTCACTCCGAAAGAAATTGCAAAAGCAAGAATTGATAGAGAAATTACAGGACCATTACTAAGAGAAAAATTAGAATATATTGTTTCTGATGACACTAGGTATAATCAATTTGTTGATAATATGTTTAACAAATTGTCAGAACTTCATGAAAAGATGGCTTCAATTGATGTTCCAAAAGATAACAATACAAATTCATATTTGGGCAAAGTAGATACCACATATGACGGAGCCGCAGAATCATTAAGAAAACTTGGAATGAATTCTCTTGCTCAAAGTATAAACGGAAAAGATGGCGATGTAAGATCTTCAGCTAAACATATTCAGATTTCGTTTGTTAAAGATAGAATTACAGGTGTAAAGAGTTCTTTCTACAGATTGTTAAATACAGTCGATGTTTATAGAAGAATTTCACAATTAGATAAAATTCCTGCGGATACGTTGCATAATAAAATGCCATTACAAGTAAAAGAAGAATTGTTGGAATTTGTAAAACAAATGTTATTAGATGCTCACACATCTGATTATGCGGTTAAATTCTTTACTTTACGACATCCGGAAATTAATCCTCCGGCAAATGCTTCACCAGAAGAACTTGCAAGATTCTATTCTCAAGTTGAAGTTCAAAATGGTAAAGTTGTTAATAAAATATTAGGAACCCATCCGGATAATCAATTAGTTGAACTCTCTAATGATAAAGGTTTCTTCGGAAATGTAATGAGATTTGTTTATAAAGAAGCTCCAAATCCTGATACTGTAAATAGAGGTCAAACAAGTTTGATTTGGGAAGACTTTATGAATTACCGTAAAGAACTTTTAGATATTCTTGGTGGAGATAGTAATTTTGCAAAACCATATCATTTGGTTGATGGTATTGTAACTTCAACGTCAGAAAGAAGATTCTTGCGTTTGGGTTGTGCTCCGGACGAAATGTTCTACAAATTATGTAAACAAAAATTCAATAATCACAAATGGTTTAAGATGTTTGGCGGAATGGGTGCAGCATTACTCGGAGTTACTGTGTTATCACAATTCTTTATGGGTAAGATGAAAGTTCCTGAAACAGCTAAAAAGGAGAATAAGTAATTATGATAAATGTATCAACTAATTTAATAACAAGAAAACTTAATTCTCTAAATGTTTCAGCTCCTGTTGCAGCTTCAAATTCTGTTGTTGATTCAAGAAACTCTCAACCTTCTTTTGGAGATAATCTTCTTGCGAATTATTTGAATAATCAGGCTGTAATCAATTCTGCAACCGTTCAAAAGACAACTCCTGTAACTGAAGTTAAAGCTCCCGAAAAGCCTTATAAAAATAATTTAAGAGATTTATTTTTAACAAATAATGCAAAAATTCTTGCTATTATTCCAAGAACATTCAATGCTAAAGATAAAGATGGAAATGAAATTATTGAAGGCAATGAAGAACACGGAACTTTAAAAAATGCCGTAGATAGATTAGATGAAGTCAAGGCAGAAGGTTTTAATACTCTTCACGTATTACCTATAAATCCTCCAGGGGCTAGTAATGCAATGGGGACAGCAGGTTCTGTTTATGCTCCGGCTGATATGTTAAAAATTGATCCCGTGTTATTAGATAAAAATGATTCTCGTTCTGATAGGGAACAGTTTAAATCTTTTGTGGATGAATGCCATAAAAGAGGTTTGAGAGTTATGGTTGATATGCCAAGTTGTGCATCTTACGACTTATATAATGCAAGACCGGAATTAATGGCTCATGAGCGTAACGGTTTGGCAAAAACACCTCAAGGCTGGTTTGATATTAGAATGTTCCAACCTTGGGAAGATGAAGGCATTAGAACACTTAACCCAGAACTTTTAGAATACCATAGAAAATTTGTTGATATGATGATTGATGCAGGTGTTGATGGTATTAGAGCCGATGTAGCAAGGGCAAAACCTGTTGAATTTTGGGATATTATTATTCCTTATTCAAGAAAACGTGATCCTGAATTTGCTTGGCTTGCAGAAACTTATACTTATGAAGATGCTTCCCCTCAAGCCAATATGCCATACGATAGACCGGAAGATTCGCTAAGAGCTGGTTTTGATGCTTATTATGGACAATATCATATTTTTAATGAATGGAATACAGCATCTCAATTGCACGATTATGTAATTGATAACTTGAATATGTCATATAGAGTTGAAAAAGGCAAATCTTTGATTGGGTCTTTCGCTACTCACGATGATATTTCACCAATGTTCCATGGCGGAGAAGTTTATTGTAACCTGACTTCAGGCTTAGAAGTTACGTTACCCATGTTGAATCCGTACTTTGTAGATGGTTTCCAATCAGGTGATTGGTATAGCTATGATTACAGAGGAAAATCTTCTTCTGAAACAATGACTGATAATCACGATTTAACTGTTCACCAAGGGAAATTAGATATTTTCAATTTATCACGTAAACCGGGAGGCGATAAACCTCAAATTGGTAAATTTATGACAGAATGTTTTAAATTGCGTGATAAGTATAATGATGTATTAACTCGTGGTTCTTATATTGTATTAGATAAGAAAAAAGATAAGTTAGATCAAGTTATTGCTTTTGCAAGACATAGACAGGGTAGAACATTACTTGTAATTGCCAACAAAAACGTAAATAGAGATGTGGCTTGTAAGATTGAAGTTCCGTCATTGAAAGCAGATCAAAAACTTGTTAATTTATTACCATCTTATGGTAAAGAGAGTCAATTCCAAGTATCACAAGGAGAAGTCTCTGTAAACTTAGGACCAGGAAGAATTCACGTATTTGAGATTGATACACCATATATCGAAAGATATTCAAAGAATGTTTATAAGCAACATTAAGTTAATAATTGCATATTAAGAGAAAACAGAGTAAAGCCCAGTTTTAAAACTGGGCTTAATTTTTTCTTCTTTCTCTCCATTGGGAGAGGAGTTAATCTGAACATTCTCACTAATAATCAATTATTTATCCGAAATATATCCATTAATTGCGGAATAAGCTGCAACGTATGGGGATGAAAGGTAAATAAAACCTTTAGTATTACCTAATCTTCCTTGGAAATTTCTATTTTGTGTAGATAAGCAAACTTCTCCATCCGCTAAAATACCTGCGTGAATACCAACGCAAGGACCGCATCCTGGAGGTAGAATTGTTGCATTTGAATCCATAAAGATTTCTAGTAATCCTTCTTTAAGAGCTTGTTTGTAAATATCTCGAGAAGCTGGACAAATTAGCATTCTGACTCCTTCGTGAACCTTTTTGCCCTTAAGAATTTTTGCAACAGTTCTCATGTCTTCAATTCTACCGTTGGTACAAGTTCCAACATAAACTTGGTCAACTTTTATGTCGTTTAAATCCTTTGCAAGTTTCGTATTATCAACGGTGTGCGGGCATGAAACTGTATGCTCAATAGTTGGAGCATCAATTTCTATAATGCGTTCATAGATTGCGTCGGCATCAGGTTTGATTTCTTTGTACATTTCTCCTCTGCCTCGAGAGATTAAATATTCTTTAGTTTTTTCGTCAGGCACAAATAATCCGCATTTTGCCCCTGCTTCAACTGCCATATTGGCAAGGGTAAATCTTTCTGCCATACACATATTATCAATTGTGTCACCACAAAATTCTAAGGCTTTGTATGTAGCACCGTCAGCTCCAATCATTCCAATTAGATGGAGCATCAAGTCTTTTGAGCAAATACCTTCTTTGAATTTACCATTCACAACTATTTTGAATGTTTGAGGAACTTTTAACCACGCTTTGCCTAATGCCATCGCAACAGCAACATCGGTTGACCCCATGCCAGTTGCAAATGCTCCTAAAGCTCCGGATGTGCAGGTGTGAGAATCTGCACCAACTAAAATTTCTATTGGGTTTACAAAAGTTTCAACTAATCTTTGATGACAAACTCCTGAACCAACTTCAGATAACACTGCACCGTATTCTTTTGCAAATTCTCTAAGAACGGTGTGCATGTTTGATAACTCTTTTTTAGGACTGGGAGAAGCGTGGTCAATAAACAAGATAGTTCTTTGCGGATTGCTTAATTTATCTTTCCCAAGTTTTTTGAACTCTTGAACTGTTAGAGGTCCTGTTCCATCTTGAACCGCACAAACATCAACATTTGCGATAACGAGTTCTCCTGCCTTAACGGCTTTACCTGCGTGGTTAGAAATAATTTTTTCAACTAAAGTTTGTCCCATATTGTAACTCCCATAATTCTATTTTCTATATTCTACCACAAATTCTATTTCTCTTTATTTATAATTAATGTTTAACGTGGAAGTTTAGTATTGGAGTTTTAGTGGGTAATCCTTAGGTATTTTCCAATTATTATTTTTTATCATTGCGGTACAATAATCCCCTCTACTTGTACAAGAGTAGGATGCTCCGTTTTTTAGATGTTCCTCCGTACCATCCCAATTATATAAATATGGTTCAAGTCCTTTATTATAATGATATTTCCATGTTGCAGCGTCTGATAAAGGGTAAAATATGAACATAAAACTACAAGTGCCAACCGGTTTATTTCTTGTTATACATTTTTCGGCATCTTTTGGAAAAAATGTTATATCTCTTATGTACCATAGTCCATATGCAAATGCACTTCCATCAGGTAAAACATATAATATTTTATCAACACCCCTGTGTTTAATTTTCTTTTTGTACGATATTTGCATATATGGTTTAAGATACAAGTCAAAACCATCTTCAACTTCAATTTGGTCGTTTGAATCTAATGCTTTCCAGTAATCGTCCCAAGTGTCAGTATCTCCATTTTCAGCAACAGAAAGTCTAATAGCTTGGTTGAATATAGAATAAAATTTTTCAAGGCGTGTTTCTGTAATTTTTTTGTTATAAGAAGTCATTAGACTTGGAATTGTCATTGCTGCGACTACCCCAATTATTCCTAATGTAATTAATACTTCCGCCAAAGTAAAAGCAAAGTTTCTTTTATTTTTCATAATCGCCTCTTTAATAATTTATTCTATAGTTTAAATTATTTAAATTATAGATAATTGGATATTTAAAGTCAAGATTATAAAATTAAACTATGGATGATGAAATTTTATTAAAAATTTTTGGATTAAATATTAAATTAGAACGGATTAAACTTGGTTTGACTCAAGAAGAGGTTGCAGAAAATCTTGATTTTAGTTCTGTTTATATTTCTAACGTTGAAAGTGGAAAGCATAAAATTTCATTAACAAATGCCTATAAATTTGCATCCTTTTATAAAAAGTCTTTGGATTACTTGTTGACAGAAAAGTCGTAAGGAATTTATATTTAAATCAATTTATCAGTTTACCCAGCAAGAGATACTGAGCAATGCGAAGTATCTCTTTACAATTAAGTCCTCTCCTAGGGAGAGGATTTAGGAGAGGGGTAGATTGAATAAAAAATGAACCCTCTCTCGAAATTGTAACTTTTCGCATTTTGCTCAAATACAATTTCTCTCTCTCCCTAGGAGAGAGCTGATGCTCAAGGGGGTTCGGGGGCTTTGCCCCTGATGACTCGTTCCATTTAATTATTCGTGTTTTTCTTTTTTGGTTCTGCTTTTTCTTTTTTCGTCGAAATAAAAAAGAAAAAGTGAACAAGGATTTATCATTGAATCAATATGAATGCAGTTTTCTAATAATAATCAGCTGGATTCTTCGCTTTGCTCAGAATGACTGAATTTGCTAGAGTTAAGTTCCTTCTCCTGTAAAGAACTTATAGACTTTTATTGAACTTATTCCTTTATTTTCCTTGCTACAATCTAACCCTCTCCCAACCTCTCCCTAGGAGAGGAGTAAGTAAAATGAAACCAACTTATCAACTTATCCACTTATAGACTTATTGACTTTCCAATTAAAATCTCTTTACAAAAGCCTTGACGCTGAGCCGTGTTTGGGGTATATTTACTTTGTCAGAAGTTAAAAGTTCGAATACGATTTCAAAATAGCTTTGAATAGCTTGTATTTTGGCGTATTCAAAAAATATATAAATCAGGTTTCCTGAAAAGAAAAAACATTTGAAAGTAATTAAATTACAAAGAAAGGTAAAATCAATGGAAAACAATGAAGAATTAAAAGTTAC